>NZ_JBUZNL010000013.1:0-97072 GCF_055326485.1 Georgenia sp. G2120 | reverse complement strand
CTGTCAGCGGCCATGAAAAGCTGCCCATAGGTGGCCAGGGAATGACCCGCTGACGGCCACAAGGACTGCCCAGTGATGGCCACCGGCTCTGCCCGGTGCTGGCCATCTGGTTTGCCCGCGCTACTCGTTGCCCGCCGCGTCGTGAGACGGCGGGGGCCCCTTCCCCGGGTTGGATATCGGTGTCGAATCGAATCCAGCGAGGAAGAGGCCCTGAATGAAGGATGCCGTAGAAACCATGAGAATACTCAGTGCCTATGACCTGACCAGGTCATTGCGGGGTGCCGCCGAGTTGACCGGTTGCTCCCACCACACCGTGGCCCGGCTGGTGCAGGCCCGCGATGCCGGCCAGGCCCCTGGAGCCGGAGCCAGTCGCCCGAGGGTCACCGACGCGTGGCTGCCCAAGATCGAGGAATGGGTCGAGGCCTCCACCGGGCGGATCCGCGCCGATGTCGTGCACGACAAGCTCACCGTGATGGGCTACACCGGCTCGGAGCGTTCCACCCGCCGGGCGGTGGCGGAGGTGAAGGCCGCCTGGCGGGCTGGGAGGCGGCGGGTGCACCGGCCCTGGATCACCGAGCCCGGGGGCTGGTTGCAGTACGACTTCGGCGATGGGCCGGTGATTGACGGGGCCAAGACGGTGCTGTTCGTGGCCTGGCTGGCCTGGTCTCGCTTTCGGATCGTCATCGCCCTGCGTGATAGGACGGCTCCGAGCGTGTTCGCTGCCCTGGACCGGTGTTTCCGGCTGATCGGGGGTGCCCCGACGTATGTGCTCACGGACAACGAGAAGACGGTGACGGTCTCCCATGTGGCCGGGGTGCCGGTGCGCAACCAGGCCACCGTGGCGTTCGCGGCGCACTACGGGGTGGAGGTGCTGACCTGCCGGCCGGCGGACCCGGCTGCCAAGGGCGGGGTGGAGAACGCGGTGAAACTGGCCAAGGCCGATCTGGTTCCGAAGGACACCAACCTGCGGACCGAGTACACCTCGTTCGCCGAGCTCGAAGAGGCATGTCAGTCGTTCATGGCCCTGGTCAACGCCCGGGAGCACCGGGTGACCCGCCGCCGCCCGGCCGACATGCTCGCCGAGGAGGCTGGCGCGCTGCACCGCATCCCCGCCACGGCGCACACCGTCTCCTACGGGGTCGGACGCAGGGTGCCGGAGAACACGCCGATGGTCTCCTTCGAGAACGCCCAGTACTCGGTGCCGGCGCACCTGCTCGGGGCCGAGGTCTTCGTCCGCCATCACGGCACCGGCCCGGACTCGCAGGTGGTCATCATGCACGCCGGTGCCGATGGTCCGGTGGAGGTCGCCCGGCATCAGCTGGCCCGGCCCGGGTCTCCGGCCATCGACGACGCGCACTTCCCCGGCCACCAGGCGGACAAGGTGCCCGGGGACTACACCCCGACGCCTCGTTCGGCGGCGGAAGCGGAGTTCCTGGGCATCGGGGCCGGGGCGAGGACCTGGCTGGTGGAGGCCGCCGCGGCCGGCACGGCGCGGATCGGCCAGAAGATGGCCGAGGCCGTCACCCTGGCCAAGCTGACCGGCACCGACCAGGTCGACAAGGCCCTCGGGGTCGCCGCCGTGCACCACCGCTTCGCCCACGGGGACCTGTCCTCCCTGCTCACCGCCGCCGGCCACCGCACCGGGACTCACGCCGCGACGGAGGAACGGTCCCTGACGCAGGGCACCGCCGGCTGGGCCGGCCTCGGCACCACCAGCACCGAGGGGGCAGCCCGATGAGCATCACGACCCCGAACACCACCGCACCGGCGCTGCCGGCCGAGCTCGAGGCGCTGATGCGGCAGCTGAAGATGCCCCACGCCCGAGGGATCGCCGCCGAGGTCCTGGCCACCGCCCGGGCCCAACGCTGGGAACCGGCCGAAGTCCTCAAGGCTCTCTTGACGGAGGAGACCGCCGGGCGGGCCCGGTCCATGCTCGCCGCCCGGCGCAAGGCCGCCGGATTCCCCACCGGCAAGACCTTCACCACCTGGGATGAACAGGCCTCCTCGATCCTGGCCCCCACCCAGCAGTCCCTGCGCACCCTGGAATGGCTCTCACGCAGGGAGAACCTCGTGGTCTGCGGGCCCTCCGGCACCGGCAAGACCTTCTTCCTCGAGGCCCTGGGCCAGCAAGCCGTCGAGGAGGGCCGACGGGTGGCCTGGTTCACCCTTGAGGACCTCGGGGCGATGATCCGAGCTCATCGGCCCGATGACACCATCACCAAGGCCGTGGCCCGGATCCTGCGCGCCGACCTGGTCATCATCGATGACATCGGGCTGCTGCCGGTCGCCGACGATGCCGCCGAGGGCCTCTACCGGATCGTGGACGCCGCCTACGAGAAACGCTCCGTGGCCATCAGCTCCAACCTGCACCCAGCCGGTTTCGACGAACTGATGCCCAAGACCCTGGCCACCGCCACCGTGGACCGGCTCCTGCACCACGCCCACGTCTGCCAGACCACCGGAGACTCCGTGCGGATGACCCAGGCGATGGCCGGGAAGGGAGTCATGCCACTGAACTGATCCCATCACGGTGGCCAGCATCACCACCCAAGCGGGCAAACCAGCTGGCCACCAGTGGGCAGTTCTGATGGCCACCAGCGGGACGAAACACTGACCGCCTATGGGCAGAACTCAACGGCCCTTGACACTCGCCCGCAGGCCCTCCGCGAGCGAGGCGGCGAGGGTCGACTTGCCCGCGCCGGGAGCGCCGGTGATGCCGAGGATCGGGCGGGGCGAGCGTGCGCGTGAGCCGGCGGGCGTCACGGTGTCGTTCACGCGGGCCAGCTGCGCCGCCAGCCCGACAAGGTCGGCGGGCGCGGAGAGGTCGTTCACCGGGCCATCCTCGCTGATCGGTGGGACTCCCCGCGCGGCGAGGTCTCACTCGAGCCACCGAGGTTGCGCGGTATCGACCGTCCCGAGTCTCCTGGACGGCTCACGAGTGCCCTGGGGCCCGCGTGCGCACCGGTAGCGCCCGTCGGGCCAGCCGCGCCAGTGGCGACGGCTCCTGGTTCCACGACGTCGCGTCGGTGGGGTCCCACGCATACGCGGGCACGTCGTCGTCCAGCAGGTCCATCAGGCGGGGCGCTGCGAGCTCGGTCGCGGACCACCGGAACAGCGCAGGGATGCGCGGACGGATCACGCCGACGTCGAGGAGCCGACCGAACCCGTGCTCGATGGCGACCACTGATTCCACGTCGTCCCCCAGCGGGTAGGAGTCGGGCAGGACGCGCGAGAGCGACATGAAGATCCCGGTCATGCCGAGGCGTGGATCACCGAGCAGGCGGGCCACCGGCGCCGACCATGACAGGGCGAGGCGCGGAGCGGCGACGAGCGCGTGCGCGTAGAGCACGCGCACCAGCACGAGGTTGAGGAAGAAGCGCTCGATCCGGTCCTCGTCCTCGGCGAGCTCCCGGTGCTCGAGGTAGCCGGCGACGACAGACGCGTTGTGGGCCCGGTACCAGTTCCGGGCCGAGGGACGACGCGCGAACGCGGCAGCCAGGGCCGCGCTCGACGTCGACGGGCGAGACCCCGGGTAGGTGATCATCGCCCGCCCCTCGGCGGTGTCCAGCAGCAGGCGCTCGTTCACCGCCCGCCACCACGGGCTGCCCGGCTGTGTCGGCATGCCCGCGAGGCGTGGTTCTCCCGGGCCCGGGGTGGCGCCCTCGGTCGGATTGAGAAGACCGCGGCCCACCTGCCACCCCATGAAGGCCAGCGCGGCACGCCGGAACGGCAGGTGCCTCGGCCTCGCCGCGCCAGCGGGTTCGTACAGCGACGCCATCAGGCGCAGGCGCTCCGACGGTTCGTCACGAACCGCCTCCACTCGCTCGCGGGCCCAGTCCGCTGCTGGAGCTGCCACCGGTGCCTGCTCTCAGTCGACTCGTTGCGGGGGTCGGGCGCCGAGTCCTACGCGGCACACACCGCTCCCCCTGCCGTCACGTGCCCCTCGCTCAGCTCGGACGTGCCCGCGAGGGTACGCCGACGACGACGAACCCCTGCGCGCGGTGCGCGACCCACCCGGGCGAGGCGACGCCGTCGGACGCTCCTGGTGAACGACCGAGCGCTCCCCCACCCGGATCGGGTGGAGGAGCGCTCGGTGTGTGTCGGACCGGAATCCGCTCACTCGTCAGGAGGAGATCCGCTCACTCGCCATGTGAGTGAGGCGGGCGCATCCCTCCTGGATCAGCGGCGGACACCCAGGGTGTCCGTGCCGTCGCCGTCCCAGTCGCCGACGAAGACCTCGTCGCCGGAGCGGCCGTAGTTCTGCTCGATCTCGGCCCAGCCACCCTGGAGGGCGTTGGACATGAGGTAGAGGTTGCCGCGACGCGAGGCGAACGTGTCGTTGCCGTCGCCGTCCCAGTCACCCACGAGCACCTCGTCGCCCGCGCGGCCGTAGCCGAACTCCGCGTCGGCCCAGCCGGACTCGAGCGCGTTGGAGACGAAGTAGGTGTTGCCACGACGAACCGCGAAGGTGTCCACGGCGTCGCCGTCGTAGTCACCGACGAGGACCTGGTCGTTCGCACGGCCGTAGTCCAGCTCGGTCTCCGCCCAGCCCGACTCGTGCGAGTTCGAGAGGAAGTAGCCGTTGCCGCGGCGCACGGCGAAGGTGTCCACGCTGTCGCCGTCCCAGTCACCCACGAGGACGTCGTCGGACGCACGGCCGTAGGTCAGCTCGACGTCGGCGTCGCCACCGAACAGCGAGTTGGTGAGGAAGTAGGCGTTCCCGCGACGCACGGCCAGGGTGTCCTGCCCGTCGCCGTCCCAGTCGCCCGCGAGGACGTCGTCACCGACGCGGCCGAAGGAGAACTCGTGCTCGGCGTTCGCGTCCCAGCCGTTGTTGAGGTAGAAGCCGCGGCCGGCCGAGGGGGGCGTCGGCTCGGGCTCCTCGACGCCGGCAGTAACCTCGAAGGGCACCTGGGCGACGGTGGGCTCGGCGTTGACGGTCAGCGACTGCTCGCCGGCCTCGGCGCCCTCGGGGATCGTGATCTCGACCGTGGAGGTACCGGTCGTGTTGTAGCCGTCCGACGGGTCGTTGTTGACCTCGCCCGAACCGATGACCTCCTCGCCGAGGAGGACCTCGACCTCGAAGGGCTTGGCGTCGGGCTCGGTGGTGAAGGACAGGCCCGAGAGGTCGACCGAGACGGTCTCGCCGGCCGCGGCCGTGGTCGGACCGGTCCAGCCGATCGACGCCTGGTCGTAGCTCGGGGCCAGCTGCTCGTTGGCCGCGAGGTAGTCGTTGAGCGCCTGCACGTCCTGGACGCCGGTGTCGACGAAGTTGCTCGCGTTGTCCGTGAAGCCGGTGAAAGCGTCCCCGCCGGCGAGGAGGAAGGTGTTGCCCGCGATGCGGACCTCCTGGTCGTCGGCCACGGGCTCGCCGTCGATCGTCAGGGAGAGGATCTCGTTGCTCTCCGGGTCCCACACGTAGTCGAGGTTCTCGGACCAGCCGAGCGCGAGGTACGGGTGCGAGTCGGTCGCGGTGCGCAGCTGCTGCTCGAGGAGGAGCCGCAGGTCCGCGCCCGGGATCGTCACGGCGCCGATCGTGTTGCCGAAGGGCTGGACGTCGAAGGCCTCCGCGTAGGTGACCGTGCCGTCGCCGTTCGGGTCGAGGTCCGCGCGGATGCCGCCCGGGTTGATGACGCCGATGTCGGCGTTGAGATTGAACTCGTTCGCCGACGCGAGCGCGGCGTCGCCGAGGAGGTTGCCGAGCGTGGACTCGGCGCCACGGTTCGTGCCGTCCGGGGCGCCGGTGCGCGAGCCACGGTTGAAGGCGGCGATGACGGTGCCGACCTCCTCCTGGCCGAGCACCTCGCTCTCGGCGAGGGCCTCCTGGTAGAGCGCCTCGATCTCCTCGTTGCGCGCCGTCTCCTCGGTGATCTCGATGTTCTCGGCCGTGTCGACCGTGATCTCACCCGACTCCGGGTTGACGGTCAGCTGCGTGTTGGCCACGTGGCTGCCGAAGTTGCCCGGCTGCAGCAGCGGGGCGCCCGCGCCGGTCTCGCCGGCCTTGACGAGGTGCGAGTGACCACCGAACGCGGCGTCGACGTCCTCGGAGAGGCCGGGGCCGATGATGTCGGCGTCCTCGTGGATGACCGCGACGACGACGTCCGCCTCGCCGTTCGCGTCGTCACCGTCGGACAGGGCGGCGGCGCGCTCGTTGGCGACCTCGACCTCGTCCTGGAACTCGAGGCCCTCGATGCCGGCCGGCGACACGACGTTCGGGGTGTCGGAGGTGACCGTGCCGATGATGCCGACGCGCACGCCGTCGATCTCCTCGACGACGAAGCCCGGGTCCGCGATCTCCGGCGCACCGGCGACGTTGGCGCCGAGGTGCGAGAACTCCGACGCGGGGATGACGCGGTCGCGCAGGTCCTCGTAGCCCTGGTCGAACTCGTGGTTGCCGACGGCCGTGTGGTCGAGGCCCATCGCGTTGAGGATGTCGATCGTCGGCTGGTCGTTGGCGATGGCCGACACGAACGCGGAGCCGCCGATGTTGTCACCGGCGCTGAGGAACAGCGTGCCGGTCTCGTTCTCGGCGCGGATGCCGTCGACGACGGTCTGCACCTGGGCGGCCGTCTCGATGTGGCCGTGGAAGTCGGTGATGACGGCGAGGTCGATGGTGACCGTGCCGTCCTCGTTCTCGACCGCGAAGGCCGGGGCCGCAGCAGCGACCGATCCGATGAGCGCGAGGACGCCGGCGCTGGCCGTGATCCTGACGCGGGAGGGGCGTGACATAGGAGGGTGACCTCAGTCTTTCGTCGGGCCGACAGGGGTAAGGCTCAGCCAGGTTATCCCCGGGGTGAAGGCCGAACTATAGGATCGTTCGCCGGTCTCCAAGAGTTCACCCGCGGTTGGTCGGGCGCCGGCGAGGTGCCCGATGTGTCGCGACTGCGCTGACGCCACTTCTCTCGCCGAGAGTGCGGTTGGGGCCCCAACGGCACTCTCGACGAGGACGCGGAATCCCGGGAGCGGGCGAGTCGTTCGTCGTCGTCGATCGTGGCCGCTACGCGGCCCTCCGCGACGCACGCGAGGTGAGCTTCGGCGTCGGGCATCGTCCTTACGCGGAGGGGCCGGAACCCGACTCGCTCGAGGTCTCCCCGCCCGGCGTGACACCCGCGGCGACGCCCTCGACGGCGAGCCGCAGCGTCTCCGCGTCCTGCAGGCCGACCATGACGAACCCGCCGACCACGGTGGTCGGCGTGCCGCTGAGGTCGATGTCCATCGCGAGCTGGGCGTTGGCGCTGATCTGGGCGGCGGTGTCGGCGGCGGCGAGGTCGGTGCCGAACTGCTCGGCCTCGAGGCCGGCCTCGACGGCACGCTCGGTCAGCGTCTCCGCCGTGACGTCCTCGGCCGCCGGCGGGTCGGCCATGAGCGACTCGTGGTACGCGGCGTAGCCGTCCTGCTGCGCGGCCGCCCACGCCGCCTGCGCGAGGGTGACGGACTGGGGGGCGAGCACGCCGACGTCGCGGTACTCGATGCGCAGCGTGCCGTCGTCGACGAGGTCCTGCAGCTCCGGCAGCGCCTGCGTGGACATGGCCTGGCAGTAGTGGCACAGGTAGTCCTCGAAGACGACCATCGTCACCTCGGCGTCCGGGGCGCCGACGGCGGTGAGGTAGTTCTCGTCGGGGCTGACGTCGACGTCCGTGGTCGGCAGGTCCGCGAGCGTGGCCGCGGCCTCCTCGGCGCGCTGGTCGGCCTCGGCGGCGGAGGTGTCGGACTCCGGCGGGGTCTCGGCGGCGGGGCTGGGGGTGGACGAGTCGTCACCCGTGCAGGCCGCGAGCGCGAGGGCCGCGCCGAGGATGCCGGCGGCGAGCGCCGGACGAACCGTGCGGGTCATGTCTCCTCCGAGGGGTGTTGCCGAGGGGAATTCGTCGAGATTGCGGTTGGTGCTCGTCGAGATTGCGGTTGGGAGCCTCCGTCTGTCCAGCGTGAGAGCGCCCTTGTGCGTGGGGGGTTGGGTGGGGAGTTGTTTTGTTAGGTTTCGCGCCCCTCCCCCTTCGTCGAGATTGCGGTTGGGCCCCCAACCGCAATCTCGACGACGACAAACCGCAATCTCGGTGACGACGAACCGCAATCTCGACGAAGGAAGTTGCGAGCCAACCCGCACTCTCGACAAGAAGTGGTCAGACGACGCCGTGCGCCAGGAGCGCGTCCGCCACCTTGGCGTAGCCGGCGACGTTCGCACCGAGGACATAGTTCCCCGGGGCGTCGTGCCGCTCGGCCGTGCGCGCCACGGTGTCGTGGATCTGGGTCATGACGACCTCGAGCCGCGCCACCGTCTTGTCGAAGTTCCACTGCTCGCGCGAGGCGTTCTGCTCCATCTCGAGCGCGGACGTCGCCACGCCACCGGCGTTCGCGGCCTTGCCCGGGCCGAACGCGGTGCCGGCGGCCTGGAAGATGTCGACGGCCTCGGGCGTCGAGGGCATGTTCGCGCCCTCGGCCACGGCGATCACCCCGTTGTCCACGAGCGTGCGGGCGTGGTTCTCGTCGAGCTCGTTCTGCGTGGCGCAGGGCAGCGCGATCGTGCACGGCAGGTCCCAGACGGAGCCCTCGGTCCGGAGCTCGGCTCCGGGACGCCCCTCGACGTAGTCGGCCACGCGGCCGCGACGGACCTCCTTGACCTCGCGGAGGAGCTCGACGTCGACGCCCTGCTCGTCGAGCACGTAGCCCGAGGAGTCGGAGAACGCCACGACGTGCGCGCCCAGCTGCTGGGCCTTCTGGATCGCGTAGATCGCCACGTTGCCGGAGCCGGAGACCACGACGCGCTGGCCGTCGAGCGACTTGCCCTGGCGGCTGAGCATGCGCTCGGTGAAGAAGACGGTGCCGTAGCCGGTGGCCTCGGTGCGGCCGAACGAGCCGCCCCAGCCGGTGCCCTTGCCGGTCAGCACGCCGGCCTCGAAGCGGTTGGTGATGCGCTTGTACTGGCCGAACATGTAGCCGATCTCGCGGCCGCCCACGCCGATGTCGCCGGCGGGGACGTCGGTGTACTCGCCGATGTGGCGGTACAGCTCGGTCATGAACGACTGGCAGAAGCGCATGACCTCGCTGTCGGACTTGCCGTGCGGGTCGAAGTCGGACCCGCCCTTGCCGCCGCCGATGCCCTGACCGGTGAGCGCGTTCTTGAAGATCTGCTCGAAGCCGAGGAACTTGATGACGCCGAGGTTGACCGACGGGTGGAACCGCAGCCCGCCCTTGTACGGGCCGAGCGCGGAGGAGAACTCCACGCGGTAGCCGCGGTTGACCTGGGTGCGGCCGGCGTCGTCGACCCACGGCACGCGGAACATGATCTGGCGGTCCGGCTCGACGATGCGGCGCAGGATCGCGGCCCGCTCGTAGTCCTCGCGCAGGGCGATGTCGCCGATCGAGCCGAGCACCTCGTGCACGGCCTGGTGGAACTCGGGCTGGCCCGGGTCGCGGGTGACGACCTCGTCGTACACCGCCTGCAGCTCGTCGATCATGCGGCTCCTGACATCGGGCCCGGCTCACGCCGGGCGGGTGGTCCGTTCGGTACTCGCGACAGTCGTTCGGGGCTGCTCGCGTTCGGTGGTGCTCGCGCGGCTCACGCGTGGTGCGTCGGCCGTGGTGCACGGGACGCACCAGTCACCGTCCACGATTGTCTCAGCAACGTGCCAACGGCGGGTCGTGGGTTCCCCCACGATGCCGCGTCGACCACCTCGCGTCGAGATCAGTCCCAGAGTGCGGGCAGCACGGCCGCCGAGTCCTCGGCAAGTCCGACGACGTCGATCCCCGTGACTCCGCCGACCGCGAGGGTGGTCCCGCCGGTGGTTCCGACCGTCGCGCACGGTACGCCCTGCGCGGCGGCGAGCGCCTCCACCCGGGCAACGTCCCCCGGCGCGACGACGACGAGCGCCCGCGCCTGCGACTCGCTGAACAGGGCCGTCGCGAGGTCGATCCCGTCGCGCTCGGTCACCGGCGTGAGATCGATCTCCGCCCCGACGCCGTAGCGGGTCGACGCGTCGACGAGCGCCTGGGCGAGGCCGCCGGTCGCGAGGTCGTGGGCGGCCGTGGCGAGCCCCTCGCCGTGGATGGCGAGCAGGGTCTCGACAAGGGCCTTCTCCGCCGCGACGTCGACCCGCGGCGGCGTGCCGCCGAGGTGGCTGTGCACGGTCTGCGCCCAGGCGGAGCCGTCGAGCTCGAGCGCGGTGGCGCCGAGGAGGACGATGGTCTCCCCCTGCCCACGCCAGCCGGACGGCGTGGCGCGCGTGACGTCGTCGTGCAGGCCGAGGACGCCCACCACGGGGGTGGGATGGATCGAGGAGGTCGCCGTGCCCGGCTCGCCGGTCGAGTTGTAGAGCGAGACGTTGCCGCCGGTGACGGGGATGCCGTACGCGAGGCAGGCGTCCGCGAGGCCCGTGACCGTCTCGACGAGCTGCCACATCGCGCCCGGGTCCTCGGGGTTGCCGAGGTTGAGGCAGTCGGTGACGGCCATCGGGCGGGCGCCGACGGTGGCGACGTTGCGGGCCGCCTCCACCAGGGCCTGGGCGGCGCCGGTACGCGGGTCGAGGAACGCGTAGCGGTGGTTGGCGTCGGTCGCGAGCGCCACGCCGCGGTTGGTCGACTCGTCGATGCGCAGGACGCCGGCGTCGTCGGGCTGGGCGAGGGCCGTGCGGCCCTGGACGAAGCGGTCGTACTGGTCGGTCACCCAGCCCTTGGACGCCTGGTTGGGGTCGAGGGCGACCGCGCGGATGTCGGCCGCGAGGGTGTCCGGCGTCGTCGGGCGTGAAAGATCTGCGGCGGTGTCCGCGACGATCGGGTCGAGCCAGTCCGGCCGCGCGTAGGGGCGGTCGTAGACGGGGCCGTCGTGGGCGACGGTGCGCGGGTCGACGTCGACGATCCGGCTGCCGTGGTGGTCGATCGTCAGGCGACCGGTGCCGGTGACCTCGCCGATGACCGAGGTCTCGACCTCCCACCGCTCGGTCACGGCGAGGAAGGCGTCGAGCTTGTCCGGCGCGACGACGGCCATCATCCGCTCCTGCGACTCGCTCATGAGGATCTCGCCGGCGGTGAGGCTGGGGTCGCGCAGGAGGACGGTCTCGAGGTCGACGTGCATGCCGCCGTCGCCGTTGGACGCGAGCTCGGAGGTGGCGCAGGAGATGCCGGCCGCGCCGAGGTCCTGGATGCCCTCGACGAGCTCGTCCGCGAAGAGCTCGAGGCAGCACTCGATGAGCACCTTCTCCATGAACGGGTCCCCGACCTGCACCGACGGGCGCTTGACCGGCCCGCCCTCGTCGAAGGTCTCCGACGCGAGGATCGACGCGCCGCCGATGCCGTCGCCGCCCGTGCGCGCGCCGAACAGGACCACCTTGTTGCCGGCGCCGGACGCGTTGGCCAGGTGGATGTCCTCGTGGCGCAGCACGCCGATCGCGAGGGCGTTGACGAGCGGGTTGCCCTGGTAGACCGGGTCGAGGTCGAGCTCGCCGCCGATGTTCGGCAGGCCCAGGCTGTTGCCGTACGAGCTGATACCCGCGACGACGCCGTGCGCGACACGTGACGTGTCCTGGTGGTCCGGCGCGCCGAACCGCAGCTGGTCCATGACGGCAATCGGGCGGGCGCCCATGGCGATGATGTCGCGGACGATGCCGCCCACGCCGGTCGCCGCGCCCTGGAACGGCTCCACGTAGCTGGGGTGGTTGTGGGACTCGACCTTGAAGGTCACCGCCCAGCCGTCGCCGACGTCGACGACGCCCGCGTTCTCCCCGATGCCGACGAGGAGGTTCTCCTTCATCGCGTCCGTGGTCTTGCTGCCGAACTGGCGCAGGTGGCGCTTGGAGGACTTGTAGCTGCAGTGCTCCGACCACATGACGGAGTACATGGCGAGCTCGGCGGAGGTGGGGCGGCGGCCGAGCAGCTCGACGATGCGCGCGTACTCGTTGTCCTTGAGGCCGAGCTCCGCGAAGGGCATCGGGGTGGCCGGGGTCGCGGCGGCGTCGTCGACGGTCTCGTCGTGCCGCGGGGCCGGGGTGGTGGAGCTGCTCGTCGAGATTGCGGTTGGTGCAGGCGCGGCGTCGTCGTTCGTCGTCGAGATTGCGGTTTGTGCAGGCGCAGGCGAGCCGTGCGTCTCGTCGGGCGCTCCGGCGCCGGATGCGGGGGTGTCTGCGGACATGCTGGCGACCTCACGGACTCGCGGGCGGACTGACGTGCGGGCCTGTGACTACGGCCTGGCTGGGTCGAATCTACCTGGGCGGCAAAAGGGCGGTTCTCGTGACCGGGGAGCGGTACCGACCGGGACGGGGGCCGGAATCCGTGAGCGAGGAGCGGTACCCCCGGGGAGTGGGCACCGGGTGACGCAGGATGAGACCGTGCACAACGAGCGGGCCGACCGCCCCCGTTCCACGCTGAAGGTCCTGCAGAACTTCCTCCTCCCCCTGGCCGCGTCGGTCTGCTTCGTCCTCATCGCCGTGGTCCCGATGCTGATCCTCGCGTGGGGTGTCTGGCCGACGCACATCAACTACTTCCCCGACCAGCTGTTCTGCCCCGACGGCTACGCACGCGCCAACGAGTTCAGGCGCACGTACTCCGAGGTGGGCGAGGATCCGATCATCGACACGAGGGAGCTGTGCCGGAGCGCCTCCGGCGCCGTGCACGACCCCGGCTGGTGGAGCGTGATCTGGCGCGAGACGGTGATGATCGGACTGGTGGTTGTCACGGTCGTCGTGCTCATCGCCGTGCTGCCGTCGCGGAGAGGCTCGTCGTCCGGCCCGACCGCCCCACAGCCCCCGGTCACCCAGGCGGCCGGCAACCCCACGTCTGCCGGCCCGACCACCTCGAGCTACCCGACAGCACCGGCCGGCCCGGCCACCCCCACCTCAGGCGGCTGGGCGAGCGGCCCGGTCGACGACCTCTGGGGCAAGCGCTGACGCACCCCGCGCCACCCTGTTGATAACGCGAGCAACGCCGGATCCCGAGTGCGAGAATCCGGTCATGACAGCCTCCCTGCTCGACCGAGCGCTCTACTCCTACGCGGACGTAGACCGACTGGTCGCGCTCCAGCCGGGGACCGGGCGTCGGTGGCTCGAGGGCTACACACGGCGCGAGACCTTCTACGAACCGGTCCTTCGAGAGGAACCCACGGGCTCCGACGAGGTCACCTGGGGCGAGATGGTCGAGGCCCGACTCCTGGCCGAGTTCCGGGCACGTGACGTGGCCGTCGCGCGCATGCGCCCGGCGATCGAGAAGCTCCGGGAGACCTTCGGGCGCTATCCGCTCGCGCACGCGCGCCCGTTCCTCGACGTCGAGGGCCGAGAGCTGGTCCAACTGGTCCAGGACGACGTGGGCCTGGATCGGCCGTTACGCATGGTCGTCGTCCGAGACGGACAGTTCGTGCTCACCGAGGCCGCCGAACGATTCCATCGGTCGATCGACTACGAGGGCGCGGTCGCGGGCCGCCTCCGACTCCACCGATACGCCCCCGAGGTCGTGATGGACCCCCGCCATGCCTTCGGCCAGCCTGCGGTCCGCAACGTGAGGACCGAGGTTCTTGCTGAGGCCTACCGTGCGGGCTCCAACCGCGAGGAGCTCGCTGACCTTTACTCACTCAGCCCCGACCAGGTGGACTCCGCGCTGAGGTTCGAGATGATCGCGAGCACCGACCGGGTCGCCTGACATGGAGGTGCCGCCGGCCCCGAGGTACTTCACCGACGAGAACGCACTCGGACTGGGCCTGCTCCTTCATCGCGCGGGACGGATCGACATTCTCTTCCCCGACCACCCGGACCTCCCCGAGGTCCCTCTCGGCACCCCTGACACCGAGTGGATGCCTGTGATCGCTCACCGCGACCCGATCGTGCTCAGTCGCGACCGCCGGATTCGCACGCGCCCAGCCGAGCTGCGCGTCTATTGGGAGCACGGCATCCGATCCGTGTGGATCGGCGCCAAGCGCGACCTCTCGCCGTCCGATCAGGTCGATCTCTTCCTCAGGCATGAACAACGACTTCAGCGACAGGCGGTCAAGCTCGGGCCGGGCCCATGGGCGCTGTCGCTCGGCGCGACCGGTCCACGACCGATCCGACTTCGGGAGCCGGACTGACGACGACCACGACATCGCAGCGCCACCCGCATGGGCACCGCTCCCCCCGGCCGCCGGGTCCCGCCACCTGTGATCACGCTTACCTTGGCCTCGTGAGAGACCCTCTCCCCACTCCCCCGGGCTCGACCACGACGCAGGGGAGGCGGAGGCACGAGGTGCGCTCCGCCGTCGGGCTCGTGATCGTCACCGCCGCGCTCGCCACCACGCTCACCGCCTGCGTCGGCGCCGAGCCGTACCACGAGGTCCTCGACGAGGCCGCCCGCCGCGGTCCGAGCGCCGACCGCGAGCGCTTCGAGTCCGCCCGGGACGCCGTCGCCGGAGCCCTCGAGATCAGCCCCGGCGAGCTCGCCATCAACCGCATGAACGCGTCCCCCGAGCACGTCACCGTCCTCGCCTCGCCGGCCACCGAGCCTCTGTGGGACCAGTGGAACGTGCGCGGCCTCGACGACGCGTCGAACATCGGCCCCTACCCGACCGACGCCGTCGACGGCTGGTTCGTCCTCTCCGACGTCCCCGCGCTCGACCGGATCGGCGAGCTCTACGACGAGGCCCTCGCGCTCCGCGGCGTCGCCCCCGGCGAGATGGCCGTCGACCTCGCCGTCAGCTGCGCCCCTCCACGCGCCACCGACGCCCACGCGATGTCCCCCACCGGCGACCCACCCGGCATGCCACCGCACTGCGCGCCCGAGATCGCGTTCACGTTCAGCGATCCACGGCGCACGGTCGAGCGCGTCACCTTCGACGCCGACGGGGAGCTCGTCCAATGACCATGCCCGACGCCGGACACCCCTCCACGCCCCCGCACTCGCGCACGGCCCCGGCCCGGTCCGCCCCGGCAACCGCGACCGCACCTGCGACCGCGACCGCACCCGACCCCGGCGGCAGCGCGCTCGCCGTCCCCCTCCTCGCCGTGCTCATCGCGGCGCCGATCGTCCCGTTCGTGCTCATGGCGCTGTGGTTCATCTGGCCGGGGCACGTCGAGCTGCTGCAGCCCCTCGGCTTCATCTGCCCGCCCGGCTACGAGGACGTCCGCGCGATCTCGACGACCACCTCCCTCGCCGACGGCGGACAAGGCGTCTCGACCAGCTTCGTCTGCCTCGCGGACAACGGGGCGATCCTGCGCCCCGGGATCTGGTCGGTCCTGTGGAAGGAGGCCATCGGCGTGCTGATCCTCCTCACGCTGCTGCTCCTGCCCGCGGCCACGCGGGTGAACTCGCCCGCACGCAGGGCAGCGACCGCCCGCCGCCTCGCCGAGCACGTCATGCAGGAGCGGGACCGCGCGGAGGGTGCGGGGACGACCACCGCTCCCGACGACGACCGGCACCGCCCGGCCCCCCACCGCACTGCCGGACCTGCCGCTTCGCCGTCTCCCTCCGCAACCGCCAGCCCCGCAACCGCCAAGACCACGCCCGACGGCGCACATCCCCGCCCGGCCACCGCGCGCCCGAGCGCACCGGCCGACCGGCCCTGGGCCACCCCGCCCGACCAGGACCTCTGGCGGCGCTGAGCGACCGCGCGGGTGGGACCGACGTCGGCGGCGCTGGATAGCCTGACGCCGTGAGTGCAGGGGCGGATCAGGCGGGCGACGGTCGACCATCGGGGCGGCGCCCCGCGACCGACCCGACCCTCGCTCCGGGCGAGCCGGAATACGCGGGCGAGGCTTCGGCGTCGGGCGCGGTGTCGCGGGTGACGTACCTGTACCTGCGGCTCATGCTCATGACGCTGCCGGCGCTGCTGCTGCTCGGGTCCGTGCTCGCGTTCTTCTGGCTTGGCGCGATCGAGGAGTCGATCAGCGCGTACTACCTGGGGCCGATCCGGGACATGTTCGTCGGCGTGATGATGGCGATCGCGGCGTGCCTGGTGGCGTACCGCGGCGCGTCGGCGCTGGAGGACTTCAGCCTCGACGTCGCGGGGTTCTTCGCGATCTTCGTGGCGCTCGTGCCGACCTCGATCGGGCCCACGCTTGACGCCCTCGACGACGCCGCACGCCACGAGATGGTCACCGCCCTGCGGGCCACCTGCGTGACGGTGCTGGTGATGTCGGTGGTGTTCGTCGTGCTGGAGCTGCGGTTCTCGCCGTCGCGGCCCGCGCCGATCGAGCGGCACCGGCTCACGCGGGTAGCCGCGAACGCGATGAACGTGGTGCTGGTGGCATTCGTCGGCCTCGTGGTCTGGCGGGTGGTCGAGGGCGGCGACTTCGCGGGAATCCACGTGGCAGCCGCGGTGCTGCTCATCGTCAACCTCGCGATCGCGGTGGCGAGTCACGCGTGGCCGGAGCTGGCCGGGCGGCCGCACGCCTCGCTCGACTCGGGGCGCCGCGACCTGCGCCGCCGCTACCAGTTGATCTTCTGGCTGATGGCGGCGGGGGCGCCGATCTTCGGGGTGCTGGACCTGATCGGGTGGGAGTACCGGCTGCTCGCCGTCGAGTGGTACGAGATCGCGCTGTTCGTGTGGTTCTGGGCGCTGGAGACGCAACGGACGTGGGGCGCGGCGCGGGTGCGGGCGTCCGGCGCCCGGGTCGCTGGTCCGACATAGGAGTGGAGCGCCGAACCCGCAGTCCCTCGCCGAACCCACGCGGCCCCGCCGACCTCAGACATTGACTGCCGAGCCAGGGGCTTAGCGCCGAGCCTGAGGGTTGAGTGCCGAGACAGGGGCTTAACGCCGAGCCAAGTGGTTGAGTGCCGAGCCAGGTCACGGCGTAGGTGGGTTCGGCACATATCTACGTGGGTCGGCGCATACCTACCTGGCTCGGCACATACCTACCTGGCTCGGCACATAACTCCCTGGGTCGGCGCACAACTCCCTGGGTCAGCGGAAATGCACGAGGTCGACGGAGCGCCGGGCAGCAGTCCGCTCAGTCGCCGACCAAGGCCGCCGCCCCGCTCACCCGCCAGGCAGCAGTCCCCTCGCTCGTCGGCAGAAATCCTCCCCTCACTCGCCGAGGAAACTCCCCGCGCTCGCCAACGGACGAGCCCCCCGACTACGCAGGCGCGCCGGGCTGCTCCGCCCTCGCGTCCTGGGACTCCTGCTTCGCCCGCGCCCGCATCGTCTTCTCGTCCACGGGCGCCTCGCCGGAAGCGCGCAGCCGCCGCTGGTACTCCCGCGTCGCGCGCTGCCGCTCCCCCTCCCCCGGGCCGGCGATCGTCGCGCCGAGGTGCTCGGGCGAGTACCCGAACCCGTCGACCAGCGCCTTCGCGTGCGGCCGCAGCCGCGCCAGCAGCCGCTCGACGTAGCTGGTCACGGTCTTCGCGCGCTGCATGGTCATCCGGCCGTTGACGAGGTACCAGGCGAGGTCGGCCTCGATGACGGTGAGGCCGTAGAGGTCGCGCACGGTCCGCAGCACCTCGAAGGTCTCCTTGTCCCGCACCCGCGACAGGGCGTCGGTGAACGCCTCCCACGCGAGCAGCTCACCGTGCGCACGCGCCGCGGCGATGATCCGGTCCTGGTGGGAGTTGAAGACCTCGAAGGCCTTCTCGTCGGACTCGCCGCGGGCGGCGCGCATCCCGAGGACGATCTCCTCGACCATCGTCTCCACGCGCTCCTCGAGGAGCTCGCGCTGGACGTCGGCGGAGCGCAGGTGCCCGGCGGAGCGGGCCTTCGAACCGGAGTCCCGGATCGACTGCGCCGCCCGGCGCAGCGGCGTGCGGTGCAGGGCCGTGTCGGCGGCGCGCGCGGCGACCCACCGCACGGTGCCCGCCACGTCCATCTGCATCATCTCCCTGCCGGCGTCGGTCATCAGCCGCTTCCCGACGAGCTGGAGGAGCACGTTGTTGTCCCCCTCGAACGTGGCGTACACGTCGAGGTCCTGGTGCAGGCCGGTCAGCCGGTTCTCCGCCATGTAGCCGGCGCCGCCGCAGGCCTCGCGCGCCTCCTGGATCGTGTCGAGCGCGTTCCACGTGGCCAGCGGCTTCGTGGCGGCGGCGAGGGTCTCGAGGTCCTGGCGGTCCTCGTCGGTGTCGTGCCGGCCGGAGAAGACGTCGTCGAACCGCTCGAGCAGCTCGGCCCCGAGGAAGGACAGCGCGTACGTGCGGGCGATCCTCGGCAGCAGCCGGCGCTGGTGGCGCTGGTAGTCGAGGAGGACGACCTCCTCCTGCGGGTCGCCGCCGGTGAACTGGCGCCGCTGCTCCGCGTGGGTCACCGCGATCGCGAGCGCCATCCGCGCGGAGCCGGACGCCGCGTTCGACAGCGACACCCGCCCCTGCACGAGCGTGGAGAGCATCGTGAAGAACCGGCGCCCGGGCGACTCGATCGGCGAGGAGTAGGTCCCGTCCTCGTCGATCGATCCGTACCGGGGCAGGAGGTTGACGCGCGGGATGCGCACGTGGTCGAACCACAGGCGCCCGTTGTCGATGCCGTTGAGGCCGCCCTTGACGCCGTCGTCCGCGCTGCCCACGCCGGGCAGGAGCACGAGCGAGCCGTCGGGCCGCTGCTCGCGCACGGGCACGTACATCGCATGCACGCCGTGGTTGACGCCGCCGACGATCAGCTGCGCGAACACGACCGCCGCGACCCCGTGCAGGGCGGCGTTGCCGAGGTACTCCTTCTGCGCGGCCTCGACCGGGGTGTGCACGACGATCTCGTCCGTGTCGGCGTCGTAGGTGGCCGTGGTGAGCACGCCGGAGACGTCGGACCCGTGCCCGCGCTCGGTCATCGCGAAGGCGCCGGGGACCGTGAGGTCCATGGCGCCGGGCAGGAAGCGGTCGTGCTGCTCGGCGGTGCCGAGGTGGAGGATCGCCGACGCGAACAGCCCCCACTGCACGCCCGCCTTGATCTGCAACGACGGGTCGGCGACGACGAGCTCCTCGAACGTCGCGAGCGAGCCGCCGTGGTCGTCCTTCCCGCCCAGGCGCGTGGGGAAGGCGCGCAGCGGGTCGCCGATCTCGGTGAGCAGGTGGAGCTGCTCGAGCACACGCTCGCGGTGCTCGTGGTGGCTCAGGCCCTCGATCTTGCGCATGCGCGGGTCGAGCGCGAGGTCGCGCGCGCCCTGGCGCAGGTGCCACCAGCGGCCGCCGACCAGGCGGGTGAGCTCGGCGACGTCGATGCGCAGGTCGGGCCGGTCGACCGAGGCCGGTGTGTGGGCCGACGGCGTGGTCGTCGGGGTGCTGTCCGTCGGGCGGATGGGGGTCTGGGTCACGAGAC
The DNA here is from genome assembly GCF_055326485.1 of Georgenia sp. G2120. Lineage (NCBI taxonomy): Bacteria > Bacillati > Actinomycetota > Actinomycetes > Allobogoriellales > Allobogoriellaceae > Georgenia > Georgenia sp. G2120. The sequence goes on along the minus strand of NZ_JBUZNL010000013.1, from coordinate 77,892 downwards.
GTCCTTGTCGGTCTTGGTGGTCGGGACGGTGCGGGGTCTGGTGTCGGTCCGGGCGCGGCGCAGCACGCCGACGGCCCCGTCCCACAGCCACGAGGCGATGAAGGCGGCGAGCTCGTCCCGCTCGATGCCGGCGACGGCATCGTCGATCTCGCTGTGGGGCAGTCCCCCGACGACGCCGCCTCGCTGCGTCGTCGGGTCCCCCTGGTCGGGGGACGGACCGGGCACGACGGCGGAGCCTCGCCCCGCGGGCACGTCCCCCTGGTCGGTGGTCGTCCCGGGCACGACGGCGGAGCCTCGCCCCGCGGTTGCGTCCGCCTCGTCGGGGGTCGTCCCGGGGACGGAGGCCGCGGCGGGCCGTTCGGCGTCGTCGGACCGTGACTCGATCTCGGCGCGCGCGGCGAGCCACCTGTCCGCGACGGAGCGCACCGTGCCGGTGACCCCGGACGCCCACAGGGTGGCCCGCGTGGCCGTCGCGGGCGAGATGCGGTCGACCTGACTGTCGTCGTCGAGCCCGAGGACCGCGGGCACGAGCGTGCGCGCGACGATGACGTCGACCTCGGCGACGAACCCGCGGACGTCGCCCGAGGCCTCGGCCGTGGGCGAGGTGACGAACGCGTAGACGTGCGGGGCGTCGTCGACGAGGCGCAGGTAGGCGGCCACCATCGCGTGGATGCGCTCGCGCGGACCGCCGGAGTGGCCGGCGGCCTCGGTCAGCTCGCGCAGGATGCGCTGGAGGACGTGCTGGCCGACGGCCCGCTGCAGCCCGGCCTTGTCCGTGAAGTAGCGGTAGAGGATCGACTTCGAGGTGCCCATGTGGGCGGCGAGGTCGTCCATCGAGACGTCGGGGCCCCGCTCGTGGACGCAGCGGCGGGCGGCGCGCACGAGCTCGAGCGTGCGGGTGGCGCGGTGGTCCGCCCACCTCGTCGTGCGGCCGTCGGCGCGCGGCGCCCCGCTCACGGGACGCCCGGCCACGGGCGCGGCAGCGCTTGGCGCGGCGGCGGGCACCACGGTGCTCGCGACATCCTCGCTCTCGGGCTGTACCATGGACTCAAAGTATCAGGTACTTTCGGTACCGGCCAGTTTTCTGCGTGCCGTCCGACCGGCTGCCTACCGTTCCGACCGTCCGTCCCAGCGAAGCGAGGACCCCACGTGATTCCCATGCCCACCCCACGCCGCGCCGCCGTCGTGGCCGCGAACCGCACCCCGTTCGGCAAGGCCGGCTCGGCCTACAACTCCCTGAGCCCGAAGGACCTGCTCACGGCCGCGATCGAGGGCCTCGTGGCCCGCACCGGCCTCGCGGGCGAGCGCCTGGACGAGGTCGCCGCGGGCGCCGTGCTCAAGCAGCCCAAGGACTTCAACCTCACCCGCGAGTCGGTCCTCGGCACCGCGCTCGACCCCACCACGCCGGCCTACGACGTCCAGCGCGCGTGCGCCACGGGCATGGAGGCCGCGGTCGGGGTGGCGAACAAGATCGCGCTCGGGCAGATCGAGGTCGGCGTCGCGGGTGGGACCGACTCGGCGTCGGACGCCCCGATCGTCGTCAGCGAGAAGCTGCGCCGGATCCTGCTCACGGCCTCGCGCGCCCGTTCCACCACCGACCGCCTCAAGGCGTTCGCAAAGATCCGGCCGGGCGACCTCGCGCCCGTCGCGCCCGACGTCAACGAGCCCCGGACCGGCCTGTCGATGGGTGAGCACCAGGCCCTGACGACCGCCGCGTGGGGGATCAGCCGGGAGGCGCAGGACGAGCTCGCGCTCGCCTCGCACCACAACCTCGCCGCCGCCTACGAGCGCGGGTTCTTCGACGACCTGCTCACCCCGTTGCGGGGCCTGACGAAGGACGAGGCGCTGCGCCCGGACACGTCGCTCGAGAAGCTGGGCAAGCTCAAGCCGGTCTTCGGCACGAAGAACCTGCCCGAGGGCGCGCCGCCGGCCACGATGACCGCCGGCAACTCGACCCCGCTGTCCGACGGCGCCTCCGCGGTCCTGCTCTCCTCCGACGAGTGGGCCACCGAGCGTGGCCTGCCCGTCCTCGCGCACGTGGTCGACGCGCAGCCCGGCGCGGTCTCCTTCGTCGACGGCGCGCAGGGCCTGCTCATGGGCGGCGCGTTCGCGATCCCTGCCCTGCTCGAGCGCACCGGCCTCACGCTCGCCGACTTCGACCTCGTCGAGATCCACGAGGCCTTCGCGTCCACCGTGCTCTCCACCCTGGCGGCGCTCGAGGACGAGACGTTCGCGCGCGAGCGCCTCGGCCGCAGCGAGCCGGTGGGCACCGTGGACCGCAGCCGCCTCAACGTGGCGGGCTCCTCGCTCGCCGCCGGGCACCCGTTCGCCGCGACCGGCGGCCGGATCGTCGGCACGCTGTCCAAGCTCCTCGCCGAGCGTGGCGAGTCCCAGGTCCGCCCCGGCGAGAAGGCCCTCGGCCTCATCTCGGTGTGCGCGGCCGGCGGCCAGGCCGTCGCCATGATCTTGGAGGCGGCGTGAACGACTCCTACCTCTCCTTCGTCAACGGCGGTGCCGGCCAGGCGGTCGCCAAGCAGCTCGGCCTGCCCCGGCCCGCCGTGCTGCGCCGCACCGACGACCTCACGGCGGTCGACTCCCCGCTGACGCCGGGGCCGGTTCTCGTCCTCACCGACGGGTCCGACGCCGCGCGGGTCGACTCCGAGGCACTGGTGGAGCACCTGCTCGCCTGGGGCGCCGACGTCCGCCGCGACGCCGGTCCGGGGGCCTCGCGGAAGCTCGGCGCCGTCGTGCTCGTGGCGACCGGGCTCGAGCGGAGCGCCGACCTCACCGACCCGGCGCTCGAGGTGGGCGGGACGCTGCGCGACCTCGCGCCGAACGGGCGGGTGCTCGTCATCTCGCGGGCCGCCGAGGAGGGGGACGCGCCGCGACTCGCGGCCGCCCGAGCCGGAGTGGACGGATTCGTCCGCTCGCTCGCCAAGGAGCTGCGCGCCGGGGCGACCGGGAACGCGATCGCCCTGGTCGGAGGCGCGTCTGCGGGCGATCCGTCGCCGGCCGGTGCCGCACGGTTCCTGCTGTCCGCGCGCTCGGCGTTCGTCGACGGTCAGATCCTCAGCGCCGGTCCCGGCGGGGAGGCGCCCGCGGACTGGGCGCGCCCGCTCACGGGTCTCGTCGTCGCGGTGACCGGTGCCGCGCGCGGCATCGGCGCGGAGATCGCCCGCGTGGCCGCCCGGGACGGCGCCCACGTCGTCGGCATCGACGTGCCCTCCGCCGGGGAGGCCCTCGCCTCCACGGTCAACAAGGCCGGCGGTATCGCCGTGCAGCTCGACGTCACGCGCGAGGACGCCGCGGAGAAGATCCTCGCCGCCGCCCACGCGCGGTACGGCCGGCTCGACGTGGTGGTGCACAACGCCGGGATCCTGCGGGACAAGCTTCTGGCCAACATGACCGAGGACCGGTTCGCCGACCTGCTCGCGGTCAACATCGCCGCTCCCGTGACGATGAACGAGACGTTCGCGGAGCCCGGCGTGCTCGGCGACGCCACGCACGCGCCGCGGATCATCTCGCTGGCCTCGACCTCCGGCATCGCCGGCAACCGCGGCCAGACGAACTACGGGTACGCGAAGTCCGGGATCATCGGGATGACCCGCGCGCTGGCGCCGCTCATGGCGGCCTCCGGCGGGACGGCCAACGCCGTGGCCCCGGGGTTCATCGAGACGGACATGACGGCGAAGATCCCGCCGGTGCCGCGGCAGATGTCAAGGCGCATGTCGTCGCTGCAGCAGGGCGGGCTCCCGGTCGACGTGGCCGAGGCGATCGCGTTCCTCGCCTCCCCGCAGGCCGGGGGCATCAACGGTGAGGTGCTGCGCGTGTGCGGCCAGCTCCTCGTGGGGAAGTGATCCCGCGATGACCAACGGGACGTACCACCCGGAGCCGTCGGGCGACCTCCCCGGTGCGACGAACAAGGGGATGTCCGCCGGTGATCGGTCCGGCTCCCTCCCCCGTTCGGCGAGCGAGCAGACCTCTCCGCGGCACGCGAGCGCATCGCCGTACACGCGCGAGGGGACGCTGGACTCCGACCGGAACAGCGGAGAAACCTCCGACGACGACGGTGCGTTCTTCGGTCCTCCGTCGTCGTTCCGGGTCGAGGAGGTCGGGGACGTCCCGCCGCTCGGGGCCACCTACCGGACCGTGCTCGGGCGCTCGGCGCAGGCCGTCCTCGCCTCGCGGCCGGCGGCGGGGCTGCCCGAGGTGGCGCTGGCTGCCGGTCCCGTCCGGGCCGACGCCGCGCACCTCACCGCGTACCAGCACCTCGTGGGCGCGCCCGTGGACGACACGCTGCCCCCGGGCTTCGTGCACGTCCTCGCGTTCCCGTTGGCCGTGGCACTCATGGCGCGGGCGGACTTCCCGTTCTCGCCGCTCGGCATGATCCACGTGTCCAACCGGATCACGCAGACGCGGCCGGTGCGCCTCGGCGAGGAGCTCACCGTGACCGCCTGGGCGCACGACGCGCGGGAGCACAAGCGGGGGACGACGGTCGATCTGTCGGTCCTCGCACGCACCTCGAAGGGCGAGCCCGTGTGGTCCGGACGAGCGACGTACCTGGCCAAGGGCTCGGCTCCGACCGGACTCGACCGCGGGCCGGCAGCCGAGGAGCGGCCGCGCGTCGAGATCCCGCACCGTCCGCAGGCGCTGTGGGCGGTCTCCGAGAGCGACATCCACACCTATGCACAGGTCTCGGGGGATCGCAATCCGATCCACACCTCCCGTTTGGGAGCTCGCGCCTTCGGGTTCCCGCGGCGCATCGCGCACGGCATGTACACCGCCGCGCGAGCGCTCCACGCGGCCGGTCGCCCCGGGTCCACCACGTGGGAGGTCGAGTTCGGATCGCCGGTGATTCTTCCGGCGAAGGTGGCGTATGCGCAGGTCAACGATGTGATGCGGGCATCAGGGACGCCCCACGCGGGGGCTGTCGAGCATCGCGAGGCTGATAACGGGCCGATCACAACCCGGAGCGTGGTATGGGACCCCAAGCGCGGCAAGGTCCACGCGACGACCGTCGTGACGACCGCGGGGAGCTGACCGACCGCCGGCTTGTCCACAGGCTGTGTCCACACCCGTGTGCACACACCCGTGGACAAGCCGAACATCCTGTGGAGCACGGCCCGACACCGGTCCGTCACCCACCGGACACCTGGTCGTTCGGCCCCGTTATGGCTGCGTGCGGGGTGCGGGAACACCACTGCTGATCAGGGCAGTCACACCAGCATCCCGCACCACTGGAGCACCTCACGACACGTCCGTGAGAGCCGAGTCGCTCCCCACCGGAATGAGTTCGGCCACCGGCAGGGCCCGACCTACGCTGGCGCCCATGTCTGCCACCCTGCGCGCGATCGGGCTGCGCGCCCTCCGGGGCCCACGCGAGCTGTTCTCGGACCTCGACCTGACCGTCGCACCGGGCGAGGTGTGGGGCCTCGCGGGTCCCAACGGCGCGGGCAAGTCGACCTTGCTCGAGATTCTTGCCGCGGCCGACACGCGTTCGCTGGACCACACTCTCGACCATGGGGGCGGACAGGCCGATACGACCGGACGAGCCCCCAACCGCAATCTCGACGAGAGCGCCGGCACGCGGGCCACCAACCGCAATCTCGACGACAGCACGGCCGGGTCGGGTGCTCCCAACCGCAATCTCGACGACGGGGGGCCGGAGGTCAGCGGGCAGGTGGTGCTCGCACCCCCGACGGCGACCGTCGGGCTTCTCGCCCAGGAGCCCGACCGCCGGCCCGGCGAGACGCTCCCGGCGATGATCGGGCGCCGCACGGGCGTCGCGGCGGCAGAGGCCGAGATGAACGACGCCGCGGCCGCGCTCGCCACCACCGATCCGGGCCGCGCTGCCGAGGACCGGTACGCGACCGCGCTCGACAGATGGCTCGCCCTCGGTGGCGCCGACCTGGCCGAACGCACGGCGGAGGTCGTCTCCCGGCTCGGGCTGGCCGCCGAGCTCGACGCCGCGACCACCACGCTCTCGGGCGGCGAGGCGGCCCGCGCGTCGCTCGCCGTGCTCCTCCTCCAGCGCTACGACATCCTCCTGCTCGACGAGCCCACCAACGACCTCGACCTCGCCGGGCTCGAGCAGCTCGAGACGTTCGTGGCGGGGGCGCGGCAGGGCATCGTCGTCGTCAGCCACGACCGCGAGTTCCTCGCGCGCACGACCACCGGCATCGTCGAGATCGACTCCGCGCAGCACCAGGTGTCCGTCTACGACGGCGGCTACGAGTCCTACCTGGCCGAACGCGCCGTGGCCCGCCGCCGGGCCCGCGAGGCCTACGACGCCTACGCCGACAAGGTCTCCGGCCTCAAGGCCCGCCACCAGCAGCAGAAGGAGTGGACCTCCACGGGCATCCGGAACGCCCGCAAGAAGGCCACCGACGGCGACAAGCACATCATCCACGCAGCCAAGGCCCGCACCGAGAAGCTCGCGGCGAAGATCTCCCAGACCGAGCGCGCGATCGAACGCCTCGAGGAGGTCCCCGAGCCCCGCAAGGAGTGGCAGCTGCGGATGACGGTGGCCGAGGCGCCGCGCTCGGGCACGGTCGTCGCCACGCTCGACGACGCCGTCGTCACCCTCGGCTCCGCAGCCACCTCACCGCTCGCCGGCGCCGCAGGCTCCGCTCGCCCCACGGACACGCCCCACGACGCCGCAGCTCACCAGCCCTTCGCGGGCACCTTCACGCTCGGGCCGGTCACCGCCGAGATCTCGTGGGGCGACCGCGTGGTGCTCACGGGCGCGAACGGCTCGGGGAAGTCGACCCTGCTCGCGCTCCTGCTCGGGCGGCTCGCCCCCGACGAGGGCCGGGCATCGCTCGGGTCGGGCGTCGTCGTCGGGGAGGTGGATCAGGCCCGCGACACCTTCGACGGCAACGAGCCTCTGACCAGGACGTTCACCGACGCCTCCGGCCTCTCTCCCGAAGATTCCCGCACGCTGCTCGCCAAGTTCGGGCTCGCCGGCGACCGCGCGACGCGACCGTCAGGCTCCCTCTCCCCCGGCGAGCGCACCCGCGCCGCGCTCGCGCTCCTCCAGGCGCGCGGGGTCAACTTCCTCGTGCTCGACGAGCCGACGAACCACCTCGACCTGCCCGCCGTCGAGCAGCTCGAGCAGGCCGTCGACTCGTTCGGCGGCACCGTCCTGCTGGTGACGCACGACCGCCGGATGCTCGGCGGCGTGCGTGCGACGCGGCGTTGGCACATGGACGCCGGCCGGCTCACCGAGACGGACTGAACCTAGGGGCGCCGGGCCGAGCGACACGGGGCAGACGCAGATCGCCCCCGCTGCTCACCGGGAGGCGGTGCGCAGTGGGGGCGACCAGAGACGATCGACCTCCAGACGCCCCTCAGACCTGCGGAGGCGCCCCGAGCTTCTCGCGGCGCATCCGGTGGAGGATCGGCTCGGTGTACCCGTTGGGCTGGTCCGCACCCTCGACGATCAGGGCCCGCGCGGCCCGGAAGGCCACACCGGGACCGTCGGCACCGATGAGCGCCTCGTAGTTCGGGTCGCCGGCGTTCTGCTCGTCGACCACGGGGGCGAGGCGCTGCAGGGCGTCGTCGACGTCGGCCACCGTGATCACGCCGTGGTGCAGCCAGTTCGCCAGGAGCTGCGAGGAGATCCGCAGAGTGGCGCGGTCCTCCATGAGCGCGATGCCGTTGATGTCCGGGACCTTCGAGCAGCCGACGCCCTGGTCGATCCAGCGCACCACGTAGCCGAGGATCGACTGGACGTTGTCGTCGAGCGACGAGCGCACGTCGTCGTCGGAGAGGTCCTGGTCCGTCAGCGGCGGGACGAGGATCGGGTCGACGCTCTGCGGCTCGCGGCCGGTGATCTCGGCGCGCACGGCGTCGACGTCGACCTCGAGGTAGTGCAGCGCGTGGAGCGTGGCGGCCGTCGGCGAGGGGACCCAGGCGGTGTTCGCGCCCGTGCGGGGGTGGGCGCCCTTCTGCTCGAGCATGTCCGCCATGAGGTCGGGCGCCGCCCACATCCCCTTGCCGATCTGCGCCTTGCCGGAGAACCCGGCACGCAGGCCCGCGTCGACGTTGGCCGTCTCGTAGGCGGCCATGAGCTCGAGGCCCTTGATCTGACCCTTGGGCAGGACGACGCCGGCGTGCAGGGAGGTGTGGATCTCGTCGCCCGTGCGGTCGAGGAAGCCGGTGTTGATGAACGCCACGCGGTCCGCGGCCTCGGCGATCGCGGCACGGAGGTTGACGGTGGTGCGCCGCTCCTCGTCCATGATGCCCATCTTGATCGTGCCGTGCTCGAGGCCGAGGAGCGCCTCGACGCGGGAGAAGAGCTCGGCCGCGAACGCGACCTCCGCCGGCCCGTGCATCTTGGGCTTGACGACGTAGATCGAGCCCTCGCGCGAGTTCGTGCCCGCGCGCTCGCCGGACAGGTCCGGGAGGGTACCGAGCGCGGTGATCGCGGCGTCGAGGATGCCTTCGAACACGTCCTGCCCCTCGGCGTCCTTCACCGCGTCCGTGCGCATGAGGTGGCCGACGTTGCGGATCCACAGCAGGGAGCGGCCCGGGAGCACCACGGGCGAGCCGTCGGCGCCGGTGTACTCGCGGTCGGGGTTGAGGGAACGGGTGAAGGTGCGGCCGTTCTTCGTCACCTCCTCCGTCAGCGTGCCGCTGACGAGCTCGCGCCAGTTGCGGTAGCCGAGGACCTTGTCCGCCGGCACGACGGCGGCCACCGAGTCCTCGAGGTCCATGATCGTGGAGATCGCGGACTCGATGACGATGTCCTGCACGCCCGCCGAGTCGGTGGCGCCGATCGCGCCCGAGTGGTCGACGACGAGCTCGAGGTGCAGCTTGTTGTGGACGAGGAGCACGGTGGCCGGGGCGGCGGCGTCGCCCGTGTAGCCGACGAAGGCACTCGGGTCGGCGAGGCCGGTGGTCGAACCGGCGTCGCCGGAGCCGGCGAGGTCGACGCGCAGCACGCCGTCCTCGACCCGGTAGGCGGTGGCGTCGGCGTGCGAGCCGCTCTCCAGCGGGACGGCCTGGTCGAGGATCTCGCGGCCGCGGCGCACGACCTCCGCCGCGCGGACGGTGTTGAACTCCGCGCCGCGGGCGAGCTCGCCCTCGTCGGCGATCGCGTCCGTGCCGTAGAGCGCGTCGTAGAGCGAGCCCCATCGGGCGTTCGCGGCGTTGATGGCGAAGCGGGCGTTGAGGAGGGGCACCACGAGCTGCGGGCCGGCGACGTCGGCGACCTCGGTGTCGACCTTCGTCGTCGTGATGGTGAAGTCCGCCGGCTCCTCGACGAGGTAGCCGATCTCCCGCAGGAACTCCGTGTACTTCGCGGGGTCCGGCAGGCCGGGCTGGTCCTTGTGGTACTGGTCGATCGCGGCCTGGAGCTCGTCGCGCACGCCGAGCAGGCGGCGGTTCTCCGGCGTGAGGTCGGCGATGATCGAGGCGAGGCCGCCCCAGAAGGCGTCGGCGTCGATGCCGGTGCCGGGCAGGGCCTCGTCCTCGACGAAGGCGGCCAGCGGCGCGTAGACGTCCAGGCCTGCGCGCTCGACCCGATCGTCGGCCCCTGGCGCGCCGGCGGACTGTGCGGTCGTCATCTCGTGGACTCCTTGGCTCGAGGTGCGGTCACGGCGGTCCGGCACCACCTCGCGGCGGCCGCCATGGGGCCAGCCTACGGACTGCCGGAAATCCTCATACGAGGGTAATCCACTGAGCGGAAAGCCGGTTCCGAATCGTGGGGACAACGGGGGTCAGGCACGTCCGAAGACCTCGTCGGCGCAGGTCATGACGCCACCGGGGCGGAGCGACGACGGGTCGGGGATCTGGTCCAGCACCCGACACGCCCTTGCCAGTGAGGCGAGCCTTACCTGACTCGTCGGTCATGTGCCTCTGCGACGCCGGCCCCCACCCGCACGTCCTCCTGGTCGGCGAGCAGGGCGACATCCCCTATATCCGCTCGGTCCTCGACCGCCTGCCCGAGAATGCGTACGGCCAGGTCTACCTCGAGGTCGACACCGACGAGCACGTCGCAGCGCTCGACGCGCCCGTCCGGGTCGGCGTCCGGTGGCTGACCCGGGCCCGGGTCGGCGACGAGGCACGTCTCCTACCCCGCGGCGCGCGGGTGGAACGTGCCGTGCGCGCGTGGCTGTCCGAGTGGCTGTGCGACGCGCCCGACGAGGGGCCGATCGTCGTGTGGGTCGGCGGGGCGGACAACCTGCGGCTCGCCGAGCTCCACCTCGAGCTGCACGCCCGGATCCACGAGCACCACCACGCGCAGGCCCACCGGCGCCACCCCTGACTCAGAAGGCGAGGACGATGCGCCCGCGCACGCCGCCGGCCTCGAGCCTGCGGTGCGCCTCGGGCGCCTCCTCCTTCGACAGCACTGCGGCCACCCGCAGCGTGACGGTGCCGGACTCGGCCTGCTTGCGCAGCTGGTCGAGCTTCGCCCGCTCCTGGGCGTAGTCGCCGACGAAGATCGGGGCGAACGTGACGCCTCGGTCGGCCTTCTCGTCGTAGCCGCGCACCGTGACGATCGTGGCGCCGTCCTTCACCGCCGGCACGAGGGCCGCGTCGAGCAGCGCACCGTCGACGGCGCCGTCGACGCCCTCCGGGTACCGCTCGCGGACGCGGTCGGCGAAGTCGTTCCCGCGGGGCAGCACGACGTCGGCGCCGAGCTCCCGCACGAGCTCCTCGTCCTTGTCGGCGGCGTCGGCGACGACCGTGAGGCCGTCGGCCCTCGCCAGCTGCACGACGTAGCCGCCCATCGCTCCGGCCGCACCGGAGACGGCCAGGACGCCGCCGCGCGGCAGGGCGAGCGTGTCGAGGGCGAGGCGCGCGGTGAGGCCGTTCATCGGGAGCGAGGCGGCCAGCGCGTGGCTGGTCTCGCGGGGAGCCGCCACGACCGAGTCCGCGGGGAGCACGACCTTCTCCGCGTAGGCGCCGTGCGTGCCGCTGGGCACGACGATGCCCATCACGCGGTCCCCGACCTTCAGCGTGGTCTGCGTGTCCGGCCCGATCTCCTCGAGGACGCCGGCGACGTCCATGCCCGGCACGAGGGGCATGTCCCCGGCGGCGCGCCGGGACGTGCCGGCGCGACGGGTCGTGTCCGTGGGGTTGACCGCCGCCGCATGGACGCGGACGAGGAGCTCGCCCTCGCCCGGCGTCGGGTCGGGCAGGTCGAGGACCTCGAGCACGTCGGGTCCGCCGGTCGTTGTCAGTCCGATGGCCTTCATACCGCCGCCAACAGGGGTGGCGCGCGAGACATTCCAGGGTGGGGCGTGAGGCGGGCGGGTTTCGTCGTCGTTCATCGTCGAGATTGCGGTTCGTGCACGTCGAGATTGCGGTTGGGAGCCCGAGGCTGGTCGAGAGTGAGGCTCAGGCCGCGCGGCGCCCGTCTCCGGCGTGTCGAGAGTGCGGCTCAGACCGCGCGCATGTGCAGGTTCTTGGGCGCCCTCCCGCGATTCAGGGCCTGATCCCCCGGCGTTCGCGTCCGCTTCACCTCGCCGGGGCAGAGTCCGGCCCCATGGCATCCACCTCCCGCATCCGGGCCCTCGTCACCATTCCCGCCCTCGCCCTTCTCCTCGCCGCGTGCGGGGAGGGCACCGACGACGGCGCCCTCGAGGACGACGGCGCGAACGAGTCGGAGGCCGGCAGCGAGGAGACCGCGTCCGACGAATCCCCGTCCGACGACGCCGATCCCGGCACCGAACCCGGGTCGACCGACGCCGCCGGGCTGCGGGTCGCCGTGGCCACGAACGAGCCGTGGGGCGCCTACCACGTCGAGCACGTCGCCGACGAGATCGAGGCCCAGGGCGGCACGATCGAGCTGATCGTCCCCGACATGTCCGAGGTGGACGAGGAGGCCGCGGTCGCCTCCGTCCCGCTGGACGACGCCGATCCCGCCGACTACGACCTGCTGGTGGTCAACGGTGCCGAAGAGTGGCCGGCCGAGGTGGTCGAGGCGTTCGAGGACCTGCCGGTCGTGGCCAGCAGCACCGCTTACCTCGAGGCCGAGGAGGCCCCCTTCGCCGACGACATCCGGCCGCGACTCACCGCGGTGACGGCCGGCTCCCCCGCCGAGCAGGAGACCTTCGCGGTGTACCTCGGCGTCGACGAGGAGGACATCGAGGTGGTCGGCGGCCCGGAGCTGGACGAGACACCCGAGTGGCAGCCGGAGCCGGACACCGTCCTCATCCTCACCAGCGTCACGCACCCGGACGAGACCGGTGGAGCCGCGCCGGGCGCCGAGCTCCTGCTGGACACCGCGCACGCGCTGAGCGACGAGGGGTACGAGATCCTCGTCGGGATGCACCCGCGCGAGGACGCGTCCCTGTGGGAGGAGTTCGAGATCGCCGAGGAGGGTTCGGTGGAGGCGGCGGCGCGCGCCGAGGTCGCCGTCGGCATCCCCGGGAGCGTGTTCCCCAAGATCGCGGCGATCGGGACGCCGCTGGTCGGGACGGTCGACGCGGAGCTCGAGGTCCCCGAGTACCTCACCACCACCGGCGCGATGGTCGACACCGTGGAGGACGCACTGGCCGCCGTGGAGGACGCGGAGCCGCTCACGGGCGACGAGCTCGAGTTCGTCGTCGGCCCGCTCGGTCAGGCCGGCCCGGACCTCGTCGACGCCTGGGCGGAGGGCTCCCGGCTGACCCCCGAGGACGCCGACCTCTGACTCGAGGGTTCGCGGCCGGTGCGGTTCGTGCACGTCGAGATTGCGGTTCGTCGTCGTCGAGATTGCGGTTGGGAGCCCGACACCAGTCGAGAGTGGGGTTCGTCGTCGTGCTCGTTCCGACGACGCGCCCCTACGCGCGGCCGTGGAAGACGTCGTAGCGCAGGCGCACGGTCCCGTTGCCGAACCGCCGCTCGCTCGTCAGCCGCAGGTCGAGCGCCACGTCGTCGGGCAGGAACCGCAGTCCCCCGCCGAGGGCGACCGGCCAGAGGTACATCCCCACCTCGTCGACGAGGCCGGCACGCAGCGCCTGAGCGGCGAGGGTGGGCCCGTTGACGGTGATGTTCGTCGTCGTCGAGTCCTTGAGCTCGCGGACCCGGGCCGGGTCGAAGGTCCGCTCGACGCGCGTGCGCCGCGTGGGGACGACTCCGAGGGTCGCGGAGTGCACGACCTTCTCCGCGGCCTGCCAGAGACGGGCGAACTCGGCGTTCCCGGCGGACTCGGCGGCGATCGCGGGATCCGTCTCCCACACGCTCATCAGCTAGTAGATGCGGCGGCCGTAGAGGTAGGTGCCGACCTCGGCCGTGTCGGCGTTGAACGCGGCCATCACCTCGGCGCTCGGCTCGGCCCACCCGGGGCTGCCGTCCGGGCCGGCGACGTAGCCGTCGAGCGAGACGTTCATCCAGTAGATCAGGCGGCCCATCGTGGTGACTCCGTCGTGGCGGCGGTGGGGTGGCGGGGGTTCGTCGTCGGGCTCGTTCCCGGGTGTCCGGGGTGTCCCCGGGGTGAGCCGTGCTCAGTCGCGGGCGTGGACGACGTCGTACTCGAGGAACACGATCCCTCGCCCGACCACGCGGTCGCGGCGCAGCGTGAGGTCGAGGCGCAGGTCGTCGGGGAGGAAGCGGAGGCCGCCGCCGATCGAGACGGGGTAGATCACGGGCATGACGGCGTCGACGAGGCCGTGCCGCAGCGCGTGGGCGGCAAGCGTGGGGCCGTCGATCGTGAGGTCCTCGTCGGAAGCGTCCTTGAGCGCGCGGATCTCGGCGGGGTCGAACGTGCGGCGCAGCTCGGTGCGCGCCGTGATGGGGTCGGAGAGCGTGGTCGAGAAGACGACCTTGTCGGCGCGCTGCCAGATCTGCGCGAACTCCGCGGCCTCGGGGCCCTGCTCGGCGATCGACGGGTCCGTCTCCCAGACGTGCATCATCTCGTACATGCGGCGGCCCATGAGGTACGTCCCGACGTCGGACATCGCGTCGTTCATCGCCTGGTGGTCGCCGGCCTCGGGGGCGGCCCAGGAGAAGTCGCCGGCCGGGTCCTGCACGTAGCCGTCGAGGGAGACCTGCATCGAGTAGAGGAGCCGTCCCATGGCCGTTCCGATCGTCGTCGAGTGGGGGGCTACGTTCGCGCGTGGTCCCGTGCGGAGGAACGTACTCCTCGTGCGCGGGTCGCGCAGGGGGAAACTCGCACGACGACGAGCTTCCCGCGCGCTACGTCATCGAGATTGCGGTTGGGAGCTCGAACCCAAGTCGCCGTGAGGTCCGCGCGCTACGTCATCGAGATTGCGGTTGGGAGCCCGAACCCGGTCCGCTTGACGCGTGGCGGCAGACCTACACCGCACTCTCGACCATTGGCGCCCGGCTAAGCCGCACTCTCGACCACTGGCGCGCAGCTCCCAACCGCAATCTCGACGTGCACCAACCGCAATCTCGATGAAAGACGCGGGGGTCAGGCGGGGATGAGCGACTCGATCGCGCTGCGGAAGAGCTCGAGGCCGTCGGTGCCCGCGCGCACACCCGCGGCCGTGTCCGGCCCGAAGCCCTTCTCCACGGCGTGCTCCGGGTGCGGCATCAGCCCCACCACGCGGCCGGACGCGTCGGACACGCCGGCGATGTCGCAGAACGACCCGTTGGGGTTGACCCCGACGTACTCGAAGACGACGCGCCCCTCGGCGGCGAGCTCATCGAGCGTCTCGTCGGTGGCGACGTACCGACCCTCACCGTTCTTCAGCGGGACGACGATCTCCTGGCCCGCCTCGAACAGATTCGTCCACGCGGTCCGGTCCGACACGACGCGCAGCCGCTGCTCCCGGCACACGAACCGCTGCCGGTCGTTGCGCACGAGCGCCCCGGGCAGCAGGTGCGCCTCGCACAGCACCTGGAAGCCGTTGCAGATGCCGAGCACCGGCGTGCCCGCGCGGGCGGCGTCCACGACCGAGCGGATGACCGGCGCAAGGGCCGCGATCGCCCCGGCGCGCAGGTAGTCGCCGTAGGAGAACCCGCCGGGCAGGACCACGGCGTCGACCCCCTGGAGGTCCGCCTCCGCGTGCCACAGGGCCACCGGCTCCGCACCGGCGAGGCGCACCGCGCGGGCGGCGTCGACGTCGTCGAGGGTGCCGGGGAAGGTGACCACCCCGATGCGAGCGGTCACTGCGCGACCTGGGTGCCGGCGTCGGGCGTGGTGGTACCGGCCGTCCCGGCCGGGACGGTGCCCGACGCCGCAGCCTCCTCCGCGCGCACGCTCACCACGTCCTCGATCACCGGGTTGGACAGCACGTCCGCGGCGGCCCGACGGGCGGCCTCGAGGTGGGCATCGGTGACGTCCCCCTCGACGGTCAGCTCGAACCGCTTGCCCTGACGCACGGCGACGCCGGCGATCCCCTGGTGCTCGAGCGCGCGGGCGACGGCCTTGCCCTGCGGGTCGAGGATCTCCGGCTTCGGCATGACGTCGACGACGATGCGGCCCATGTGGTGTCCTTCCTGACGGCTGGCCCCAGCGTAGGCCGGGGCGCGGGATCAGACGTCGGCCGTCCGCCCCGTGAGGGTCTCGAACGCGGTGACGTAGCGCTCGCGCGTGCGCTCGACGACCTCGTTCGGCAGCGGGGGCGGCGGCGCGTCGGAGGTGCGTTCCCAGCCCGCGGCCGGCGAGGTGAGCCAGTCGCGGACGAACTGCTTGTCGATGCTCGGCGGCGTCACGCCGGGGGCAAGGTCCTCGGCCCGCCAGAAGCGCGAGGAGTCGGGCGTGAGGACCTCGTCGGCGAGGACGAGCTCGGCGTCCCCGGGCCGGTTCTCCCGGCCGAACTCGAACTTGGTGTCGGCGAGGACCAGGCCGCGCTCCGCCGCGATCTCGGAGGCGCGGGCGAACACGGCGAGCGAGCGATCCCGCAGCCGACGCGCGGCCACGACCCCGACCGCCTCGACGGACTGCTCGAACGTGATGTTCTCGTCGTGGTCCCCGACCGCCGCCTTCGACGCCGGCGTGTAGATCGGTGGCTCGATGCGGTCGCCCTCGGCCATCCCCTGCGGCAGCGCGATCCCGCAGACCTCGCCCGTGGCCCGGTACTCCGCCAGCGCGGAGCCCGTGAGGTACCCACGGACCACGCACTCGAGCGGGAACATCTGCAGGCGGCGGCAGATCATCGCGCGCCCCTCGACCTCGGGCGGCACCTCGAGGGAGACGACGTGGTTGGTCACGAGGTCGGCCAGCTGCTCGAACCACCACAGCGTGAGCTGCGTGAGGACGACGCCCTTGCCGGGGATCGTCGTCGGCAGCACGTGGTCGTACGCGCTGATCCGGTCCGAGGCCACCATCAGCACGACGTCCCCGCCGCGCCCCGACTCCTGGTCCGCCGGGACGTACATGTCCCGCACCTTGCCGCTGTAGACGTGGGTCCAGCCGCGCAGGTGCGGCGCCTCACCGACCAGGATGCTCATGCCGCCATCCTCCCACCGGCGGGGGTGCGGGAGTAGGGCTGTCCGTCCGGGGTCCGAGGGGTGGGCGGCCTGACACACACGTGCCCGACGACGACGAACGGCGGGTCCGACGACGACGAACCCCGGTCAGCCCGGCAGCGGCACCGAGATGCGCCCCTCGACGGCCGCGAGCGCGATGTCGGTGCGGTGCTGCGAGCCCTCGAGGCGCACCTCGGCCACGCCGGCATAGGCGGCGTCGCGCGCGGCGGCGAGGTCCGCGCCCCGTCCGACCACCGTCAGCACCCGCCCGCCGTCCGAGACCACCGCGCGGGAGGCGGCGTCGTCGTCGGCCCCGGTTCCGGACCCGCTCCCGGCCCCGCCACCGGACCCGCCACCGGACCCGCCACCGGCCTCGGCGGTGCCCGCCTGGACCACGTGCACGCCGTCGATCGCCTCGCACTCCGTCAGCCCATCGACCCGGTCGCCGGTGCGAACCTTGCCGGGGTACCCGGACGACGCCACGACGACCCCGACCACGGCCCCCTCGTCCCACTCGAGGACGCCACCGGCGGGCAGGCTCCCCGTGGCGGCGGCGTGCAGGAGCCCGGCGAGCGGCGTGCGCAGGCGCGGGAGGACGACCTGGACCTCGGGGTCGCCGAAGCGGACGTTGAACTCGATGACCCGCAGGCCGCGCGAGGTCAGCGCGAGCCCGCAGTACAGGAGGCCGACGAACGGGGTCCCCCGCCGCGCGAGCTCGTCGATGACGGGCTGCGCGACGCGCTCGACGACCTGCTCGGTGAGGTCGGCCGGTGCCCACGGCAGCGGCGAGTAGGCGCCCATGCCGCCGGTGTTGGGGCCGGTGTCGCCGTCGCCGATGCGCTTGAAGTCCTGGGCGGGGGCGAGCGGAAGGACACGTTCGCCGTCGGACAGGCAGAACAGGGAGACCTCGGGGCCGTCGAGGAACTCCTCGACGACGACGGCGGCGCGCCCCCCGGTCGACTCGTCCCCGCCGACGGCCGGCGCGAGGCAGGCGACCGCGTGGTTCAGCGCGGCGTCGCGGTCCTCGGTGACGACGACGCCCTTGCCGGCGGCGAGCCCGTCGTCCTTGACCACGTACGGCGGGCCGAAGGCGTCGAGCGCGGCCTCGACCTCCTCGCGCGTGACGCAGACGTGCGCCATCGCCGTGGGGACCTCGGCGAGCGCCATGATCTCCTTGGCGTAGGCCTTCGAGCCCTCGAGGCGCGCGGCGGCGCCGCTGGGGCCGAACACGGGGATCCCGGCGGCGCGCACCGGGTCGGCGACGCCCGCCACGAGCGGGGCCTCCGGGCCCACGACGACGAGGTCCACCCCCTTGTCCATGGCCAGGCGGACCACGGCGGCGCCGTCGAGGATGTCGATGTCGACCCGCTCGCCGAGGTCGGCGCACCCCGGGTTGCCGGGGGCGAGGACGAGGGACTCGGTGGCGGGGTCGGCGGCGAGGGCGCGCGCGAGGGCGTGCTCGCGCGCGCCGGAGCCGAGCAGGAGGATCTTCACCCGCGCAAGGGTACGGGGCGCGTGCCGCACCCCCGCCACCCGCCCGGCGTGCTCACTCGTCCGCAGGAAAGCCGCTCGCTCGCCAGACGGAGGGGTCAGTCGCCGGCGGCCGCGATGCGCTCCCTCAGCCTGGCCAGCTGCTCGCGCACCGCCGCCGGCACCTTGTCCCCGAACTGCTCGAGGTAGGCCTCGGTGGCGTCGGACTCGGCCACCCACGCGTCCGGGTCCACGCGGAAGATCTCCTCGAGCACCTCCGGGGCGAGGTCGAGCCCGCCCAGCTCGAGGTCCCCGACCCGCGGCATCCGCCCGGTGATCCCGTCCACGGCGTCGACCTCACCACTCACGCGGCGGATGATCCAGTCGAGCACGCGGGAGTTGTCGCCGAAGCCGGGCCACATGAAGCGCCCGTCGGCGTCCTTGCGGAACCAGTTGACCGTGTAGATGCGGGGCGCGTGCTCGCCGAGCTTCTCCCCCATCGCCAGCCAGTGGCCCCAGTAGTCGGCCATGTCGTACCCGCAGAACGGGAGCATGGCGAACGGGTCGCGGCGCAGCGCCCCCACGGTGCCCTCGGCGGCGGCCGTCTGCTCGGAGGCCACCGTCGCGCCCATGAACACGCCGTGCTCCCAGTCGTAGGCCTCGGACACGAGCGGCACGTTGGACGCGCGCCGGCCGCCGAAGAGGATCGCGTCGATCGGCACGCCGCGCGGATCCTCCCAGTCGTCCGCGATCGTCGGGGCCTGCGCGGCGGGGGCGGTGAAGCGGCTGTTCGGGTGGGCGGCCGGCGTGGGCGAGTCCGGCGTCCAGTCGTTGCCCTGCCAGTCGACGAGGTGCGCCGGCTTCTCCTTGGTCAGGCCCTCCCACCACACGTCGCCGTCGTCGGTCAGGGCCACGTTCGTGAAGAGGATGTTCTCGCCCAGCGTGTCGATCGCGACGGGGTTGGTCGAGCGCCCCGTCCCCGGTGCCACGCCGAAGAAGCCGGCCTCGGGGTTGATCGCGTACAGCCGCCCGTCCGCGCCCTGGCGCATCCACGCGATGTCGTCCCCGACGGTCTCGACCCGCCACCCCGGGATCGTGGGCTGGAGCATCGCGAGGTTCGTCTTGCCGGTGGCCGAGGGGAACGCGCCGGTCACGTGGTACGCCTTCCCGGTCCGCTCGTCGGTGAGCTTGAGGATGAGCATGTGCTCGGCCATCCACCCCTCGTCGCGGGCGATGACCGACGCGATGCGCAGGGCGTAGCACTTCTTGCCGAGCAGGGCGTTGCCGCCGTAGCCGGAGCCGTAGGACCAGATCTCGCGGGTCTCGGGGAAGTGGGTGATGTACTTGTCCTCCGAGCACGGCCAGGGGACGTCCGCACGCTCGTTCCCCGCGGCGTCGACCAGCGGGTAGCCCACCGAGTGCACCGCCGGCACCCAGTACTCGCCGCCCTTGATGAGCTCGAGCGCCGGCGCCCCCATCCGCGTCATGATCCGCATGTTCGCCACGACGTAGGGCGAGTCCGTGATCTCGACGCCGAGCTTGGAGATGTCGCCGCCGAGCGGGCCCATGCTGAACGGGACCACGTACATCGTGCGGCCGGCCATCGCGCCGTCGAACACCCCGCGCAGGGTCTCGCGCATGGCGGCGGGCTCGGCCCAGTTGTTCGTCGGCCCGGCGTCGGACTCCTTCTCCGAGCAGATGAACGTGCGCGACTCGACCCGCGCCACGTCCGAGGGCTCCGACCGCGCGAGGAAGCTGTTCGGGCGCAGCTCCTCGTTCAGCCTGATGAGCGTGCCGGTCTCGACCATCTCGCCGGTCAGCCGGTCCCACTCCTCCTGCGAGCCGTCGGCCCACAGCACGCGCGCCGGCCTGGTCAGGGCCGCGATCCCGGCGACCCACTCGAGCAGGTCCTCCGGGACGCCTCCGGGCGCCGTTTCTCGGGCCAGCTCGATCGCCGGGGTCTGGGTGGTCATCGCTGATCGTCCTCCTCGCTACCGGGGGTCCGCTCCCCCGTGGCCTCGTCGCCCGTGCCGCTCGACCGGTGCCGCGCCACCGGACCCGATCTCGCGGCCGTCCACTCCCGGTACCGCTCCCCCGGCGCCGCTCTGCACCGGGTCCTGCCGACGGAGACATCCGTGGGTGATCTACCCACGTCCGACCCGCCCGTGGACCGCTACCGTGACGCCATGAGACGTCACCCCCAGCCTAGTGGCCTGCGCCGCCGCATCACGGCCCTTCTGTCCCTCCCTGTCCTCCTCCTCGTGCTCACCGGGTGCTTCCGCGCCGAGACGACCTACGAGATCGGGACCGACGGCAACACGACGATCCACGCGCAGGGCGTGGCGACCATGCCGGGCATCACCCGGGAGGACGTCGACTGCTCCACGCTCGCGGAGGGCGGTGACTCCCCCGTCGAGGGCGGCAACATCACGGCGGAGGACTACGAGGAGAACGGGATGCCGGGCTGCACGATCGAGGGGTCCGGGCCCACGAACGAGATGATCAACGAGGACGACGGCAGCTACGTCGTCACCCAGGAGGGCGACACCCTCACGTTCGACCTGCACGGCGACCCGACGCTCAACCCCGACGAGATGGCGGCCCTCGGCGGCGCCCCCGAGCTCACCACGACCGTCGTCTTCCCGGGCGGGGTCATCGACGGCGGCGGCGGCGAGGTCAACGGCAACGAGGTGACCTTCGAGGGCATCGAGTGGATGCGCGACGGCATCACCGCCACCGGCTCCGCCTCCCCGGGCCTCCTCGACAGCCTGCCGGGCTGGGCGCTGTGGGTCGGCATCGGCGTCGTCGTGGCGATCCTCGCCCTCATCATCGTGCTCGTCGTGCGCAGCGGCTCGAAGAAGAAGCGCGCGGCCGCGCAGCAGTCCGGCGGCTACGGCGGCGGTCCGGGTGGCTACGGCGGTGGCGGCTACGGCGGTCAGCCGCAGTGGGACCAGGGCCAGCAGTGGGGCGGCGCCCAGCAGGGCCAGCCGCAGCAGTGGGGCGCCGGCGGCCAGCAGGGCTGGGGCGCCGACCAGGGCCAGCAGTGGGGCGCCGGTGGCCAGCAGGGCTGGGGCGCGCAGAGCCCTGGCCAGGGTCAGCAGGGCTGGGGCCCGGGCGGTCAGCAGCCCCCGCCGCAGCAGCAGGGCTGGTCATAAGGCCCCGCCCGACGCCGGAGCTCACCCCGGGCGGCCCACCTCGCCCGGGCGCAGCACCTCTCACGTAGCAGCGACGGCCGCCTCCTTCGGGAGGCGGCCGTCGTCGCGTGCGGGTGGGGTCGGCGGGGAGGGGCGTGGCGGGCAGGGCGGTCGCGCGCCGGGCGGTGCCCCGTCGTCGTGCGGGGTTGTGTCCTCAGTCGATGAGGTCGTGGCGGACGATCGTCGCCTCGCGGTCCGGGCCCACGCCGATCGCGGAGATCCGTGTCCCGGACATCTCCTCGAGCGCGAGCACGTAGTCGCGCGCGTTCTGCGGCAGGTCGTCGAACTCGCGGACGTGGCTGATGTCCTCCCACCAGCCGGGCAGCTCCTCGTAGATCGGCCGCGCGTGGTGGAACGCGGACTGGTCGGCGGGCATCTCGTCGAGCCGTTCGCCGTCGACCTCGTACGCGACGCACACGGGGACCTTCTCCAGGCCGGTGAGCACGTCGAGCTTGGTGAGGACGAGGTCGGTGAGCCCGTTGACGCGGGAGGCGTAGCGGGCGATGACGGCGTCGTACCAGCCCGTGCGGCGCGGGCGGCCGGTGGTCACGCCGAACTCGCCGCCGGTCTTGCGCAGGTGCTCGCCCATGTCGTCGTGCAGCTCGGTGGGGAACGGGCCCTCGCCCACGCGGGTCGTGTAGGCCTTGATGACGCCGACCACGCGATCGATGCGCGTGGGGCCGATGCCCGAGCCGGTGCTCGCGCCGCCCGCCGTCGCCGAGGAGGACGTGACGAACGGGTAGGTGCCGTGGTCCACGTCGAGCATCGCGGCCTGACCGGCCTCGAACAGGACGATCTTCCCGGCGTCGAGAGCCTGGTTGAGCTCGAGCGAGACGTCGCCGACCATCGGGCGCAGCCGCTCGGCGTGGGTGAGCAGCTCGTCGACCACCACGTCGACCTCCGCCGCCCGCCGGTTGTAGATCTTGACGAGGACCTGGTTCTTGAAGTCGAGCGCGGCCTCGACCTTCTGGCGCAGGATCGACTCGTCGAACAGGTCCTGGACGCGCAGGCCGACGCGGCTCATCTTGTCCGCGTAGGTGGGGCCGATGCCGCGGCCGGTGGTGCCGATCTGGCGCTTGCCGAGGAAGCGCTCCGTCACCTTGTCGAGCGTGCGGTTGTAGCTGGGGATGAGGTGGGCGTTCGCGGAGACCCGGAGCTTGCTCACGTCGACGCCGCGGGCCTCGAGGGCGTCGAGCTCCTCGAACAGCACGTCGACGTCGACGACCACGCCGTTGCCGATCACCGGGATCACTCCCGGGCTGAGGATGCCGGACGGGAGCAGGTGGAGGGCGTACTTCTCGTCGCCGACGACGACCGTGTGGCCCGCGTTGTTGCCGCCGTTGAACTTGACGACGTAGTCGACCCGGCTGCCGAGCTGGTCGGTGGCCTTGCCCTTGCCCTCGTCGCCCCACTGGGCCCCGACGACCACGACTGCCGGCATGTGCTGCTCCCTCTGCTCGCTGGCGCCGGGTGCCCCGACGACCGCTCGAGCGTACCCGCGGGGCGACGGGGTCGGGCTGCCCCTCGGAGCGCGGGCTCGTCGAGAGTCACGGTCCGGCGTCGGCGTCGGCGTCGGCGTCGGCGTCGGCGTCGAGGATGTCGAGGAAGAGCTCGAAGGCCTCGTCGACCCCGCTCCGGTCGCCGGTGACGAGAAGGTCGAACAGCAGGCCCCGGACGACCGCCGTGCCGAGGCGGGCCCGGGTGCGGGCGCGGGCCGCGTCCACCCCGAGGTGGACCTGCTCCTCGGCGACCACCTCGATCCACGGCTCGACGAGATGCGCCGCGAGGTCGGCCGCGTACGGTCGCCGCTGCATCGCGTGCGCGGACATCTCGAAGAACAGCGGCCCGTACCGCATCGCCGGCCCGACGACCCGCGCCCAGAACTGCGTGGCCACCTCACGGGTCGAGGCCGTCGGCAAGGTGCCGTCGGCGGGGCCCGCGCCGCCGATGCCACCCTCCGCGACCACGGTGAACGCGTCGCGCTGCATCTGCTCGACCGCGGCCGCGACCTCGACGAGGAGTCCTTCCCTCGAGCCGAAGTGGTAGATGAGCATCCGATGACTCGTCCCGACCGCCGCGGCGATGCCACGCAGGCTCTGGTTGTCCACGCGGCCGTCCGCGAGGTGCTCGATGACGGCTCGGAGCAGCTCGTCCCGTCCGGAGGGTGGTGCCGTCGTCGCCATGTACCGTATGGTACACGCGGGATGTACCGGACGGTACAGATCGGTCGAGGACGGAGGCCCTGAGCCATGGAGACCGAGACACGAACCGCGACGTCGATCGAGGCCACGAGCGCCGCCGTGTGGGAGGTCCTCGCCATCCCGGAGGAGTGGCCCCGGTGGACGTCGTCGATGCGTACCGTCGAGCTCCTCGACGGAACGTTCAAGGCGGGGTCACGCCTGCGGATCAGGCAGCCCGGGCTCCCGCCGGCAGTCTGGACCGTGACCGACCATCGGCCGCCCGCCGCGTTCACCATGGTCTCGCGGGCACCGGCGGTCGTGACGACGGCCGAGCACGTCGTTCATCGGGTCACCCGCGACCGCACCCGCCTCGCCCTCCGGTTGTCACACTCCGGCCCGCTGGCGCGGGCCGCGCACGTCCTGCTCGGCGGCCGGACGCGACGGCTCGTCGAGCTCGAGGCGGCGGGAATGCGGCGCGCCGCCGAGCACCGGGAGGCACGCGCACTGGACGCGGACGACCGCACCCGGCCCACGCAAGGATCGTGACAGCAGCCGACCACCCGTGCGCGGACGCCCGCTGATACGTTCGCGGCATGCGGCGCCACGAGGGTTCGATCCGGTTCCTCGCCGCAGTGGTGGTCGCGTTCGTCGTCAATCTCGTCCTCGACGTCACCCTCGACCCGCCCAGGCTGGTCCGCTGGATCGTCGTGCTGGCGGTGGTCCTGATCCTGACCGCCGTCTTCGAGGTGCTGCGCCGGCGGCGCGCGGCCGCGCGGCGCTCCGAGGAGCCTGCGAGCGACCGGGCGTAGGGGACCTGGAGGCCGTTCGAGCACACCCGCGGGATGGCCCGTGGATCCAACTACTTCCGCGAGGCGGCGACCTCATCGGCGACTCGGCGCGCGATGGCCTCGACCTGGTCCACCGTCAGCACGGGCGTCGTATCCTCCTGGACCGACCGCGTGAGGAGGCGTCGCACCAGCGCGGAAGTCGGGATCTGCTCCACGGCGGCACGCCGACGAAGTTCCACATCCAGACCACGGGTGATTCGAATGTTGAGCGCGACGTCGAGTGCTGCCCCACTCTCGGCGACCTCGATCTCCGCAGCCTCGGCTTCTTCTTCCGCATACTCGTCGCGAATCGCCTGCCGGCGCGCACGTGCCTGCTCGTCAGCGGTCATCATGTCCTCCCTCGTATGAACGAAGATCAGCTCCGTTGGTCTTCCACGCGGTGATTCCTGCCCCGTCGACGGGGTCGACGATCACCGTGACCACGAAGCCGGCACTTCGCGAGTAACCGATGATCCGCACGGCACCCATTCGGCTTGCGGGGTCTGGGTCGCGCACGACCGCAGACGGATCGCCGGCGGCCTCCAACGTCCATCGAGGTTCGATCCCAAGCGCACCCGGATAGCGGTCACCGCGAGCACGGATGTATCGGGCCTGCTCCTCTGGCCACCACAGCCCGCGATACACAGAGGAAGCGTATCGCAATGTGTGACAATGCGGGAGGTTGGGCGGTCGCGCCCCACGTCATGTGGCCCCCGACCGGTGCATACCGGTCGGGGGCCACAGCGTCGAGCGCCCTCAGCCTCAGGTCAGGAGATCTTCTTGCCCGCCGAGCCGAGCCACTCGCAGGCCTCGACGATGCGCGCGGCCATGCCGGCCTCGGCCGCCTTGCCCCACGCGCGCGGGTCGTACTGCTTCTTGTTGCCGACCTCGCCGTCGATCTTCAGCATGCCGTCGTAGTTGCGGAACATGTGCTCGACGACGGGGCGCGAGAACGCGTACTGCGTGTCGGTGTCGATGTTCATCTTGATGACGCCGTTGCGCACCGCGGTGGCGACCTCCTCCGAGGTGGAGCCGGAGCCGCCGTGGAACACGAGGTCGAACGGGTTCTCCTTGCCGACCTCGGCGCCGACGGCCTTCTGGATGTCACCGAGGAGCTCCGGGCGCAGCTTGACGGCGCCGGGCTTGTACACACCGTGCACGTTGCCGAAGGTCAGGGCCGTGAGGTAGCGGCCCTTCTCGCCGGTGCCGAGGGCGCGGGCCGTGGCCAGGCCGTCCTCCGCGGTCGTGTACAGCTTCTCGTTGATCTCGGCCTCGTGGCCGTCCTCCTCGCCGCCGACGACGCCGATCTCGATCTCCAGCAGCGTGCGGGCCGCGACGGACTTCTCGAGGAGCTCCTCGGCGATCCGCAGGTTCGTCTCGAGGTCGACCGTCGAGCCGTCCCACATGTGCGACTGGAACGCGGGCAGGCGGCCGGCGTCGACCTCGGCCTTGGCGATCTCGAGCAGCGGGCGGACCCAGGAGTCGAGGTTGGACTCGGCGCAGTGGTCGGTGTGCAGGGCGACGGTCACCGGGTAGCCCTTGGCGACCTCCTTCGCGTACGCGGCCAGCGCGAGGGAGCCGGCGATGCGGTCCTTGACCGTGGAGCCGGACGCGTACTCGGCGCCACCGACGGAGACCTGGATGATGCCGTCGGACTCGGCCTCGGCGAACCCGCGCAGCGCAGCCGTCAGGGTCTGCGAGGACGTGACGTTGATGGCCGGGTAGGCGAACTTGCCCGCCTTGGCCCGGTCGATCATGTCGACGTACACCTCGGGGGTGGCGATGGGCATCGTGGACCTCCTGGAGCTGGGACGTGGTGCTGTCCTCCCGATCATCCCACCGATCGGGGTGCCGCGTCCGGGCCTTCCGTCCCTCAGCGACGAGAGGTCCGACGGCGGGCCCCTCGTCGTCGTGCTCCGCGCCGTCTGGTCACCGGAGCGCCGACGGCGGCGCCGCGTGCTGGGACATCCACGCGTGCATGGCGATCGCCCCGGCGGCGGCCACGTTGAGGGACCGGGTCGAGCCGTGCTGGCTGATCTCGAGCAGCAGGTCGCAGCCGGCGAGCAGCTCGGCGGGCAGCCCCGCCGACTCCTCGCCGAGCACGAGCACCGCCTCCCGCGGTAGCGCCCGGCCCTCGAGCGGCACCGCGCCGGGCAGGTTGTCGAGGCCGAGCACCGCGAGCCCCCGGTCGCGCGCCCAGGTCAGCAGCGCGGCGGCGTCGGGGCGGTGCTCGACAGTGAGGTAGCGGTCGGTGACCATCGCGCCGCGGCGGTTCCACCGGCGCCGCCCGACGATCTGCACCGACGCCAGGTTGAACGCGTTCGCCGTGCGCACGAGCGAGCCGATGTTGAGGTCGCGGCCGGTGTTGAGCAGCGCGAGGTGGAGCGGGTGGGCGCGGGCGGCGAGGTCGGCGCGGATCGCCTCGACGCTCCAGTAGCGGTAGTGGTCGGCGACGTTGCGCCGGTCCCCCGCCGCGAGCAGCTCCGGGTCCAGCCGCGGGTCGTCCGGCGGCTCGCCCTCCCACGGCCCGACGCCGACAATCCGCTCGTCGTCGTCGCCGGTGTCGTCAGTCAAGTCCGACGTCGGCGAGCTCGAGCGCGTTGAGGTACCGGTGGCCCTGCGCCTCGACGGCCTCGCGCGCGCCGGTCGCCCGGTCGAGGACCACGAGGACGGCCGCGATCTCGGCCCCCGCCTCGAGCACCGCGTGCGCAGCGGTCAGCGCAGACCCGCCCGTGGTCGACGTGTCCTCGACGACGACGACCCGCCGCCCCGTGATGTCCGGCCCCTCGATCCGCCGCTGCATGCCGTGCGCCTTGGCCTCCTTGCGCACGACGAACGCGTCGAGCGCCTGCCCCCGCGACGCCGCCGCGTGCATGATCGCGAGCGCCACCGGGTCCGCGCCGAGGGTGAGCCCGCCGACCGCGTCGATCTCGCCGACCCCGAACCCCTCCTCCTCGAGCAGGTCGAGCAGGACGTGCCCGAGCAGCGGCCCCGCCTCGTGGTGGAGCGTCACGCGGCGCATGTCGACGTAGTAGTCGGACTCCTTGCCCGAGGACAGCACGACGCGCCCGCGCACGACACCGAGGTCGGCGACGTAGGAGGCGAGGCGGGCGCGCTGGGGGTCGTTCGCGGCGGGGGCGGGCGTCGAGGTCACGCGCCGAGGGTATCCGGCCCGCGCCCGACGCCGATGCTCACCCCGCGGTGGTGCCCGCACCGGGCGTCAGGGGCGGGTCGGGTGCCCGCCCCCGACGCCGGGACTCAGCCCGCGGTCGCCGCTGCCCCCACGCGCGACGCGTCGTCCACGCCGAGCGCCTCGGCCTCGGCGTCCGTGAACAGGCGCGAGCGGATGAGGAACCGCACGCCGTCGGGTGCCTCGAGGGAGAAGCCCGCGCCTCGGCCGGCCACGACGTCGATCGTCAGGTGCGTGTGCCGCCACACCTCGAACTGGTTGCGGCTCATCCACACGGGCACGGTGAACACATCGCCCGACCCGCCGCCGGCCCCCTCGTCCGCGGGCACGCTGAGGTCGCCGAGGTGGACGTCGGCGTCGCCGGTGAGGAAGTCGCCCTGCGCGAAGCACATGGGCGACGACCCGTCGCAGCAGCCGCCGGACTGGTGGAACATCAGCTCGCCGTGCGTGGCGCGCAGCCGCCGCAGCAGCGCCGCCGCGTCGTCGGTGAGCGCGACCCGCTCCGTCGTCGTCATGTCAGGTCCTTCCCGGGGTGCCCGGCCCGCCCGGGCCGGGCACCCGCCGTCGGGCGGCTCAGAAGAAGCCGAGCCGCTTCGGTGCGTAGCTGACCAGGAGGTTCTTGGTCTGCTGGTAGTGGCTGAGCATCATCTGGTGGTTCTCACGCCCGATGCCCGAGCCCTTGTAGCCGCCGAACGCCGCGCCGGCCGGGTACTGGTGGTAGGTGTTCGTCCACACGCGGCCCGCCTGGATCGCGCGGCCCGCCCGGTAGCAGGTCGTCGCCTCGCGGGACCAGACGCCGGCGCCGAGGCCGTAGAGCGTGTCGTTGGCGATGGAGATCGCGTCGTCGAAGCCGTCGAACCTGGCCACGGACACGACCGGGCCGAAGATCTCCTCCTGGAAGATGCGCATGGAGTTCTGGCCCTCGAAGATCGTCGGGGCCACGTAGTAGCCGCCGCCGAGCTCGCCGTCGTGCTCGAGCCGCTCGCCGCCGAGGAGCACCTTGGCGCCCTCCTGCTTGCCGATGTCGATGTAGGACAGGATCTTCTCGAGCTGGTCGTTGCTGGCCTGGGCGCCGACCATCGTCTCGGTGTCGAGCGGGTTGCCGGCCTTGACAGCGCGGGTGCGCTCGATGGCGTCGGCCATGAAAGAGTCGTAGATGTCCCCCGAGACGAGCGCGCGCGACGGGCACGTGCAGACCTCGCCCTGGTTGAGGGCGAACATCGTGAAGCCCTCGAGCGCCTTGTCGTAGAAGTCGTCCTTCGCCTGGGCGATGTCGGAGAAGAAGATGTTCGGGCTCTTGCCGCCGAGCTCGAGGGTGACCGGGATGATGTTCTGGCTGGCGTACTGCATGATCAGCCGGCCGGTCGTGGTCTCGCCGGTGAAGGCGATCTTGCGGATGCGGGGGTTCGAGGCGAGCGGCTTGCCGGCCTCGGCGCCGAACCCGTTGACGACGTTGAGGACGCCCGGGGGCAGCAGGTCGGCGATCTTCTCGACCAGGTAGAGGATCGACGTCGGCGTCTGCTCGGCCGGCTTGAGCACGATCGCGTTGCCGGCAGCGAGCGCCGGGGCGAGCTTCCACACCGCCATGAGGATGGGGAAGTTCCAGGGGATGATCTGCCCGACGACGCCGAGCGGCTCGTTGAAGTGGTACGCGATCGTGTCGCCGTCGATCTCGGTGATGCTGCCCTCCTGGGCGCGGATCGCCCCGGCGAAGTAGCGGAAGTGGTCGATCGCGAGCGGGATGTCGGCGACGAGGGTCTCGCGGACGGGCTTGCCGTTCTCCCAGGTCTCCGCGACGGCGATCTCCTCGAGGTTCTCCTCGATGCGGTCGGCGATCTTGTTGAGGATGATCGCGCGCTCCGTGGCCGACGTCTTGCCCCAGGCGGGGGCGGCGGCGTGCGCGGCGTCGAGGGCGGCCTCGATGTCGTCCGCGTCGCCGCGGGCGACCTCCGTGAAGGTCTTGCCCGTCAGCGGGCTCGGGTTCTCGAAGTAGCGCCCGTTGACCGGGGCGCGGTACTCGCCGTTGATCCAGTGGTCGTACCGCGTGCGGTAGTTGACGATGCTCGACTCGGTGCCCGGGTTGGCGTAGACGGTCATTCGGGTCACGACTCCTTCGGCGTCAGTGCCACGTCGGTGTGGCGGGTCCCTCGAGCATAGGGAGGTCGGGCGGCCGGTGGCAGGTCGGGTCGGCAGGTCGCGCAGATGTGCGAGGTGGGTGTGGGCGGGTGTCGGGGTTGTCCGGGTTGTCGGAGTTGTGATGGGGGGTGAGCGCTGCGGCGCGGGGTGATGCGCGTCGGTGGGTGAGGGGTGCTGCGCGGGGTGATGCGCGTCGGCGGGCGCGGCTAGCGTGGTGCCATGCGCATCGCCACCTGGAACGTCAACTCCATCCGGACACGCATCGACCGCGTCGTCGCGTTCCTCGAGCGGTGGGACGTCGACGTCCTGGCCATGCAGGAGCTCAAGTGCAAGCCCGAGCAGTTCCCGATGGCGGCGTTCGAGGAGGCCGGCTACGAGGTGGCGCTGCACGGGCTCAACCAGTGGAACGGCGTGGCGATCGCGTCGCGGGTGGGGCTCAACGACGTGGCCGTGGGGTTCCCCGGCATGCCCGAGTTCGGCGACCCGCCCGTGGCCGAGGCCCGAGCGATCGGCGCGCTGTGCGGCGGGGTGAAGGTGTGGAGCCTCTACGTGCCCAACGGCCGGGAGATCGACCACCCGCACTACGCGTACAAGCTCGAGTGGCTGGGCACGCTCAAGGACGTCGCCCGGGGGTGGCTCGAGGACGACGGCGACAGGCGCATCGCCCTCATGGGTGACTGGAACGTGGCCCCGCTCGACGAGGACGTGTGGAGCATGGAGTTCTTCGAGGGCAAGACCCACGTGACGGAGCCCGAGCGGGCGGCGTTCGGGGCGTTCGAGGATGCCGGCTACGCCGAGGTCACGCGCCCGCACACCCCCGGCGTCTACACGTACTGGGACTACCAGCAGCTGCGGTTCCCCAAGGGCGAGGGGATGCGGATCGACTTCGTCTACGCCTCCCCAGAGCTGTCGACGATGGTCACCGACGCGCACGTCGACCGCGAGGAGCGCAAGGGCAAGGGGGCGTCCGACCACGCGCCGGTGATCGTCGACGTCGACCTGTCGTTGTGAGGCCGTAGGGGCGGCTGCTCCGGCGCCGTCGGCGCGGCCGCTGACTATGGTGAGGCCGAACCTGTCGCCTGCACGAACGGAGTCCCGCGTGGGTCGCGTCGAGCGCAAGCACACCGGCGCCTCGCCGGCCGCCTGGGCGATCCCGTCCGCGCTGTTCTGCGTCATCGCGGGGCTCACCCTCCTCAGTCAGATCTTCGGCCCCTTCGACATCCTCTGGCAGCCGGTCGACAACGTGCTGGAGCAGTTCCAGCACGTCGAGCCGCGGTGGCAGGCAGCGGCCTTCCTGCTGCCGCTCGGGCTCCTCCTCCCGATGGTCGGACTGCGCATGCGCGGCCTCCTGCGGGCGTTTGGGGAGCACGACTCCCTGCCCGACCTGGCAGCCGTCGGCGGACTGCTCGCCGGCGGCGCGGCCGCGGTGGCCGCCGTGGTGTCCTGGGTCGCCCACCTGGTGGACCGCACGGTGCACATCGACGCGGCGCAGGATGCCCTCGCACCCTCGATGCTCGTCCTGCTGGCGCTCGGCCTGTGGCTGTACCCGGTGACGGTCGGACTGGGGGTCGTCACGGCCGCGGCCGCCTGGCGCCTCCGGGACGAGAACCTCATTGACGGTGTGCGATCAGGGCTCGGTGGTGCCGCGGCCGTGGTCGCCCTCGTCAGCCCGGTCTCCATCATCCTCGGCCACCTCGTGGCGCTGGCGGTGATCGGTCAGCTGGCGACGCTCGCCTGGCTCGTCGTGGTGCCGCGGGACCTCTGACGCCGTCGGCTAGGGCGCGTCCGACGGCGCGGCGAGCGACTCAGCGCGCGTCGAGCACGGCGACGACCTGCTCGTTGAGCTCCGGCCAGATAGCTCCGTGGACCTCGGTGTCGAAGCCCTTGTCCCCGAGGAACGCCGCCGCAGCGCGCCGTGTCGGGTCGACCCACAGGAACGAGCCGGACTGCCCGAAGTGGCCGAACGTCGTCGGGGCCACGCCCGGTCCGGTCCAGTGCGGGTCCTTGTCGGCGCGGACCTCGAAACCGAGGCCCCAGTCGTTGTGGGTCTGCCGGCCGAACCCAGGCAGCACGCCGGACAAACGTGGGAACACGGTGGCGGTGGCCTCGGCGTGGAGCTCGGACGAGATCAGAGCGGGGTCGAGCAGCTCGAACCCGTAGGTCAGCAGGTCGGCGGTCGAGCCCGAGTAGCCGTGCGCGCAGCTGCCCTCGGTCACCACGGACGTCAGTCCGAGCGGCTCGACGACCTGCGAGCGGACCCAGTCGTTGATCGACATGCCCACGCGGGCACCGACGAGCTCCCCGAGCGTCTCGAACCCGAGGTTGGAGTAGACGCGGCGCTTCTCCGGTGCCTGCTCCGGGCCGCCGGCGTCCATCGGCAGGCCGGAGGCGTGCGCGAGGAGGTGCCGGACCGTCGAGCCCTCGGGGCCGGCGGGCTCGTCGAGCGTGAGGTGCCCGGCCTCGACGGCGATCAGTGTCGCGGTCGCGGTGAGCAGCTTCGTCACCGACTTCCAGGGGAAGACCCTCGCGACGTCGCCGTCGGACGAGATCACGCCGTCGTCGTGCGTGGCGACGAGCAGCGCCACGTCGAAGTCGAACCGGTCCAGTGCCGCGTAGGTAGCCACGCACCCAGGATGACGCATCGGCCACGCCCGGGCGACGCGTCACCCTTACCCCGTATGCCGAGAGTGCGGTTGGGAGACCCCCATCGAGATTGCGGTTTGTCGGACTGCTTCCCGTCGAGAGTGCGGTGGGGAGGCGACGATGCCCACCGGGCGAGCCGGATCACCCGCGCTCTCGACACGGTGGCGGGTGCCTCACCCCGGCGCCCCCGGGCTACACGAGCGGCCAGGGGAAGGCCATCCCGGTGAGGTCGACGGGCAGGCGTCCGTCGGTCACCAGCCGCAGCGCACGACGACGCAGAGCAACAACCTCCTCGTCGTCGAGGAGCGCGGCGATCTCTTCGTCGACCTCGCTGACGACCGGCGCGACCGCGGCCAGCAGGTCGGCGTCGATACGTTCGCCCGCGAAGTCCCAGATCACGGTCCGCAGCTTGGGTGTTGCCGAGAAGCACAGCCCGTGGTCGATGCCCCACACGCGCCCGTCGACGCCGTGGAGCACATGGCCCGACTTCCGGTCGGTGTTGTTGGTCAGCGCGTCGAACACGGCGATCCGCCGCAGGTCGTCGTGGGTCTCGGGCTCGTCGTCGACGAGGGTGAAGTAGTGGGCGGACCGGTCGTGCTCGACGAAGCGTTGGAGGGAACCGACCCCGAACGGCGCGTCCTCGCGGATCACGGTGGTCGGGACGAGGTGCCAGCCGAGCGCCTCGCTCAGCAGGTAGGCCGCGCGCTCGCGCCGGTAGAGGCCCGGGGGGAAGTCCCGCAGCGGCGCCTCGCCGAGCTCCGGCTTGTAGATGGCCCAGACCGGGTCACCTGCGCCGGCGACCTCGACGAGGAACGTCTCGTTGCTCGAGTCCGCCAGCTGTCCGAGCAGGGAGATCTCGCCGTCCAGGAGGAGGTCGGTCGCGGCGGACCGATCCGGCGAAGCCGGCAGGTCGGCGGCTCCCGACGCGGGCTTCCCCGCCGCCGTCAGGCCGACGGCTCTGGGCGAGCCCGACTGCGCGGCCTCGTCGGCCGTCGGACACTCCCCCGCCGCCTCGCCCATCGCGCGCTCCGCCTCCACCGGGACGTCCTCAGGAGATCCGCAGGTCGGCGAGCGACTCGAGCGTCGAGTTGACGGTGAGAACCACCGGGTCGCCGTGGACACCGTCACCCGCGGCGCGGTACGCGATCGCGGAGACGGAGCACGGGGAGACCGTGAGGCGCTGGAACCGGTCGAGGGACAGGTCGAACGCGTAGGAGAGCGCCGCCTTGATCGGGTCGGCGTGCGAGAAGCACACGACGGTCGTCCCCTCGTGCGCCGCCCGAATCCGATCGAGGGTGGCCGCCATCCGCTCCTGCATCTCGACGAGGCTCTCGCCGCCGGGGAACCGGAAGGCGGCGGGACGCTCCTGCACCGTGCGCCACTCGGGCAGCCGCGCGAGATCGGTGAGCGGCACACCCGTCCAGTCGCCGACGTCCGACTCGAGCAGCCCCGGCTCCTCGACGACCGCCAGCCCGGTGCGGCGGACCAGCGGCTCGGCCGTCTCCCGCGCGCGCTCGAGCGGGGAGGAGTAGATCGCCGACGGCGAGGCCGCTGCCACCCGCTCGCCGACGCGATCGGCCTGGTCGCGACCCCGATCGGACAGGTTCAGTCCGGGGGCGCGGCCGGGCATCACGCGTCCGGTCGTCGGCGTCGTGCCGTGTCGTACCAGCAGGACCAGCGTGGGCGGGGGCGCCTTCTCCTCGGTCATCGACGCCAGCGTAGGCGCGACGTACGTTGGGGTCGTGAGCGATCGCCCCGACATCAGCACCGTGGGGGAGCTCCGCTCCTCCGGCCACACCTTCCGCACCCTGCGCGACGAGATCCGCGAGAACCTGCTCGCCGCCCTCGGAGCCGGGGAGAACCCCTGGCCCGGCCTGCACGGGTTCTCGTCCACCGTGCTGCCGCAGGTCGAGCGCGCCCTCCTCGCGGGGCATGACATCGCGCTGCTCGGCGAGCGCGGCCAGGGCAAGACCCGCCTGCTGCGCACCCTCGCCGGTCTCCTCGACGAGTGGGCCCCCGTCATCGAGGGCTCCGAGCTCGGCGAGCACCCGTTCGACCCGATCACCGACGCCTCGCGCGCGCGGGCCGCGGAGCTCGGCGACAACCTGCCGGTGGCCTGGCGGCACCGCGACGAGCGGTACGTCGAGAAGCTCGCGACCCCGGACACCTCGGTCGCGGACCTCATCGGCGACGTCGACCCGATGCGCGTGGCCGAGGGACGACGGCTCGGCGACCCGGAGACCATCCACTACGGACTGGTCCCGCGCTCGCACCGCGGCATCGTCGCCATCAACGAGCTCCCCGACCTGGCCGAACGCATCCAGGTGTCGCTGCTCAACGTGATGGAGGAGCGCGACGTCCAGATCCGCGGCTACGTGCTGCGGCTCCCGCTGGACGTCCTCGTCGTCGCGACGGCGAACCCCGAGGACTACACGAACCGCGGGCGGATCATCACGCCGCTCAAGGACCGGTTCGGCGCCGAGATCCGCACGCACTACCCGATCGAGCTCGACGACGAGATCGCCATCATCACCCAGGAGGCGCACCTCGGCGCCGACGTGCCGCCGGCCGTCCTCGAGATCCTCGCCCGGTTCGCGCGGAACCTGCGCGAGTCCCCCGCCGTCGACCAGTCCTCCGGCGTCTCGGCGCGGTTCGCGATCGCCGGCGCCGAGACCGTGGCGGCCGCCGCCCTGCACCGCGCCACGGTCCGCGGGGAGGACCGGGCGGTCGCGCGCGTCGTCGACGGCCGCACCGCCGTCGACGTCCTCGGCGGCAAGGTCGAGTTCGAGGTCGGCGAGGAGGGCCGCGAGGACGAGCTGCTCGAGCACGTCCTGCGCACGGCCACCGCGGAGACGGTGCGCGCCCACCTCGCAGGCATCGACCTGGGGCCGCTGGTCGCGGCGATCGAGGCCGCCGACGAGGTCGTCACCACCGGCGAGCGGGTGACCGCCGCCGAGTTCCTCGCCCTGCTGCCGGAGGTTCCGGGTCGTGCGGGCGGCGAGTCGGCGGAAGGCGACGGACCCGGTGACGATGAGTCGGCGGCCGACGTCTACGACCAGGTGGCCGCCCGGCTCGGCGCCACGGACGACGGTTCGCGAGCCTCGGCCATCGAGCTCGCGCTCGAGGGCCTCTTCCTCGCCCGTCGGATCTCGAAGGAGACCGGCGACGGCGAGACCGTCTACGGATGACCGGAGCGAGACCATGACCCCGCAGCCCCGCTCGCCGCGACCCGCGCGGTACGGCCGCTACGCCGGCGGCCCGGACCCGCTCGCGCCCCCGGTCGACCTCGGGGCGGCGCTCGACGAGATCGCCGATGACGTCATGTCCGGGTACAGCCCCGACCAGGCACTGCGCGAGCTCCTGCGCCGCGGGACCCGTGACGCGCGCGGCCTCGACGACCTCGCCGGGCGCGTCCAGCAGCGTCGCCGGGACATCCTGGGCCGGCACCGGCTCGACGGCACGCTGCAGGAGGTGAAGCAGCTCCTCGACTCCGCCGTGCTCGCCGAGCGCGGCCAGCTCGCGCGCGACATCGCGATGGACGACACCGACCGCACGTTCCGCGAGATGGTCCTCGAGAACCTCCCGACCTCGACGGCCGCCGCCGTCAGCGAGCTCGCCACCTACGACTGGGCGTCCGACGAGGCGCGCCAGGCGTACGAGCAGATCAAGGACCTGCTCGGCCGCGAGGTGCTCGAGCAGCGTTTCGCCGGGATGAAGCAGGCGCTCGAGGGCGCCACCGACGAGGACCGGGCGGCGATCAGCGAGATGCTGTCCGACCTCGGTGACCTGCTCGAGAAGCACGCGCGCGGCGAGGACACGGACGCGGACTTCGATCAGTTCATGGCGAAGCACGGCGACCAGTTCCCGGAGAACCCGCGCGACGTCGACGAGCTCATCGACACGCTCGCGAAACGCTCGGCCGCGGCACGCCGGATGCTCAACTCGATGACGCCGGAGCAGCGCGCCGAGCTCTTGCAGCTCTCCCAGCAGGCCTTCGGCTCGCCGCAGCTGATGGAGCGGCTCGCCCGCGTCGACGCCGGCCTGCAGGCCCTGCGTCCCGGTGAGGACTGGACGGGCTCCGAGCAGTTCGACGGCGACCAGGGGCTGGGGCTCGGCGACGGCACCGGGGCGCTGCAGGAGCTCGCGGACCTCGACCGCCTCGCCGAGCAGATCGAGCAGGCGTCGTCGGGGTCCCCGCTCTCGGACCTCGACCTCGAGGCGCTCGGCCGTCACCTCGGCGACGACGCCGCCGTGTCCGCGCGGACCCTCGCCGAGCTCGAGCGCGCGCTGCGGGAGTCCGACTACCTCCACCGCGGCTCCGACGGCGACCTGCGGCTGTCCCCTCGTGGCATGCGCCGGCTCGGCCGGTCGTTGCTCCAGGACGCCGCGGGCCGGCTGTCGGGGCGCAGCGGCTCGCGGGACACCCGGCAGGCGGGTGCGGCCGGCGAGCAGACCGGATCGAGCCGGGCCTGGGCCTTCGGCGACACCGAGCCGTGGGACGTCACCCGGTCGCTGACGAACGCGTCCCTGCGCACCGCGCGCGAGGGCGGCGACCCGAGCCGGGGGCTGCGGCTGGACGTGGCGGACGTCGAGATCGCCGAGACGGAGGCGCGGACGCAGGCGGCGGTGGCGCTGCTCGTCGACACGTCGTTCTCGATGGCCGCCGAGGGGCGGTGGCTGCCGATGAAGCGGACCGCGCTCGCCCTGCACCAGCTGTTGTCCACGCGCTTCCGCGGCGACCGGCTCGAGCTCGTCCAGTTCGGCCGGTACGCCCAGCGGGTCGACCTCGCCGAGCTCACCGC
Source organism: Georgenia sp. G2120 (assembly GCF_055326485.1). Classification (NCBI taxonomy): domain Bacteria; kingdom Bacillati; phylum Actinomycetota; class Actinomycetes; order Allobogoriellales; family Allobogoriellaceae; genus Georgenia; species Georgenia sp. G2120. Next base: position 41,082 of record NZ_JBUZNL010000013.1, on the reverse strand, counting down.
CCTGCCGCCGTTCCGCGAGCAGGGCACGAACCTGCACCACGGGCTCATGCTCGCGACCCGGTTCTTCCGGCAGCACCCGACGATGCAGCCCGTGCTGCTCGTGGTCACCGACGGCGAGCCCACCGCCCACCTCGAGCCCGGCGGCGAGTCGTGGTTCGACTACCCGCCGATGCCGCGGACGCTGCAGCTCACCGTCGCCGAGCTCGACCGCGTGGTGCGACTCGGCGCCGAGATCACGTTCTTCCGGCTCGGTGACGACCCCGGGCTCGCCCGGTTCCTCGACGCGATGGCCCGCCGGGCCCGCGGCCGCGTGGTGGCGCCGGACCTCGACGACCTCGGCGCCGCCGTCGTGGGCGAGTACATGCACGCCCGCTCCCTCTGGGACCTCTGAGCCCGGCGGCGAGTCGTCGAGATTGCGGTTCGTCGGCCCCGCCCCCGGTCGAAAGTGCGGGCGGGAGGGGCCGGGGCACGCGGCTGCGGGCCTCTCACCCGCACTCTCGACACGGCGCTACACCCCTCACCCGCACTTTCGACAGAGAGTTCCGCTCCCAACCGCAGTTTCGACGTGCACCAACCGCAATCTCGGCGGGCACCAACCGCAATCTCGACGAGAGGGCGGGTCAGGCGGGGGGCGCCTCCGTCGTCGTGACGTCGAGCGTCTCGGCGCCGACCGGATGGTCGACGACGACGTGCCCGCCGTCCGCCGCGTCGCCGCCGAGCAGCAGCCGGGCCAGGCGGTCGCCGATCTCCCGCTGGACCAGGCGGCGCAGCGGCCGCGCCCCGTACGCCGGGTCGAAGCCCTCGAACGCCAGCCACTCCCGCGCGGCACCGGTGACCTCGAGCGTGATCCGCCGCGGCGCGAGCCGCTCGGCGAACCGCTCGATCTGCAGGTCGACGATCCGACCCAGCTCGTCGAGGCCGAGCGCGTCGAACATGACGACGTCGTCGAGCCGGTTGAGGAACTCGGGCTTGAACGACGCGCGCACGACCTCCATCACCTTCTCGCGCCGCGCCTCCTCGGCCACCGTCTGGTCGACGAGGAACTGCGACCCGAGGTTCGACGTCAGCACGAGGATGACGTTGCGGAAGTCGACCGTTCGGCCCTGGCCGTCGGTGAGCCGGCCGTCGTCGAGCACCTGGAGCAGGATGTCGAAGACCTCGGGATGGGCCTTCTCCACCTCGTCGAGCAGGACCACCGTGTACGGCCGACGACGAACGGCCTCGGTCAGCTGCCCGCCCTCCTCGTACCCGACGTACCCGGGCGGGGCCCCGACCAGGCGCGATACCGCGTGCTTCTCGGAGTACTCGGACATGTCGATGCGGACCATCGCCCGCTCGTCGTCGAAGAGGAAGTCCGCGAGCGACTTGGCGAGCTCGGTCTTGCCGACGCCCGTGGGGCCGAGGAAGAGGAACGAGCCGGTGGGACGGTCCGGGTCGGCGATGCCGGCGCGCGAGCGGCGCACCGCGTCGGAGACCGCACGCACCGCCGCGGTCTGGCCGATGAGCCGGCGCCCGATCTCGTCCTCCATCGTCAGGAGCTTCTCGGACTCGCCCTGGAGCAGGCGGCCCACCGGGATCCCCGTCCACGCCCCGACGACCTCGGCGATCTCCTCGGCGGAGACCTTGTCGGCGATCATCGGGTCCGACGACGAAGTGTCGGCGGACTCGGCCTCCTCGCTCGCCACGGCCGCGTCGAGCTCGGACTGCAGCTGCGGGATCTCGCCGTAGCGCAGTCGGCCGGCGTCCTCGTAGCGGGACTCACGCTCGGCGAGCTCGGCCTTGGTCGTGAGCTCGTCGAGGCGGGCACGCAGGTCACCGACCCGGTTGTGGCCGGCCTTCTCCGACTCCCAGCGCGCGGTAAGACCGTCGAGTTCCTCGCGCCGGTCCGCGAGCTCGGCCCGCAGGGCGTCCAGCCGCTCGGCCGTGGCGGCGTCGTCGTCGTCGATGTTCTCCGCGAGGTACGCCTCCTCCATGCCGAGCCGGTCCACCTGGCGGCGCAGGACGTCGACCTCCTCCGGGGAGGAGTCGAGCTCCATGCGCAGTCGGGACGCGGCCTCGTCGACGAGGTCGATGGCCTTGTCCGGGAGGCGGCGGCCGGTGATGTAGCGGTCGGAGAGGGTGGCGGCGGCGACGAGGGCGCCGTCGGAGATCGTCACCTGGTGGTGCGCCTCGTACTTCGGGGCGATGCCGCGCAGGATCGTCACCGTGTCCTCGACCGACGGCTCGCCGACGAGGACCTGCTGGAAGCGCCGCTCGAGCGCGGGGTCCTTCTCGATGTGCTCGCGGTACTCGTCGAGCGTGGTGGCGCCGACGAGGCGGAGCTCGCCGCGCGCGAGCATCGGCTTGAGCATGTTGGCGGCATCCATGGAGGAGTCGCCGCCGGCGCCCGCGCCGACCACGGTGTGCAGCTCGTCGATGAACGTGACGACCTGGCCGTCGGAGTCCGCGATCTCCTGGAGGACCGCCTTGAGGCGCTCCTCGAACTCGCCGCGGTACTTCGCGCCCGCGACCATGCCGGCCATGTCGAGCGCGACGAGGGTCTTGCCGCGCAGGGACTCGGGGACGTCGCCGTCGACGATGCGCTGGGCGAGGCCCTCGACGACGGCGGTCTTGCCGACGCCGGGCTCGCCGATGAGGACGGGGTTGTTCTTGGTCCGCCGGGAGAGGACCTGGACGACGCGGCGGATCTCGGCGTCACGGCCGACGACCGGGTCGAGCTTGCCCTCGCGCGCGGCGGCCGTGAGGTCCTGGCCGTACTTCTCGAGCGCCTCGAAGGTGCTCTCGGGGTCGGGGCTCGTGACGGGGCGGTTGCCGCGGACGGACGGGACGGCGGCGCGCAGGGCGTCCGCGGTGGCGCCGGCGTGGCCGAGGACCTGGTCCGTGCCGGGCGCGGCGGCCAGGCCGAGGAGGAGGTGCTCGGTGGAGACGTACTCGTCCCCGAGCGCGCGGGCCTCGTCGGTGGCGCCGCTGATGACGGTGAGGAAGGCGCGCGAGGTCTGCGGCTGCGCGACGGATCCTCCGGAGGCCCCGGGCAGGGCGGCGAGCGCCGCGTCGGTGCGGCGGGTGAGGTCCGCGCGGTCGGCGCCGGCGGCGTCGAGCAGGGCGAGCGCGATGCCCTCGCCCTGCTCGAGGAGCGCCTTGAGCAGGTGGCTGGGCTCGATCTGCGGGTTGCCGCCGGTGGTGGCGAGCTGGAGAGCGGAGGCGACGGCCTCCTGCGAGCGGGTGGTGAGCTTCGTGTCCATCGGTCTCCTCGATGCGGTGTGTGCGGTCGCTGATGATGGAACGCACGCAAAGTTGAGTCTATTCCGCTCAAGGTTGGGGCGCCAGGGGTGGTGGTGGAGTGGCGCGAGGAAGGCGCCGCTCAACCGCACTCTCGGCACAGGACGCGGCTGGCCGACGCGCTCCAGGCAGGCACTACCATCATCCGCCGTGACCACACCCTCGACCCCGCGCCCGACCACCGACGCGATGGCCGCCTTCCGCCGGTTCCCCGTCGGCATCACCGTCTTCCTCGGCCTCTTCGTCGCGGCCGGCCTGTACCTCGCCTCCCGCCACCTCGGGGCCGAGGCCGTGGCCATGTGCGGCGACGACACGATGGCCGAAGGCGACATGTGCACCATGTCGTCGGGCCGGCGCCGGAGGCGTGCCGGCGGCGGCACCTCCACCTACACGTACGAGGAGCGGCTCGAGGCGGCCGCCCGCGGCCACGAGGCATGGGTGTGGGCGGGGATCGCGGTCGCGGTCATCGCCGTCATCTTCATCGTGCTGGTCGTCATCCGATGGCGCCGCGACACCGCGCTCGCCCGCACCCTCGACGGCCAGCAGGCCCCGGTGACCTCGTACTCCACCACCACCAGCATCGGCGCCGGCATGGGCTTCCTCGGGGCGGCCGCGGTGGGCGCCGGCGGCCTCGGCGTGGGGGTCTGGCTGCGCGGGGTCTCGGACCTCAATCCGATCGGGCTCGCGATCATGGCGGCGGGCGCCGTCAGCGGCCTCGTCATCCTGTGGATGGCCCGGCCAAAGGGCAGCACGCTCGTGTGGGCCTACGACTCGCACGTCCGCATCGTCACGCAGAGCCGGTCGCACGACGTGGCATGGGAGGACATGCAGTACTTCGTCGACCTCCAGTCGTCGTCGTTCATGGAGCTCGGCTGGACGGGGTCCAAGCGCCAGCTCTCGATCGACGACGAGGAGTTCTTCGCGACGATGCGCGCCCGCATCAACACCCTCACCCGCGCGCGGGTCGAGCGCAGCGCCGAGACCGGCGAGCCCGTCGACTTCCGTGCGGTCACGCTCGCGGGCCGCACGGTGACGTTCAGGAAGAAGAAGCTCGACGCCGGGTCGCTGGCCGCGATCAACCTCGTCAAGGAGAAGGACAACCTCTCGCTGCACGTGCGCGACCGGGAGGGCGCCACCCAGGTGATCATCAACCCCGCCGAGATCGCCAACCTCGACGTGCTCCTCCACGTCCTCTCGCAGACCTACGGGGTGGTCGTCCCCGGTCGCTGACCGAGAGCGCGCCGTCGCGCCCAGGGGTCGCCCCGTCCGGTCCGAGTCCGGTCACCACCGGCGTCGGCAAGGGGTCGACGACGACGCCCGGCGCATCCCGGCGTCACCCCTCGTGCGTCAGCGCCGCGCCGCGAGCCCCACGACGACGAACGGCACCGCACTGCCGACCGCTCCCCCGATCCACCAGGCCAGGGTGTCGAGCAGGATCGACCCGACGACGAGGGTCACCGTCACCAGACCGAAGGCGGCGGCGGGCGTCGTCAGCAGGACGTGGCGGCGCGGGTGGTTCTTCGGCGGGTTGCCGACGGCGAGCGCGAGCATGAGCGGCGGGATGTACACGGGAACCAGCGAGAGCAGGTTCGTGCTCCCACCGTCGCGCGCCGGATCGAGGCCGGTGAGGACGAGCGCCCCCGCGGCGAGGAACCCGAGCAGCGGGCCGATGTAGACGAGTCGGGCGGTCCGGTCGTGGACGGAGCGAGGGGTCGTCGGTGCAGTCATCGGGGAACCTCCATGGCCTCGGGCGCTGCGGTAGGGGCGAGCCTGGGGCGATCACGGTCCGGACGGTGGGGACGCCTGCCGTCACCCCGACGCTATCGATCGGCGATCCCACCCGCAACGACGCCGCCGTCGTCACGCGCCCGACCGCTCAGTCGACCTGCACCTGGTCGGCGGCCTCGCGCACCAGCTCGAGGCCGCGCGGGAGCGGCACCTCACCGTGGGCCTCGACGAGGACGGTCACGCCGTCCCGCACCTCCTGGCACATCGAGACGACCACGTTCTCGACATCGCGTGACGGCGTCTCGCCCTCCTGGAGCAACGGGCCGAACTCGCGCTGTCGCACGAGGCACTGCGCCTCCCCGTCCGTCTCCACCCACGCCATCGGGGTGGCGATCCCCATCGTCTCCGCCGCGGCGAGCGAGTCCTCCGACGACCACAGACCCGGCGCCTCGGCAGCGACCGCGTAGACGGTGACGGTCTCCGCCAGATCGTCGGACATGTAGACCTGGCCGGCAGCGGCGGCGCCGTCGTGCGCCGCGGACAGGCCGTCGGCCACCTCGGCGACCGCCTCCTCGCGCAACGCCGCGAACTCGGCGGGTCCGTCCTGGTCGGCGGCGACCTCGGAGTGGGGCCGCATCCCGCCGAGCGTGGCGGGCAGCGTCACCCCGTCCGGCTCCGAGCTCAGCAGCCCGCCCGTCACGGCGAGGGTCCCGCCCACACCGAGGGCGGCGCCCACGAGCAGCCCGACGACGAGAAGCACCGGTGACGACCGTCGCCGGCTCCCCGCCTGCCCACCCGGGGCACCACCCTGTGCCCCGCCGACGTCGCTCACATCCGGTCTCCTGTCAGTCCGCCTGCTTGACGAGCCGCCAGCGCGCGACGATCGCGTAGACGATCGCCCACACGATCAGCATGCCGAGCCCGAGCAACCACATGCTCGGCTCCTGCGCCCACAGCGGGTCGTCCTGGTACGGGTGCCAGTCGGTGATGCCGACGCTCGACATCGCCATGCTGAAGCCCCAGCGCGCCGGCATCAGCCAGGCGATCTGCTCGAACACGGGCTGGCCGGCCACGTCGATGACGCCGCCGGAGAGCACGAGCTGGAGCATGACGGCCACGACGAGCAGCGGCATGATCTGCTCGGAGTTCGAGGCGATCGCGGACAGCATGAGCCCCATGACCATGCAGGTGAAGGCCAGCACGACGGCGGCCACGACGATCTCGATGCTTCCGTCGGGCAGGAGCGCGGAGTTCGTCGGCGGGTCGTGGAGCATGAGCGTGATGATCGATGCGACGAGCCCCTGGTACACCGCGAAGGCGCCGAGCACGACCATCTTCGCGGTGAGGTAGGCGTCCGGTCTGAGCCCGACCGCCGACTCCCGCTTGTAGATGTGCCGTTCGCCGACGAGATCTCGGACCGAGACGGCGAGGCCGCCGAACGCGAGCCCCACCATGAGCACGGTGAGGATCTGCATCGACTCCCCGGTGATGGTCTCGCCGGGATCGGGCTGCCGCAGGCCCAGCTCACCCCCGACCGCGACCGTGAGCAGGCCGAACAGCACCGGCAGCACGAGCAGGAAGAACAGGTACTTCCCGTCGGCGAACATCAGGCTGAGCTGGCGGCGCGCGAGCGTGGAGACCTGCTTGCCCACCGACTGCTTGCTGCGGCGGTCGAGCTGTTGGGGCCGGGCCACGTTGACGCGGCGCACGTGCGGCCGCGCGGACGCGCCCTCGAACATCTGCTTGGACCGGGTCGGGTCCTCCTTGATGAACGCGTAGATCTGCGCGTAGGTGAGGTCGTCGGGGTCCTTGACCTCGCGGCCGAGGTAGCGCATCGCCTTGGCGAAGTACGGCTTGACCTCGTGGGGCGCCCCGTAGAAGGCGGTCTTGCCGCCGGGCGCGAGCAGGAGGATCTTGTCGCACTGGGCGAGGTTGACCTCGTTGTGCGTGATGACGACGACCGTGCGGCCGCGCACGCCCCGGGAGTCGTCGCCGTGGGCGATCTCCGCGAGCAGGTGCATGACCTCGGCGTCGAGGGAGGGGTCGAGCCCCGACGTCGGCTCGTCGAGGAAGAGCAGGTCCGGCTGGGTGAGCATCTCGAGCGCGACGGACACGCGCTTGCGCTGACCGCCGGAGAGCCGGTCGATCCGGGTCGAGGAGTGCTCGGTGAGCCCGAGCTGGCTCATCACACGCTCGACGGCCTGCTCGCGGTCGCGCCGCTGCACCGACTCGTCGAACCGGAGCTCGGCGCCGTAGTCGAGGGCCTTGCGGACGGTGAGCGTGCGGTGCACGACGTCGTCCTGCGGGACCACGCCCATGCGGTTGCGCATCGTGGCCTCGTGCTCGTACACGTCGAGGCCGGAGAAGCGGACGATGCCCTCGTCGGCGGGCGGGCGGCCCACGAGCGAGCGCAGCAGCGTGGACTTGCCGGCGCCCGAGGGGCCGATGACGGCGAGCAGCGAGCGCCCGGGCAGCGAAAAGGTGACGTCGTCGAGAATCGTCTTCTTCGACGGGTCCTTCGCGCCCTGCGCCTTGAGCTTCTTCCGCTCCTCCGAGGATGCGTCGACCCGCACCGTGAGGTCCTCAGCCTCGAGGCTGCCCTCGCCGCCGGAGATGTCGATCGGCACGAGGCCGCCGGGCACGAGCTGGAGGAACGAGCCGCCGACGCCGAGGATCCCGCCCATCTGGAGCATCCCCTGGGTGACCCGGGCGCCGTTGACGAACGTACCGTTGAGCGAGCCGCGGTCGATGACGCGGAAGCCACCCTGGGTGGGGACGAGGTCGACGTGCCGGCCGGAGACCAGCGGGTCGTCGAGCGTGATGTCGGCGCTGCGGGCGCGGCCGACGGTCAGCGTGCCGGGCGGTCGGCCCGCAGCGGCGGACGCGGGTGAGCCGGCCGCCGGGCTGCCGGACGGGGCGGGCGCGAGCGGCGCGCCGACCGTCAGCTCCTGGGTGGACGGCCGGCGGGCGCCGGGGGCATCGGGGCCGCTCGCGCCGCTGAAGGGCTCCGCGTTCGAGGGCGTGGGTGCGGGACGGGACGGGCCCGACGCCGGAGCTCCCGTCGGGGGGCCGGCCGGCGGTCGGGAGTCGGCCGGCCGGGCGCCCGACGCCGCAGGGGCACCCTGCGGGGAGGGGGGCGCCTGCGTGGAGCGCGGGTTGGCAGGCGTGGGGACCGACGAGGCCGGCGGGCCGGCGCTCGCGGCCGACGCCGCGGACGGCCCTGCGGAGTGGGCGGACGCGGCGGAGGGGCCCGCGGAGTGGGCCGATGCCGCGGACGGGCCGGCGGAGTGGGCCGAGGCGGCTGACGGGCCGGCTGTCGGGCCACCCGCACCGGCGGGCGCGCCGACGGGACGGATCCGGATCTCCGGGCCCTGCGCCGGGTGCCCGAGCCGCACGACGACGCCCTGCCCGATCGCGGCCGGCGCGGTGAGCTGGCGGCCGCCGACGAACGCGGCGCCGCCGACGACGCGCATCATCCAGCCGTTCGGTGTCTCGGCGATCTCGAGGTTCTGTGGCGCCACCGCGGGGTGGCCGATGATGAGGTCGGCCGGCGGGGCGCTGCCGACCAGTGCCCGTCCGCCCGGGGGCCGCGTGGCGGTCCCCATCGGCGAGGCGATCTCGATGCCCGTCCGCATGCAGTGGTTCCTCTCGAAAAGCGTGGGTCGTGCGACCGCCGGGCGCAGTCCTGCGGGGCGCCGCCCCACGGCATGCTAATGGCCACGGGACGCCGAGGACGCGTCAGAGGTCCCCGGGCCGGGTCGTCCGCGTCACCCGGTCCCGTCGACGGCCGGCGCGCCGGAAGGTCCGGGCACGTGCGTCGGACCGGTTCGCCGCTCCCCCGCGGGACGCGTCACGCCTCCCAGGCGGGTGCGACGTGCGGCCACGGGTCCGCCGCCTCGAGCGCCGCGGCGAGGCCGAGGAGGAGCGCCTCCGACCCGACCTTCCCGCCGAGGTGGACGCCGAACGGGAGCTCGGGTCCGGCGTCGTCCACCCGTGCGCGGTGCAGCGGCACGGAGATCGCCGCGGCGCCGGTGATGTTCCAGGTGGAGGTCCACGGCGTGTACGCGCGCTGGTCGAGGAAGTCCTGCTGCGGGTCGTCGTCGTCGCGCATCGACCCCACCGGCGCCGGCGGGCCGGACAGGGTGGGGCTGAGCACCACGTCGACGTCGGCCCAGACCTGTGCGGTGCGGCGGGTGAGCAGGTGCATCGCCGTCACCGCGTTCGAGTACTCGACCCCGGTGACCGACGCACCCTGCTCCCGCAGGAACCGGGTGAGTGGGACGAGCAGCTCCTCCTGCTCCGGCTCGAGCGGCGCGGCCGCCGCGCCGGTGGCCCACACCGGCTGGAACGCCTCCCACTCCGCCACCCCGAACGGCACGCCGACGTCGACGACCTCGTGCCCCATCGCCTCGAGCAGCGCGATCGCGCGGTCGACCCCGGCGAGCGCCTCGCGGTGCACCTCGGTCGCGATCGAGATCGGCTCGCGCAGCACGCCGATGCGCAGCCGCTCCGGCGGGGTGTCGCAGGCGGCGAGGAAGGTACCGGCCTGCTCGGGCGCGCGATAGACATCGCCGGGCCGGGGAACGGCGAGGACATCGAGCAGCGCCGCCGTGTCGCGCACCGTGCGGGTGAGGACGCCGCTGCGGGTGAGCCCCACGCCGTCGGTCTGGTGCGGGCCGGACGAGATGCGACCCCGGGTCGGCAGCAGCCCGACCAGTCCGCAGGCGGCGGCCGGGATCCGGATCGACCCGCCGCCGTCGGAGCCCTGGGCCGCGGGGACGAGACCCGCCGCGACCGCCGCCCCGGCGCCGCCGGAGGAGCCGCCCGCCGACCGGGTCGTGTCCCAGGGCGTGCGGGCGGTCGGTCCGACGTCCGGCTCCGTGTACGGCGGCATGCCGAACTCGGGGGTGGTCGTCTTGCCGACCATCGTCGTGCCGGCGTCGGAGAGCAGGGTGACGATGCCGTCGTCGAGCGTGGCCACGTTGTCCGCGAACGCGGCCGAGCCCAGGCGCAAGGGCAGGCCGGCGACCTGGTTGAGGTCCTTGATGGGCACGGGGACGCCGAGGAACGGGGGCAGCGAGTCGGCGTCGGGCGAGCCGCCGGGTCCGGGCGAGGCCGAGGCGAGGACCTGCTCCGCGGCCGTCGCGTCCGCGAGCGCGCGGTCGGCGGCGACGTGGACGAACGCCCCCACCCGATGGTCGAGGGCCTCGATGCGGCGCAACGTGTGCTCGGCGACCTCGGTCGGCGAGACGTCGCCGGACCGGATCGCGGCGGCCAGGTCGAGGGCGGTCAGCTCGTGGATCTGGGCCATGACCCGAGACTACGGGCCGGGCAGAGGGACCGGTCGGGGCGGTCGGGTCGAGGGACCGACCGGGTCGTCCCAGGCCCCTTCTGTCGTGGGCCCACGGGGCGGTCGCCCGTCTCGGCAGGGAGGGCCCACGCGCCGTTCGTCGTCGTCGATCGCGCTTGACCCGGGCCCCCCGGGATGCGCAAGGATGGAGATCGGCCGTGCCACCCGGACGGTTGACGCGACTGGAAGGAGAGCACGTATGGGCATCTTCGACAAGGCCAAGGACGCAGTCTCCAGCGACAAGGGTGAGGAGTTCTCCGACAAGGGGCTCGACGCCGCAGGCAACGCCGCGGACAACGCCACCGGTGGGAAGTACTCCGACAAGATCGACAGCGCTCGCGAGGGCGCCGACGGCCGCATCGGCAACGAGGGCGCCGGCGAGAACTGAGCGCGACCGATCAGCACACTCTCGGGGAGCTAGCCCCCGACGCTCGACGGCCGGTCCCCCAGTCCGGGGGCCGGCCGTCGCTCTGTCTGCCGTGCGATCGCTCGGACCGCCGTCCGCGCGCCGACCCCGCCGTCCGCGCGCCGACCCCGCCGTCCGCGCGCCGACCGCACAGTGACACGCCGACCCGGTGAGGCGGCCCGGGCGACATCTCCGGCAGCGGTACCCATGTGACCTGCATGACGACGTGGTGGAATGTGCGCATGACTTCGACGGCCCAGGCCCAGCCCGACGACGCCCACGAGTGGCTCGAGGAGGTCGAGGGGGCCGACGCCCTCGCCTGGGTCGAGGAACGCAACGCCGAGGTCACCGAGGAGATCGCTTCGACGACGCGGTTCGACGAGATCCGGTCCGAGATCCTCGAGGTCCTCGACTCGACCGAGAAGATCCCGGCCGTGGTCCAGCGCGGCGAGCACCTCTACAACTACTGGATCGACGCCGAGCACCCCCGCGGCCTGTGGCGCCGCACCACCTGGGAGTCCTACCGCACGCGCGAGCCCGAGTGGGACGTCCTGCTCGACGTCGACGCACTCGGCGAGGCCGAGGGCGAGCAGTGGGTGTGGCACGGCGCGCGGGTGCGGCGCCCCGACTTCGACCGGGCCCTCGTCTCGCTCTCGAGGGGCGGCTCGGACGCTGACGTCGTGCGCGAGTTCGACCTCACCACCCGCGAGTTCGTCGAGGACGGCTTCCGGCTCGAGGAGTCCAAGGGCTTCGCCGCGTGGGGCGACGCGAGCGGGGACGTGCTGCTCGTCGGCCGCGACCTCGGCGAGGGCTCCCTCACCGAGTCCGGCTACCCCCGCACGGTGCGCCGCTGGGCGCGCGGCACCGACCTCGCGGACGCGCCCGAGCTGTTCGCCGGCGAGGTCTCGGACGTGGCCGTCGCGGCCTCGTACGACTCGACGCCCGGCTTCGAGCGCACCTTCGTCAGCCGCGCGGTCGGCTTCTTCGACGAGGAGATCCACCTCGAGCGCGAGGACGGCTCGCTCGTGCGCATCGACGTCCCGACCACCGCGTCCGTCGACGTCCACCGCGAGTGGCTGACGATCCTCCTGCGCGAGACCGGCAAGCTGCGCGGCACGATGTACCGCGCGGGCACGCTCCTCGGGGTCGACCTCGAGGAGTTCCTCGCCGGCGAGGGCACGATCTCCACGCTGTTCGTGCCGACGCCGACCACGGCGTTGTCGAGCTACGCCTGGACCCGGCACCACCTCGTGCTCAACGTCCTCGAGGACGTGACGAACCGACTCGAGCTGCGCACGCCGCCGCCCACCTCCGACGGCGAGTGGCTCGAGCGTCCGCTCGCCCTGTCCGCCGCCGGGTCGCCGCGCCTGGCCGTGTCCCGGATGGCGTCGATGTCGGTGGCCGCCGTCGACGAGCTCGAGTCCGACGACGTGTGGCTGACGACCGCCGACTTCCTCCAGCCCAGCTCGCTCAACCTCGTGCGGCTCTCCGGCGCGGGCCAGACCAAGGCCGTCGAGCCGTTGAAGATGATGCCGCAGTTCTTCGACGACGAGGACCTCGTCGTCGAGCAGTTCTTCGCCACCTCCGACGACGGCACCCAGGTCCCGTACTTCCAGGTCGGCAAGGCCGGGGTCGGCACGGCGGAGTGGCGGCGCGACGGCGGGAAGCCGCAGCCCACCCTGCTCTACGGGTACGGCGGCTTCGAGATCTCCCTGCTGCCGTCCTACTCGGGCTCCGTGGGTCGGGCCTGGCTCGAGCGCGGCGGCGTGTACGTCGTGGCCAACATCCGCGGCGGCGGCGAGTACGGGCCGCGCTGGCACCGCACCGCCCTCACCCACCGGCGACACCGCGCATACCAGGACTTCGCCGCCGTGGCCGACGACCTCGTCAACCGCCAGGTCACCGACCCCGCGCACCTGGGCATCCAGGGCGGGTCGAACGGCGGCCTGCTCATGGGCGTCATGCTCACTCTCTACCCGGAGAAGTTCGGCGCCGTCGTCGCGCAGGTCCCGCTCCTCGACATGAAGCGGTTCTCGCACCTGCTCGCCGGCGCCTCGTGGGTGGCCGAGTACGGCGACCCCGACGACCCGCAGCAGTGGTCCTTCATCAAGACCTTCTCGCCGTACCACCTGTTCGACGCCGACAAGGACTACCCCCCGCTGCTGCTGACGACCTCGACCCGCGACGACCGCGTGCACCCCGGCCACGCCCGCAAGATGGCGGCCCAGATGCTCGAGGCCGGCAAGGACGTCCGCTCCTACGAGAACATCGAGGGCGGCCACGGGGGCGCAGCGACGAACGCCCAGCGCGCCTACCTCCAGGCGCTGGCGTACGAGTTCCTCTGGCAGCAGCTCGGCGACTGACCGCGCAGCTTCCTTCGTCTCCTTCGTCGAGATTGCGGTTCGTCGTCGTCGAGATTGCGGTTCGTCGTCGTCGAGACTGCGGTTTGTCGTCGTCGAGATTGCGGTTTGTCGTCGTCGAGATTGCGGTTCGTCGTCGTCGAGATTGCGGTTGGGAGCTCCGCCTCGCTCGTGTCGAGAGTGCGGCTCAGCACCGCCGGACAGGTCGGCACACGGTCGAGGTTGCGGTTCGTCGGCGTCGTCGCCGAGGTTGGGTTGCGTCGCACCAACCGCAATCTCGGCGTGCACCAACCGCAATCTCGATGAACGGTGCGCTGCGCAGATCAGCGGTTCCAGCGGTTCTGCCGCGCCTTGATCCAGGCGAAGAGGCCGGTGAGACCGATCGCGAACCCCGCGAGGAGGCCGAGGATCCCGACGACGAGGGGCGCCCCCATCACCGACCAGCCGCCGAGCGACGGTGACTGCGTGATGCCGAGGTCCGCGCCGCCGGCGTCGCAGTCGACGTCGTAGGTCCCGTCCGAGCCCGCGGCGAAGCTGCCGAGGCTGACCTCGCGCGAGCCCCCGCCGGCCTGGAAGACCTCCTCGAGCTCGATGTCGAGCGAGGAGCCGTCGGGGCCGGTGACGACGCACTGCCCCGTCGTGCCCCGCTCGCCGACGATGAGATACGTGCTCTCCCCCGCCAGCTCGTGGCGGCCGGTGCCGACGGGCGACGCCGCGTCGACGGCCTCGCGCACGACGCCCGTCGCCGAGTTCGTCCCCCAGGCCAGGGCGAACGCCGGGACGAGCGCGCCGACGAGGACGCCGACGATCATCCAGAGGACCGCCGCGCGGGTCGTGGTCGGGCGAATCCGCCTCGGCGCGGGGCCGGTGCCGCGGTCGTCGGCGGACGGGTGTTCGGCGTCGTCGGGGACTCGCGCAGCTTCGAGGGACTGGTCTGGCTCCGGCTCGGCGTCGTCGGGGCCTCGCGCGTCGTCGAGGGACTGGTCTGGCTCCGGCTCGGCGTCGTCGGGGCCTCGCGCGTCGTCGCGGGACGGGTCGGGCTCCGGCTCGGGGTCGCGGACCGGCTCGGCGTCGGGGTCCGGCTGCTCACCGGGCGCGGATGTCACCCGCCCAGTGTGCCAAGGGTTCGGACCGCCGACGCCGACCGGCCGTCCTCAGCCGCACTCTCGACGACGAACGGCCGCCTCAGCCTCACTCTCGACCGTTGGTGGGGCTCCCAACCGCAATCTCGACGACAACGAACCGCAATCTCGACGGAAGGGGGTGGGGCTAGGCCGCACTCCCGACGTCGTGGAGGTGGTGGCGGATGTCGTGCAGCAGGTACTGGGCGAGGGTGCGCACGGTGAACGCGGCGCCGTCGGAGCGGTAGCCGGGGCGCTCCCACGCGGCCTCGGGCACGGCGCCGAACACGATGCCGGTCTCCTCCGCCCGCTCGGCGAACGTGCGCGCGACCTCGCCCGGGTCGCGCGCGAGGTAGTTGCCGTCGACGGCAGCGCGGTCCTGGTCCCAGTCGGCGAACGTCGGGCCGTCGCCGCCGCGGATGAGCGCGAGCCGGGTCGACATGACGTCGAGGACGTCGGCCGAGTGGGCGCCGTACTCGAGGGGCGACCAGGTCGAGTCGTCCGGGCGGTCGGCGACGGCGTCGCGACGCAGCACCTCGGCCCAGCGACGGGCGGCGTCGGCGAGCTCGGACGCGACGTCGGCGGGCGTGAACGCGGAGGACTCCGTCCCGCACTCCTCGCAGCGCCTCGTGAGGACCCAGGTCCAGTCCTTCGTCTCCGGCTCGATCACGGTGATCCTCCCTCTCGCGGCGCGGTCACCGGCCACGCTACGCCGCACGCCCCGACGAGAGGAGGGGAAGGTGCACGAGACCAGGTGACACCACCCCTGGTCTCGCCACCCTCACCTGATCTCGAGCCGGTGAGGAGCGCCGCACCATCGCCGGACCAGGATCTGAGACCGAGTCCGGGAGCCGCACGGGACCAGACACACGTTCCTAGGGTCGGAGCATGTCCGAATCACCGCGTCCCGACGCGAGCGAGCCGACCACCACCACCGAGCGCCGCCGTCGGGAGTTCCCGCACGTCCTCGTGGTCCTCGTGGCCCTGGGTCTCCTCGCGGCGATCCTCAGCTACCTCGTCCCGGCCGGCCTCTACGACCGCGTGCCCGGGCCGGACGGGCGGGAGGTCGTCGACCCGGACAGCTTCCGGCGGGTCGACGCGGACCCCGTCTCGGCGATGCAGCTCCTCACGGCGTTCCCGCGCGGCCTCATCGACGCGGGGCAGATCGTCTTCTTCGTGTTCACCGTCGGCGGCATGTTCGAGGTGGTCCGCCGGACCGGGCTCATCGACACGGTGCTCTCGTGGGTGGCCCGCGTGTTCGCGAACCGCGGGGCGCTCGTCATCCCGGCGCTCATGGTGCCGTTCTCGCTGGTGGCCAGCTTCATCGGCGTCCCCGAGCTCAGCCTCGTCTACATCCCCGCGATCCTCCCGCTCATGCTCGCGCTCGGGTACGACCGCATCGTGGCCGCCGCCGTCGCCCTGCTCGGGACCGGCGCCGGTTTCGCCGCGGGCTTCCTCAACCCGATCAACACCGGGCTCGGCCAGCAGATCACCGGCCTCGAGCCGTTCTCCGGCATCGGGCTGCGCATCGTCCTCTACGTCGTCCTCATCACGACGGCCTGCCTCTACGTCACCTGGTACGCGCGCCGGGTGGCGAAGGACCCGAGCCGCTCGCTGCTGACCGCGGAGCAGCGCGCCGACGGCAAGGACGTCGTCCTCGACACGACCCAGCACCACGCCTTCACCGGCCGCCAGGTCGCTGCCGGCATCGCGTTCCTCGCGCTGGCCGGCCTGCTGATCTGGGGGATCATCGCGCAGGGCTGGTTCTTCCCCGAGATGGCGGGCATGTGGATCGTCATCGCCCTCGTGGTCGGGCTGGTCGGCGGGCTACGTCCGAGCGAGGTCGCGAACGGGTTCGAGCAGGGGATGCGGGACGTGCTCTCGGGGGCGATCGTCGTCGGCGTCGCGCGCGGTGTGGCGATCCTGCTCGAGGACGGTCAGATCCTCGACTCGATCGTCCACGGGCTCGAGGTGGTCGGCGTCCTGCCGCCCGTGCTGTTCGTCGTCGGCATGTTCGTCGTCCAGGCGTTCTTCAACCTCATCGTGCCCTCGGGCTCGGGGCAGGCGCTCGTCACGCTGCCGGTCCTCGGACCGCTGTCCGACATCCTCGGCGTCTCGCGGCAGAGCGCGGTGCTCGCGTACCAGCTCGGCGACGGCCTGACCAACGTGGTCTACCCGATGTCCGGCTACTTCATGGCCTCGCTCGTGGTGGCCCGCGTGCCGTACAACAAGTGGCTGCGCTTCTACGCGCCGCTGCTGGGGATCTGGGCGCTCGTCGCCGTCGGGTTCCTCGTCTACGCCCAGCTCACCGGCTGGAGCTGACGCAGGTCACGGCGTCAGCGCCCGTACCGGGAGCCCTGCCACAGGACGAGCGCCCCGGTCTCGCGCCGTTCCCCGCGCACGCGCCTCCCGCGCGGACCCGCCACGACGACGCCGGTCGGGCTCGCCGTGAACACCCGGCTGCCGGGCTCGACGCGCGCGCGGAGCGACTCCAGCTCGGCGGTCACGCGGTCGAGCTCGTCGCGCAGGCGGAGGACCTGCTGGATGCCCGCGAGGTTGACGCCCTCGTCCTGGGACAGCCGCTGGACCTCCCGCAGCCGCGCGACGTCCCGCAGCGAGTAGCGGCGCCCGCGCCCCGGGGTGCGGTGCGGCTCGACGAGCCCGAGCCGGTCGTACTGGCGCAACGTCTGCGGGTGCATGCCGGCGAGCTCGGCCGCGACCGAGATGGTGAGGACGGCGGAGTCGGGCCCGATCTGGTCCTCCGCCCGCACCCGGGCACGGCCGCGCCCGCGACCCGCCCCTGCCCGGGCCGCGCTCATCGGGCGGCCTGCTCGAAGAGGAACTCGCGCGGGCTCGCGTCACCGTTCGCGGCGGCGAACTCCTCGACCGCCTTCCGCGCCGCTGCGCTCAGCCGCGAGGGGACCACCACGTTGACCGTGACCATGAGGTCGCCCGGCGCACCCTTGGCGCGCTGGACGCCGTGCTTGCGCACGCGCAGCGTCCGGCCCGACGGCGTCCCCGCCGGCACCTTGACGCGCACCGGGTCGCCGTCGAGCGTCGGCACCTCGATCGTGGCCCCGAGCGCGGCCTCGTCGAACGTCACGGGCACCGTCACGCGGAGGTTGGCGCCGTCGAGCGTGAACACCGGGTGCGGCGTGACCTCGACCGTGATGATGAGGTCGCCCGCGGGAGCCCCGCCGGAGCCGGGGCGCCCCTTGCCGGAGATCTTGATCTTCTGGCCGTCGCGCACGCCCGGCGGGATGCGGGTGGTGACGCTGCGCCCGTCCACGGTCAGCTCGACCGTCGACCCGTCGACCGCCTGCCGGAACGGCAGCGTGGTGGTGGCAAGGACGTCCTGGCCGCGCTGCGCCCGACGCCGCGAGCCGAAGCCCGACGGCGCCGCCGACCCGAACATCGAGCTGAGGATGTCGTCGAACCCGGGGGCGTCCCCCGCCGACGCGTAGGACTGCCCGCGCCCGCCGGCACCGAAGCCGGAGGAGAAGACGTCCTCGAAGCCCGAGGCCCCCGCGCTCCCGCCGGGGCCGCCGGAGAACCGGGGCCGCCCGCCGGCCATGGCCCGCAGCGCGTCGTACTCGCTGCGGTCCTTGGGGTCCGAGAGCACGTCGTAGGCCTCGCCGACCTTCTTGAAGGTCTCCTCGGCCTTGGTGTCACCGGGGTTCTGGTCGGGGTGGTACTTCCGCGCGAGCTTCCGGTACGCCTTCTTGATCGTGTCGGCGTCGGCGTCCTTGGACACGCCGAGCACCTGGTAGAAGTCCTTCTCCAGCCAGTCCTGCCCTGCCATCACTCACCACCTCCCTCGTCCCAGCTCCACCTGTGGTCCTCCCGCCGCGGGTTCGCACGCATCCGCGGGTTCGTTGCGCTCCGCGAGCGCGTGCCCGTGGGCGGGTACATGCCCCGCCGCGAGCGCGTGCCCGTGGGCGCCACATCGCTGCGGCGCCCACGGGCATCGTCGGCCGTCCTCACGCGGGCGAGTGCACCGCCACGCGGGCGGCCCGCACGACCTTCTCGCCGATGCGGTAGCCCGGCTGGAGGACCTGGTCGATCGTCGTGACCTCGACCTCCGCGCTGTCGGTGCTCATGAGCGCCTCGTGCACGGTGGGGTCGAACTCCTCCCCGACGGCGCCGAACCGCTCGAGCCCGAACCGCTGCTGGAGCGTCTGCTCGAGCTTGTCGGCGATCGAGGCGAACGGCCCGGTGAGGTCGTCGTGCTGCCGCGCGAGCGCGACGTCGTCGAGGACGCCGAACAGCGACTCGACGACGGACTCGACGCCGGCCTGCCGGTGGCCCGAGGCCTCCGTGCGGGAGCGCCGCACGAACGCCGCGTACTCCTGCTCGACGTTGTAGAGGTCCGCCTTGCGGCGCGCGACCTGGTCCTGCAGGTCGAGGACCTCGGCCTGCGCCTGGGCCAGCGGGTCGGCGTCACCGGCGGAACCGGCGTCCCCGGCATCGCCGGCGCCATCAGGCGAGCCGGCGGCACCTGCCGCCCCGGCGTCGGGCCCGCCTGCGCCCTGCGCGGCCGGAGCCTCCCCCGGGACCTGGCCCGCGCCGTCGGGCCCCGGGACGCTCGCCGCGTCGTCGGGACCGGCAGCCGCACCCGGACCGGAACCCGGCTCGGGCGCCGCACCGGCGCCGCCCGCCGCGGGCGGACGCACCCGGCCGGTCTCGGGGTCGATGCGCCGACGGTCGTTGACCACCGGCTCCTCCCGCGGTCGGTCGGGCTGCTCGGTCACTTCTTGTCCTCCTCGTCGTCGACGATCTCGGCGTCGACCACGTCCTCGTCGGAACCGGACCCGGAACCCTCGCCGGCCCCGGCATCGGTCGCACCGGCGTCACCGAAGTTCGGCTGGTCCTGCGCGCCGACGTCCTCGGCGCCCTGCGCGGCGTAGAGCGCCTCGCCGATCTTCATGGCCTTCGTGTTGAGGTCGTTCTGGGCCGTCTTGATGGCCTCGACGTCCTCACCCTCGAGCGCCTTCTTCAGCTCGTCGACGGACGCCTGGATCTCGGAGGAGACGTCCTCGGGGAGCTTGTCGGCGTTGTCGGTCAGCTGCTTCTCCACCGAGTAGACCTGCTGCTCGGCGGTGTTGCGGGTGTCGGCCTCCTCGCGACGCTTGGCGTCGTCGGCGGCGTGGGCCTCGGCCTCCTTGATCATGCGGTCGATCTCGTCCTTGGGCAGGGCGGAGCCGCCGGTGATCGTCATCGACTGCTCGGTGCCGGTGCCCTTGTCCTTGGCGGACACGTGAACGATGCCGTTGGCGTCGATGTCGAACGCGACCTCGACCTGCGGCATGCCGCGGGGCGCCGGCGCGATGCCGGTGAGCTCGAACGTGCCGAGCGGCTTGTTGTCCCGCGCGAACTCGCGCTCGCCCTGGAAGACCTGGATGAGCACCGAGGGCTGGTTGTCCTCGGCCGTGGAGAAGACCTCGGACCGCTTGGTCGGGATCGCCGTGTTGCGCTCGATGAGCTTGGTCATCACGCCACCCTTGGTCTCGATGCCGAGGGAGAGCGGGGTGACGTCGATGAGCAGGACGTCCTTGCGGTCGCCCTTGATGACACCGGCCTGGAGGGCGGCGCCGACGGCGACGACCTCGTCCGGGTTGACGCCCTTGTTGGGCTCGCGGCCACCGGTGAGCGACTTGACGACCTCGGTGACGGCCGGCATGCGGGTCGAGCCGCCGACGAGAACCACGTGGTCGATCTCGGAGAGCTGGATCCCGGCGTCGCGGATGACGTTCTCGAACGGCGCCTTGGTGCGGTCGAGGAGGTCCTTGGTCATGTCCTCGAACTTGGCGCGCGTGAGCTGCTCGTCGAGGTGGATCGGCCCCTCGGGGGTCATCGACAGGTACTGCAGCGAGATGTTCGTCGACGTGGCCGAGGAGAGCTCCTTCTTGGCCTGCTCCGCGGCGTCCTTGAGGCGCTGGAGCGCGATCTTGTCCTTGGACAGGTCGGGGCCGCCGCGGCCCTTGACCGTGTCGACGAGCCAGCTGACGACGCGCTGGTCCCAGTCGTCGCCGCCGAGGCGGTTGTCGCCGGAGGTCGCGCGGACCTGGATCGTGGAGAAGTCGTCCTCGTCCTTGCCCACCTCGAGCAGGGAGACGTCGAACGTGCCGCCGCCGAGGTCGAAGACGAGGATGAGCTCGTCCTCCTTGCCCTTCTCCAGGCCGTAGGCGAGGGCGGCCGCGGTGGGCTCGTTGACGATGCGCAGGACGTTGAGGCCGGCGATCTGGCCGGCGTCCTTCGTGGCCTGGCGCTCGGCGTCGTTGAAGTACGCCGGCACGGTGACGACCGCGTCGGTGACGGGCTCGCCGAGGTAGGACTCGGCGTCCTTCTTCAGCTTGCCGAGGATGCGCGCCGAGATCTCGGGCGCCGAGTAGGACTTGTCCTCGATGTCGACCGACCAGTCGGTGCCCATGTGGCGCTTGACCGACGAGATCGTGCGGTCGACGTTGGTGACGGCCTGACGCTTGGCGATCTCGCCGACGAGGACCTCGCCGGACTTGCTGAACGCGACGACGGACGGCGTGGTGCGCGCGCCCTCGGCGTTCGCGATGACGGTGGGCTCGCCGCCCTCGAGGACGGAGACGACGGAGTTCGTGGTGCCGAGGTCGATCCCGACTGCTCGTGCCATAAGAGGTGCTCCTTGGTGGTCACGCCGGCGACGCGACCGGGGCGGCCGCGACTCCCGACTGGGTCTTGAGTCGTATGCACTCAACCTTGCACCGTGCGCGGTTCCGCTGTCCAGCCGCGCGGGTGTGAAGTTGAGTCTGCATGGCTCAACCTTGGCGCTGCGGGATCTATTCCCTCGCCCGCCCCTCGGTGTCGAGATTGCGGTTCGTCGTCGTCGAGATTGCGGTTCGTCGTCGTCGAGATTGCGGTTCGTCGTCGAGATCGCAGGTGAGGCCCACCGCGCCCAGGACCGGGAGCCGCCGCAGCCTCGCCACACACGAGCATCAGCCGAGTCGCCCCGTCGCAGCGCTACTGTCAGTGCCTACGGATACCGTCGGCCCTTCCATCCCCGAAGGAGCCCACGCCATGACCCAGGTCGTCGTCAGCCACCTGAATGCCGTCGAGGCGAACGCGCGGCGCGACGCGATCCTCAGCCGTGTCGGCGAGGACGAGGACGCGTTCCGGACGCGCGCGTCCGAGTACCTCCTCTCGGCCGAGGAGCTGGCGCTGTTCGACGAGCTCGAGAGCCTCGACTTCCTCCTGTCGAGGTGACGTCCGACGACCTGGTCCGCCAGGCCCAGGCGTTCGCCACAGACATCTCCGACACCGTCCGGTCGCTCGCACCGGACGCCGCACCCTTCACCGCCGTGGCCCTCGAGAACCGGGTGACCGTTGAACAGGCTCCCGCGACCGGGATACCGCTGAACGTCGACGGCGGTCGCCTCCTCACCCTCAAGGTGAAGTTCCACTGCGAGCTCGACTCGTCAGCGACGTTCCTCGCGGTCGAGCATTCGAGCTTCGCGGTATACGCCGGTGAGCGGGCCTCCGGCGAGCCCCTGTTCCGCTAAGACTACGTCCGTCATCCGAAGTCCGAGATGCCGGGCGCCCACCTGCAGGTGCACGCCCATCGCGACGCTGCTACCTACGTCATGTCCCAGGCCGGGACGTCCACGATGCGCGGCAAACGTCGCGCCGCGGCCACCGAGGTCCCGAAGCTCGCGGAGCTGCACTTTCCACTCGGCGGTCACCGCTTCCGCCCGTGCCTCCAGGACCTGCTCGAGATGCTCGTCTCGGAGCTCGGCGTCGACGTGTCCCCCGAGGGGCGCGAGTCTCTTCGCCGAGGTCGCGAACGTTGGCGACGCCAGCAGACTCGTTCCGTCGTCCGCGACGCCCCGGACGAGGCCGTGGCGATCCTCGACGAGCTGGGCTATCGCATCACCGCACCCGATCCTGCGCCACCGACGAACACGTCGCGGCTTCAAGCACTGTGACCAACGGCGGGTCGAGCAAGCACACCGACACCTTCGGGTAGGGCGACAATCGCCCGACGACGACGAACCCCGCGTCGACCACCCTGGAGGCAACGTGCAGCACGTGCTGGCGGCGACGGTGCCGGTGTTCCTCGTCGTCGCGCTCGGTTACGTGCTCACGCGCATCGGGATGTTCCGGCGCGAGGACGCGAGCGTGCTCTCGCGGTTCGTCGTCAAGGTGGCGCTCCCGCTGCTCATCTTCGCCAACCTCGCCGGCCGCTCCCCCGCCGAGGTCTTCCACGCCGCCTACCTGCTCACCTACGCCCTCGCCGCGCTGGTGATGTTCGGCCTCGCGGCCCTCTACGGCCGTGCCCGCGGTCGCGACCGGGTGCGCACGGTGTTCATGGGCACCGGGATGGCAGGGACGAACAACGGGTTCATCGGGTTCCCCGTCTTCCTCCTGCTGTTCACGGAGCAGGCGGGAGCCGCCGTCGGGATGGGGATGATCGTCGACAACGCGCTCATCATCCCGCTCACCCTCCTCCTGGCCGAGCGGGCCACGGGCACGGGCACGGTGAGGGACCGGCTCGTCGCGACCGTCCGCGGCGTCCTCCTGCACCCGATGGTCGTCGCGATCGTCGCCGCGCTCGCGCTCAGCGCCGCCGGGCTCGAGGTGCCGTCCGCGCTGGGCAACGGCGTCGACCTCCTCGCGGGGGCGTCGACCGGGGTGGCGCTGTTCGCCGTCGGCGGGATGTTCGTCGGCCTACGGATCCGCGGGGCGCTCGGCGACGTGCTCGCCACCGTGGTCGGGAAGCTCGCGGTGATGCCGGCGATCGCCGTCGGGCTGCTCCTGGCGTTCGACGCCGCCGGACTGCCCTCGCTGCCGGACGAACTGCGGGCCGCCGCCGTGCTCATGTGCGCGCTGCCGACCTACTCGGTGCTGCCGGCGCTCGCCGAGCAGTACGGGGAGACCGACGTGCCGACGGCGACGATGATGCTCCAGACCGCGTGCTCGTTCCTCACGCTGACGGGCTGGATGCTCGCCCTGTCCGCTGCCGGGTGGATGTAGCCGGCTGTACGCAGGCGAGCGGAGGGCCGATCAGGTGCCGGGTGCGACGACGGCAAGACCGGCAGCCCCGGCGGCATCGACAAGTCGGTGGTCGTAGGCGACGAACGAGCCGAGCGCATTCCCGAGCACCAGTGCTGACGCGAGGTGCAGGGCGTCGAGCGTGCGCAGCATCGGCACACCGAGGTCGCACGCGAGATCCTGAACGTCACGGCCGAGAGGGACCAGATCGAGGTCACCGACCACGAGCCGGGCCTCGGCGAGGGCCAGATCGCCCGCCCTCCGCGCCGCCCTGAGGACCTCGACCCTTCCCAGCTCGCTCGTCACCAGGAGGTCGTCCGGACGCGCGCCCATCCATTCGACCAGAGCATCGGTCTCGGCCTCACGACGCACGAGCTTCATGAGCGCCGACGAGTCGAGGTAGATCACAGGAGCTCCTGCCGTTCGACGTCGAGCAGCTCCTGGTTCGTCGGCCCGCCGTTCGCGATCGACAAGGGCCGGGGGGTTCGCGCACGACCGCTCGGGCTGCCTGCCGGCCGGAGGTGGCCGGAGGCCACCAGTCGATCCCGTGCGGTCACGGCTCCAGACGGCGGGGTGAGGAGCGCGACAAGCTCGCCTCGTTCGGTGACCTCGACCGTCGATCCGGACTTGACGAGCGCCAGGTAGCGCGACGCGTTCTGTCGCAGCTCGCGGACACCGATACGTTCCATCCCCACACGGTAGCACTTCATGTGCTACACGTCGACCGGCAGGCGCGGCCCTCGCGGCGACACGACCGCGACCATGAGTGCGTCAGATGCTGCCGTCAGGGACCGACGAGCTCGAGGAACGCCGTCGTCGCCGGGGCGGGGTTGAAGTCGCTCCACGCGAGGTGCTCGACCCGGACCGGGCCGTCCGTCACCTCGACCGTGACCGTGCGCCGATCGGCCGGGACGACGGCGGGCGGGAGCAGCGCCACCGCGAGCCCCTCCGCCACGAGCCCGAGGATGAGCTCCGAGCCCATCGACTCGAAGGTCACCGACCGCGCGAGGCCGGCCGCCTCGAACGCCAGGTCGCTCTGGGCCCGCCCGGGCGAGCCCTCGCCGAAGTCGGCGAACGTCTCGCCCTCGAGGTCCGCCAGTCGGATCCGACGACGACGAGCGAGGCGATGCGTCGCCGGCAGGACGGCGACGAGCCGGTCCCGCGTGAGCTCGCGCGAGGCGACCCCGGCCGGCGGCGTCCGCTCGGACAGGCCGAGGACGGCGACGTCGAGCTCCCCGGCCCGGATCGCCGCGACGTGCCGGTCACTGTCCCCGCCCCGCACCGTGACCCGGACGGCGGGGTGCGCGTCGTGAAGGCGGCGCAGCGTGGCGGGCACGTCGAGGGCGGTGACGGTGGGGATGAGGCCGATCCGCAGCGTGCCCCGCACCTCCCCGGCGGCCGCCGAAGCCTGCGCCGCCGCACGCTCGGCCGCCTCGAGGCTCGCCCGGGCGGCGGGGAGGAATGCCTCGCCGGCGGCCGTGAGCTCGACCCGGCGGCTCGTGCGGGCGAACAGCCGGACGCCGAGCTCCTTCTCGAGCGCGGCCACCTGGTGGCTGAGCGCCGACTGGACGACGAAGCACTGCGCCGCCGCGCGCGTGAAGTTCCGCGTCTCGGCGACGGCGAGGACGTAGCGCAGCTGCTGGAGCTCCATCCATCCATCATGCTGCGCGATCGTTCCCATGACAACGATGTGTTGGACCGATCGCCGGTCGGAGGCGGAAGGTAAGGACATGACGATCCAGCCGACGACGACGCCCACCCGCGGCGTCACCCCACCGGTGTCCGCGCCGGCCACGACCTCTCCTCCGGCACCGCACGGCGCCCGGCGCGCGGGCCTCCTGCTCGCGACCGCCGTCGCGCCCGCCGTCTGGGGGACCACGTACATCGTGACGACCGAGCTGCTGCCGCCGGACCACCCGGTCTTCGCCGGCCTCATGCGCGCCCTGCCCGCGGGACTCCTCGGCCTGCTCGTCGCGCGGCAGCTCCCCAGCGGCGACTGGTGGTGGCGCGCCGCGGTCCTCGGCACGCTCAACATCGGGATCTTCTTCCCGCTCCTGTTCGTCGCGGCCGAGCGGCTGCCGGGCGGCGTCGCCGCGACACTCGGGGCCACGCAACCCCTGCTCGTCGCCCTCCTTGCGGCTGCGCTGCTTCCCGAGCGGCTCTCCGCATGGCGGCTCACATGGGGCGTGACCGGCGTCGTCGGGGTGGGTCTCGTCGTCCTCGGACCGGGAGCAGGGCTGGATCTCGTCGGGGTGGTCGCCGGGATCGCGGGCGCCGCCTCGATGGGCACCGGGGTCGTGCTCACCAAGCGGTGGGGGCGGCCGGCGGGGGTGAGCGCGGTTGGCCTCGCGTCGTGGCAGCTGACCGCCGGCGGGCTCGTGCTCCTCGTCCCCGCGCTGGTGATCGACGGCGTTCCCACCCACGTCGACGCCGGGGGCGTGGCGGGCTACCTCTGGCTCGGCCTCGTCGGCGGGCTGCTCGCCTACACGCTGTGGTTCCGCGGCATCGGGCGGCTCCCGGTCGCTCCGACCGCCCTGCTCGGGCTGCTCTCACCGCTCGTCGCGGCCTCGCTCGGCGCGCTCCTCGCGGGCGAGTCGCTGAACGGGGTCCAGCTCGTCGGGTTCGCCGTGGCTCTCGCTGCCCTGGCGACGGGGCAGCTCTCGCCGCGGACACGTCGTGGCCGGCCGGGGCCGGAGGCGCCGGAGCCTCCGCAACAGCCGGAGCCGCCGGAGCACCCACACGCGGACGCGGACCGCGAGGAGGTGGTCGCGCCGTGAGGATCCTCGTCATCGGCGCTACCGGCATGGTGGGCACGCGGATCGTCGCCGAGGCCGCCGCGCGTGGGCATCACGTCACCGCGGCCGCCCGGACGCCGGGCCGGCACCGCCACACCCACGGCGCGCACGTTCCCGGCGCGGACGTCCTCGGCACGCACGTCCACGCTGCACTCGATCCCGGCACGCACGTCCACCAACCGACAGGAACCGTCGAGCCCCTCGCGCTCGACGCCGCCGCGACCGACCAGGTGGCGGACGCCCTCGGCGGGGCGGACGCGGCGGTCCTAACCGTGCGCGCTCCCGCGGGCCGACCCGGCGCGATCGTGCCCGTGACCGAGGCCGTGCTCGACGCCGCAGGGCGCCGGGGCGCGCGACTCCTCGTCGTCGGCGGGGCGGGTCCGCTGCGATCACCCCGCGGCGCGGACCGGGTCGTGGTCGACGACCCCGCGTACGTCCCGGCGCAGTGGCGCGAGATCGCCGGCGCGAGCGTCACCCAGCTCGATATCTGCGAGCGGCACGCGAACCGCGACTGGGTCTACCTCAGCCCCCCGGCCGTCCTCGAGCCCGGCGAGCGCACCGGCTCCTACCGTCGCGGCACGACGACACTGCTCACCGATGCCGACGGCGTCTCCCGGATCTCCGCCGAGGACCTCGCCGCGGCAGTTGTCGACGAGCTCGAACACCCGGGCCACGACAGGCACGTCACGGTCGCCGAGACCTGAGCGGCCAACCACCGTCAGCCGTCAGCCATCAACCGTCAGCCGTCAGTCCCTGACAGGCTCCCCCACCCGGATGCCCTCGTCGGCGAGAACCGCCCGCGCACGGCCGATCCGCCGGTCCTCGGAGAACGCCATCCAGCGCTCGACCAGTCCCTCCTTCTCGATGAGGTCCCGGAACCGGCGGAAGGCACCGGACCCGTCGATCGCCCGCTCGAGCCGATCCTGAACCTCGGACCCGCCCTCGCGCCCCGCCTGCGCCTCGGCGAAGGCCGCCATGTCCTGCCAGGCGGCCCGCTTCTCGACCGGCTCGACCTCGAGGTACCGGTCCGGGTCGGACTCGACGTCGATCGCCACGTCGTCGCCGACGACTCCGTCGTCCGCCTCGAAGGCGTGGAACACCGCGCCGGTCTCCAGGTCGACGTAACCGGCCTCGGAGGACTCGGGGTCCTCGTGCATGACCTCGGCCAGCGTCGCGAGGTCGACCGGGAGTAGTCGGTCACCCAGCGGCTCCTGCCTCAGCAGGGCGAGCAGGTCGTCCGCCAGCACGCGGTCCCCCTCGAAGTCACGCACGCCGAGCCGGTTGACGATCGCCAGCGCGAGCCCCTCCACGGCCCCGCGATCATCGACGAGCGCCCACGGGAGTCCGGCGCCCACCTGCTGGAGCGCGTCGTCGACGTCGCGGCCGAGGACCGCGTCGAGGAACCACTGCGCATCCCGCGCCGCGACGGCTGCACGCACCTCGCGGAGATCGAGCCCCGGCGCCCGGTCCGCCGGCGGCCACTCCCCCGCGAGCATCGGGTCCGCCTGCGGCGGTCGCCGCGGCACCCGGCCCTCACCGTCGTCGCCCCACCACCGGCGGCCGTGCTGGTCCGGGAGCGTGCCCCAGCCCCGGAACGCCACGGGGCGCTTCGGCCGCAGCCCGAGCACCTCGTCGGGATCGACCTTCACCCCCACCACGCACCGGTGCACCCAGCCGTCGCCGAGGTCGAACTCGAACCTCATCTCGTCGCCCGTGCCCACGACCTTCGCCACCTTGGTGGCACCGGAGTCGAGCCCGCCGACGAGCGGCCCCGCCATCGAGCTCACCGCCTCGTCGACGGTCTCCGGGTCGGAGACCACCCGCCCGTCCTCGAGCGTGAAGACCGACAGGTGCGCGAGGTCCCAGCGCCCGAAGGCGTCGTTGATCGCGTCGGCGAGCGCCTCGAACGTGTGGGACGGCCCGACGGCGAACACCCGCCCCGGCTGTGGCCAGAGCTCCTCCCACCGCCCGCCGAGGAGCTCGACCGTCACCGTCAGCCATGTGCGCGCCATGGCTCCAGCGTGGCACGGGCCGGTGCACAGCAGTCGCGAAAACCCCTTGCCACCCGACTGAACACGCGTATAGCGTGCTGAACATGAGTTCAACGTCCGAGGATCTCAGCACCCGGGCCCGCCTCCGGGACACCGCGATCCGGCGGTTCGCCGCCCACGGCTTCGACGCGTCCCTGCGCAGCATCGCGGCCGACGCCGGCGTCAGCGCGGGCCTGATCCTCCACCACTTCGGCTCGCGGGCCGGCCTGCGCGAGGCGTGCGACGACCACGTCCTGGCGCGGATCCGGGACAGCAAGACCGAGATCCTCCGGGGCGACGTCGGGTTCGCGACCGCGCTCGCCCAGATGGCCGAGCTCGACGGCTATCTCGAGCTCGTCGCCTACGTCCTCCGCGCCATGCAGACCGGCGGAGCCCTCACCGACCACTTCCTCGACGCCCTCGTGACCAGCTCCGAGACGTACCTCGCCGACGCCGTCCGGGACGGGATCGCGCGGCCGAGCCGGAGCCCGAGCCGTCGCGCGCGCGCCCTGTCCGTCATGTCCCTCGGCGCCCTGCTCCTCGAGCTGCCCGGGCACCGTGACGAGTGGGACCTCGACGAGATGCCCGACATGCTGCGCAGCTACACCGACCGGATGGTCCTCCCGCTGCTCGAGATCTACACCGAGCCGCTGCTCACCAACTCCACCCTGCTCGACGCGTACCTCGACTCCCCGGAGGGCAGGCGTGCCGTCGCCGACGACGCGCCACCTCCACCCCCGCACGACGACGCCACCCCCGGCGCCCCACCCACCGGCGCACCCGACACACCGGCCGGCGACGCCGACCCCTCCGACACCGCACCTCCCACCTCCGACCACAGGAGCACCGCATGACCACGCACGCGATCGAGGTCGCCGACCTCGTCAAGACCTTCGGCCCCACCCGCGCGCTCGACGGCTTCGAGCTCACCGTCCCGACGGGCCAGGTCACCGGCTTCCTCGGCCCGAACGGCGCCGGGAAGTCCACCACCATCCGCGTCCTGCTCGGCATGCTGCGCGCCGACTCGGGCCGAGCGACCGTCCTCGGGCAGGACCCCTGGACCGACTCCGTCGCCGTCCACCGCCGCCTCGCCTACGTCCCCGGCGACACGAGCCTGTGGCCGAACCTCACCGGCGGCGAGGCGATCGACGTCTTCACCCGCCTGCACGGCGGGACCGCCGACCGGAGGCGCCGCGACGAGCTCATCGAGCGCTTCGAGCTCGACCCCACGAAGAAGTCCCGCACCTACTCCAAGGGCAACCGGCAGAAGGTCGCCCTCGTCTCGGCCCTCGCCTCCGACTCCGAGCTCTTCCTCCTCGACGAGCCGACCTCCGGCCTCGACCCCCTGATGGAGGCCGTCTTCACCGACGAGGTGCGCAAGCTCCGCGAGGACGGCCGCACCGTCCTGCTCTCGAGCCACATCCTCGGCGAGGTCGAGAAGCTGTGCGACACGGTGACGATCATCCGGGCCGGCCGCGCGGTCGAGTCCGGGACGCTCGCCGAGATGCGCCACCTCACGCGCTCGACCGTCTCCGCGACCACCGCCCACCCGGCCGAGGCGTTCGCGCGCATCGACGGCGTCCACGACCTCGTCGCCGAGGACGGCCGGCTCACGTTCGACATCGACAACACTCGCATCAACGAGGTCCTGCGCGTGCTCGCGGACGCCGGCGTCGAGAACCTCACCATCACCCCGCCCTCGCTGGAGGAGCTCTTCATGCGGCACTACGGCGACGACGTGAGCGAGGCCGCCTGATGACCACCACCGCCCCGGCCCGCACCGACGCGCCCCGCCCTCACCCACGGACCGACCACCCGCCCGACGGCGGCTCGCACCTCACGGGGACGGGCACCCTCGTCCGGCTCAACCTGCGACTCGACCGCGTCCGCATCGCGGTGTGGACGTTCGCCGTCGGGCTCGTCGTCCTCGGCTCGATCTACTCCCTGGAGGAGGCCTTCCCCACCCAGGAGTCCCTCCAGGGCCGCGCCGATCTCATGTCGAGCCCGGCCGCGGTCATCATGAGCGGCCCGGCGTTCGCGCTCGACAACTACACGTTCGGCGCGATGGTCGCGAACGAGCTCGTCCTGTACGTGCTCCTCGCGGCGAGCATCATGTCGATCCTCCTCGCGGTGCGGCACACCCGCGCCGAGGAGGAGTCGGGCCGGCTCGAGCTCGTCCGCTCGCTGCCCGTGGGCCGGTTCGCCGCCCCGACGGCGTCGGTCGTCACGGTCGCGATCGCCAACGTCCTCGTCGGCGCCGCCGTGACGGTCGGGCTGCTCGTGCCCGGCATGGCCGTCGCCGACTCGGTCGCGCTCGGGGTCGCCACCGCCCTGACCGGCATGGTCTTCGCGGCGATCGCCACCGTCATCGCCCAGACCACCGAGCACGCCGCCGGCGCGAGCGGGCTCTCCTCCGCCGTCCTCGCGGTCGCGTTCCTCGTCCGCGGCATCGGCGACGTCATCGAGCCCACCGGCTCGTGGCTCTCGTGGTTCTCGCCGCTCGCGTGGGCGCAGCAGACCCGCCTGTTCGTCGACCTGCGCTGGTGGCCGCTCGCGGTCTCCGCGGCCGCCGTCGTCGTCCTCTACGTCGTTGCGGTCGGCCTCGCGAGGCGCCGCGACCTCGGTGCCGGGCTGCGCCGCCCCTCCCCCGGTCCCGCCACCGCGGCGCGCTCCCTGCTCTCCCCCGCCGGCCTCGCCGAGCGGCTCGGGCGCGGCTCGGTCGTCGCGTGGGGCGTGGGGACGTTCCTCTTCGCCGTCGCCATGGGGTCCCTCGCCGGATCCATCGACGGGATGCTGGACGACAACCCCACCCTGCAGAGCTGGATCGAGATGGAGGGCACGGACATGACCGCGCAGTTCGCGGGCATCGTCCTCACGATCACGCTCGTCGCCCCGATGGTCCTCGCCGTCTCGGGCGTGCTCAGGCTCAAGGCCGAGGAGTCCTCGGGCCGGGCCGAGCAGGTGATCGTCACCGGCAGCTCGCGCACCGGGTTCCTCGCGGGCTGGCTCACGACGGTGGCGCTGCAGACCGTCCTGCTCACGCTGGTCGCGGGCCTCGGCACGGGGATCGGCGTGGCACTCGGCGTCGGCGAGGCCGGCCGGGTCGGCGAGCTCGTCATCGCCGCGCTCGTCTACCTGCCGGCGATCGCCGTCATCGCGGGACTCGCGGTCGCCACCTACGGCCTCGCGCCGCGGCTCACGGTGCTCGCGTGGCTGCTCGTCGTGTGGACGTCGCTCGTGCTCTTCCTCGGCGGGCTGCTCGACATCCCGGACTGGGCGCTCGCGATCTCGCCGTTCGACAGCACGCCGGCCCTCCCGGCGGAGGACCTCGAGATCGTCCCGCTCGTCGCGCTGTCGGTCATCGCGGCGGTGCTCGTCGTCGTCGGGCTCCTCGGTTTCCGACGCCGGGACATCGCCTCGCGCTGACCCGACCGGCGTGACGAATGGGGGGATTGCGGCGCCTCTGGGCCCCGAAACAGGCCGCTTTCCCCCCAACGGTGGCGCGCTCAGCCGTTGCCCCGCCGCACGGACGACGCTCGCCCGCGGCAGCCGCCCCCTAGGCTGCGGCCATGGACACGGAGCGGCTGAGCTTCACCACCACCATCGGGGTCGACGTCAAGGGCGAGACGTGGAGCTGCGTCGAGATCCCGGGCTCGGCGGAGTTCTTCGGCACCGGCCGGACGGTCCGGGTGGACGCCACGGTCGACGACGTCGTGCTGGAGAACGTGGGCGCGATGGTCACCGGGACCGGCGGCCACATGGTCTCCCTCAACGCCAAGGTCCGGAAGGCCCTCGGCAAGGGCGTCGGCGACGAGGTCGCGGTCACCGTCACGAAGCGGTAGCGGGCCGCCCCGGCCCCGCCTACGCGGCCGTCTCCGGCTCGAGCGCCCTTGCGAGGTCCGCCCAGATGTCCTCGACGTCCTCCACGCCCACGCTCATCCGCACGAGCCCGGTGCGGGTGCCCTCGTTCCACCGGTTGCGCCGCTCGGCGGTGGTCTCGACGCCGCCGAGCGAGGTCGCCATGACGACGAGCTCGGTGCGCGCGAGCACCCGGTCGGCCGCGTCCTCGCTCGCCAGGCAGAACGACACGACGGCGCCGAACCCGCCCATCGTGCGGGCGGCGAGCGCGTGTCCGGGGTCGTCAGGCAGCCCGGGGTAGGCGACCGACGTGACCGCGGGGTGGGCCGCGAGCCGCTCCGCGACGACCTGGGCGTTGGCCTCCGCCTGGTCGAGCCGCAGGGCGAGCGTGCGCAGCCCCCGCAGGGCGAGGAACGTCTCCATGCCGCCGGGGAAGCCGCCGTGCAGCGACCGCTGCCGGACGATCGGGGCGAGCGCGTCGGCGTCGCGCGCGACCACCGCGCCCATCATGAGGTCGGAGTGCCCGCCGATGTACTTGGTCGCCGAGTGCAGCACGTAGGTGGCGCCGAGCTCGAGGGGGCGCAGGCGCAGCGGGGTGGCGAAGGTCGAGTCGACGGCGACCGGTACGCCGCGCTCGGCGGCGATCGCGGCGAGGGCCTCGACGTCGAGGATCTCGAGCAGCGGGTTGCTCGGGGTCTCGAGCCACAGCAGCGCCGGCGCTCCGTCGGAAGCCGCGGCGTCGAGGGCGGCGGCGACGGCCCCGTGGTCGGTCGCGTCGACGCGGACGTCGCGCAGGCGGCCGAGCGCCGTGAGGTCGGCGAGCAGGGACCGGACGCCGTGGTAGATCGTCGAGCCGCTGACGACGTGGGTGCCGACGGGCATCGTCTCGACGATCGCCGCCGCCGCGGCCATGCCGGTGGCGAAGGTGACGGCGTGGCCGCCGTCGAGTGAGCCGAGGGCCGTCTCGAGGGCGACGGTGCCGTCCGTGCCGAACCGCGCGTAGTCGGTGCCGCCCTCCTGGAACGTCGAGGCCAGCGACGGCGGGACGTTGAGCGGGGCGCCGGTGCCGGAGGGGCGGCCGAGCGCGACGGCGCGGGTGCGGGCGGACCAGGTGTCGTTCACCCGGCCAGGTTAGGTCGGGAGGAACGACGGACACTCGGCTGTCTCCCCGATGGTCCGGATGTCGGCGCCGGACCGTACCCCGCGACGACGCACACCGACGACCGCAGAGACGCCGAGCCGCGCTCGACCCGAAGCCGGACGGCAACCGTCACCGCATGCGCGCGGGGAGCAGCTTCTCCAGCGGGAAGTAGGGCAGGTAGAGCACGCCGGAGAGGTTGTGGCGGAACGTGATGCCCATGATCGCCTTGATCCCCCAGTGCATCGAGAACGCGCTGACCGCCCACAGCCGGGCGAGCCGCCGGTCGAGCAGCGCGAGCGGCGCGGCGAGCTCGAGGACGAGCGACCCGGCCGCCGACACCTTGAACAGGAACGTCTGGTCGTACAGCCGGATACCGAGCCCCGCGGCCTCGCTCCCGAGCAGCTCCTTGCGCAGGCCGTCGGCGGCGATCTGGCGACGCAGCACCTCGCCGTCGGCCCACCTCCAGCCGAGCGGGCCGGTGACCTTGGCGTAGCCGGCGAGGAAGTAGTTGACCGCCGTCACCGCCTGCATCCCCCGGACCGGGGCCGCGTACCGCCACGACGGCGCCGGCGCGGTCGAGACTGCCGGGCGGGGTCGAGCCGGGACCATCCGCTCGGGCAGCACACGCGCCGGGATCACCCGGGCAGGAAGGGCCCGGACCGACGGCGACGGAACCACCGACGCCGACCGTCGCGCCAGCAGGGCGTCCACGGAGACGGCGTCGGCCGAGGGCGTCGCGCCCAGCACGATCGTGTGCAGGACGAGGTTGTTGTCGCTGTGGAAGATCATCGACCACGAGTTGCGGTAGGACAGCGACCACGTGAGCAGGGCGGCGTGCAGCGGACCGGTGACCTTGTGCTTCACGCCGAGGGTGAAGGCGACGTCGCTGGCGATCGTCGCGTACATCAGCGCGTCGGCCACGGGGGCGGGCAGCGGCCGCTTGAGCACCTTGACCGGGCCGACCGGCTGGAACAGGCCCGGGTCGGTGCGGTGGATGCGGCGGAACATCTTGATCCGCCGACCGAGGTAGTAGGCCGTGTAGGCGCCGGTGGCGACGCGGTTGAGGGCGGGGCGGGCGGCCGAGGTCGCGGGCAGGATACGACTGTCGACGGCGGACGCGAGGCGGCGGGCGCCGTCGCGGATCCGGCTGAGCATGAGGGACTCCAGGTGGGCTGGGGTACGGGTGGGGATGCCCGGCGGTGGGTACGGGTCACCGGGCGGTGGGGACGAGCTCAGGGGCGCGACGGCCTCGTCAGATCATCGTGCGCGGGACCGGGACGTCGGCGAGGACGGTGCGGCGCCGGGGGGCCCGGTCGCCGGCGAAGAAGTCGTCGAACCGGTGCACCGACGTGACGACCTGGACGCGCTCGACGGCGGCGTCCTGCTCCGCCGACGACGCCGCGACCGAGGCCGCGACGAGCCGCGCGACCTCCTCGGCCCGCCCCTCGCGCACGCGCCGGTTGATCTGGCGGCGCACCTGGTTGAGCCCGCCGGTCCCGGCGTGGCCGAAGTGGAGGATCCGCTCGGTGCCGTCGTCGTCGATGCCGAGCAGGTGGTGGACGGTGCCGTTCCTCGTGCGTCGGACGGAGAACATCGGGTAGTAGGACAGGGGGAACCCGTCGACCTTCTCGTCGTCGGGCCGGTGGTTCTGCCGGATCGGCGCGGCCACGACCGCGGTGAGCGCGATCCCCGCGAGGTAGGTCAGGGTCTTCGCGCGCCCGCCCGCGGTCACGGGGGGCCTCGTCGTCGTGCTCATGTCGTCTCCTTCGTGCTGGTCATGACCACTCCTTCGTGCGGTAGCTGCTGCGTCCGGCGCGTCCGCGGGTCTCCGTGCGGCGCAGGTGGGTCAGGGCCGCGCGGGCGGCGTGGTAGCCGTTCATGCCGTGGACGCCGCCGCCGGGGGGCGTGGAGGCGGAGCACATGAACAGGCCGGACGCCCCGAGGCCGTAGGGGCGCAGCGTCGCCCGCGGCCGCAGGAGGAGCTGCGTGCCACCCATGGATCCCCCGACGACGTCGCCGCCCACGAGGTTGGGGTTCCACGCGGCGAGGTCCGCGGGCGCGGACTCGACGCGGCGGAGCACGCGGTCGCGGAAGCCGGGGGCGAAGCGCTCGAGCTGGGCGTCGATCCGGTCCCCCACGGGGGCGGTCGAGCCGTGCGGGGTGTGGGCGTAGGCGTAGAGGACCTGCTGCCCGGCGGGCGCGCGGCCGGGGTCGAGCGCGCTCTGCTGGGCGACGAGGACGTAGGGCCGCTCGGGGTGGCGGCCGCGGTGGACGTCGCGCTCGGCGGCCGCGATCTCGTCGAGGGTGCCGCCGAGGTGGACGGTGCCGGCGCGGCCCAGGCGGTCGTCGTTCCACGGCACGGGGCCGTCGAGGAGGTAGTCGACCTTGTGGGTGGCGGTGCCGTAGCGCCAGCGGCGCAGCCCGCGGGTCACGCCGGCGGGCAGCTCGTCGCCGGCGAGCTCGGCGACGGCGTGGGGGCCGAGATCGAGCAGGATGGCGTCGGCGGGCCGGACCTGGTCGAGGTCGGTGATCTCGGAGTCGGTGACGACCCGGCCGCCGTGGGCCTCGAGCTCGGCGACGAGCGCGGCCGAGATCGCGCGCGAGCCGCCGCGGGCCACCGGCCAGCCGGTCGCGTGCGCGGCGGCGCCGAAGAGCACGCCGAACGCCGCGGTCAGGGGGTGGGTCAGCGGCATGACGGAGTGCGCGGAGGTGCCGGCGAACAGGGCGCGCGCCCGCTCGTCGCGGAAGAGGGCCTTCGCCACGGCGGTCGCGGGCAGGGCGCCCCGGAGGCCGAGCCGGGCCAGGGCCACCGGCTCGCGCGGGACGCGCAGCAGCGGGCCGAGGAATCCCGCCGTCGTCGCCTCCCAGTCGGAGACGACCGGGGCGTAGAGGCGCTGCCAGGCCGCCCCGTCGCGCCCGAGGTCGGCGGCCGTGTAGCGCAGCGAGCGATACTGGACGGCGGCCGGGCCGTCGTCGAGCGGGTGGCCCACGGGGATGTCGGGCTGGACCCACTCGAGCCCGTGACGGCCGAGGTCGAGGGTGGCGAGGAACGGGCTCGCGATCCCGAACGGGTGGACGGCGGAGCCGAGGTCGACGGTCGTCCCCTCGCCGAGGACCGGGCCCGAGCGGGTGGCCCCGCCCGCCTCCGGCCCGGCCTCGTGGACGGTGACGGCCACGCCGGCGCGGGCGAGCGCGACGGCGGCGGCCAGGCCGTTGGGCCCCGACCCGACCACGGCGGCGGTCCGGCCGGCGACCAGGGGGTCGTGGCCGACCGCGAACGGCGAGCGGCTCATGCCGGCACCGCCTCGGCGAGCAGCGCGGTGGCGGCCTCGTCGTCGTCGGAGAGGAGCTCCGCCGGCGTCGCGACGCGGACGAGACGGCCGTCCTCGAGGCACCACACGACGTCGGAGGACGCCATGAGCTCGTGCCGGTGCGTGACCACGAGCGCGGTGCCGCGGTGGTCGGCGAGGACCCGGTCGACCACCTTGGAGTTCTCGGGGTCGAGGTGCGCCTCGGCCTCGTCGAGGA
Source organism: Georgenia sp. G2120 (assembly GCF_055326485.1). NCBI lineage: Bacteria > Bacillati > Actinomycetota > Actinomycetes > Allobogoriellales > Allobogoriellaceae > Georgenia > Georgenia sp. G2120. The sequence goes on along the minus strand of NZ_JBUZNL010000013.1, from coordinate 4,465 downwards.
CGAGGAGCGCGGGGCGGCCCAGGGCGGCGCGCGCGATGCTGATGCGCGCCTGCTGGCCGGCGGAGAGCTGGCCGCCGCCGGGGCCGACGTTCGTGTCCCAGCCGTCGGGCAGGGAGGCGACGAGCTCGTCGAGCCCGCACAGGCGGCTCACGCGCTCGAGCTCGGCCTCGTCGACCTTGGGGATCCGGTAGGTGACGTTGCGGCGGACGCTGCCCGAGAGCAGCGGCATGCTCGGCGAGGAGATGCCGATCGACCGGCGCACCGACCGCAGCGAGTGGGTGGCGACGTCCTGGCCGTCGATGCGCACCGTGCCCGAGTCGGGGTCGACGAGGCGGGCGATGACCGAGGTGAGCGTGGACTTGCCCGCCCCGTTGGGGCCGACGACGGCGACCCGCGTGCCGGGCTCGGCGCGCACCGTCACGTCCTGCAGGGCGGTGCCGAGGTGGACGGAGTCGACCTCGACGAGGCCGCGCTCGACCTCGATGTCCGGCGCGCCGGGCAGGACGGGCAGCGGCGGGATGTCGAGGAACCGGCGGACGGCGGCGCGGGCCACCGTGGCGCGGGAGGCGTACTCGGCGACCCGGCCGAGGTCGCGCAGGTAGCCGGCGAGCATGCCGGCCACGGACACGCCGGCGACGATCGTGCCGGGCGAGGCGCGGCCCGCGGTGACCTCGATGCCGCCGACGACGAGCGCAGCGGCGCTCGCGGCCACGGCGGTGCCCTCGGCGATGGCGCGCGCGGCGCCGGAGGCCCGGGCCTGGTCGACCATCGCGGCCGCGACCTTGTCGCTGTGCCGGCCCACGCGCTTGCTCTCGCGGCGCTCCTGGCCGGCGGCCTGGAGGACGGCGACCTGGGTGAGCCGCTCGGTGACCTCGCCGGTCAGGCGGGAGCGCCGGCGGCGCGAGACCTTGGCCGTCCGCATCATCCACGGCGTGATCGCGAGGGTGAGGAGGGCCCCGATCACCAGGACCGCCCCGACGGCGAGGCCGAGCGTGAGGTTCATCCACGCGACGGCCGCGATCGCGAGGACGATCGCGACGCCGGCGACGGTGAGGCGGGCGAGGCCGCGGCTCACCCACAGGCGCAGGGCCGAGAGGTCGCCGACGAACTTCATCAGCATGTCCCCGCGGCCGCGCCGGCCGAGCTCGCGGGCCGGGACACGGGTGAGGTGGCGGAAGAGGACCGCGCGGACCTCGGTGACGTAGTGCTGGCCGAGCTTCTCCGACTCCGTGCGCTCGGCGCCGCGCATCCAGGCGCTGATGAGCACGCAGGCGAGGAGGCCGAGGACGAGGACGGTGAGGCTCATGGCGCCGGCCCCCGCCGCGCCGCCCTGGCCGGTCGCGCTGCCGAGGAGGGTGTCGAAGCCGCGCTGGGTGAGCATCGCGACGCCGACCGCGGCGACTGCCTGGCCCACGCCGATGCCGATGAGCAGGACGAACCGGAGTCGGCGGCCGTGGCCGATCGGCTTCGGGGTCTCGGGGGCGGGGCTCGGGGCGGAGGTGCTCGGTGCGGCGGTGGCCGGCGCGTCGTCGGAGCTCGTCCGGGTGTCGACGATCGCGGTCCGCGTGTCGTCGTCGGAGGTCGTCCGCTCGTTCGCGGCCGAGGCCGCGGCCGACGCCGGTGCGCCGGGCCGCGCCCACACGTGAGGGAGGTCGTCGTGCTCCGCCGGGGTCGGCGCCGTGTGCGGGGTGGGGGCGCCCGTCGGGAGGGGAACCGAACGGGTCATGGTCAGACCGCCTTCGCGTCCTCGGCGATCGCCGCGAGACCCGGGACGTGACGGGTGCGGGCGGCGAGGGCGGCGTCGCGCACCTCGAGAGCGCGGTCCGCCTGCTCGAGCACCATCGTGTCGACCACGGGCAGCTCGCCGTCGAGGCGCTCGAGCTCGCGCATCGCGAGCGGGGACGCGGTGAGGACGCCGCTGACCGCGAGGAGCGGCAGGCCGGCGTCGGCGAGCCAGTCCACGCCCGCGACGGCACCGAGCGCGTCACGCGCGGCGAAGACGACGCCGTCGACCTGGTCGCGGAACAGCTCGTGCGTGATGAGCGCGGCCGTCTCCTCGTGGTACAGCCCGTCCGCCACCTCGATGACGTTGACGTCCGTGCGGTCGACGGCCAGCTGCGTGGTGAGGGTCCGGAAGATCTCGCGGATCGTCTCGTCGTCGAGCCCGAAGGTCGAGGGTGCGCCGGCGGCGGTGAAGTCGTAGACGACGTCGGCGCCGGAGTCCGTGAAGAGCCAGACGTCGCCGCCCGCGCCGGTCCCGGTCACCTTGGCGGCCCCGACCCGCAGGCCGGCGGCGCGCAGGCCGCGGACGAGCTCGGCGGCCGTCGTCGTCTTGCCGGCGTTCATCGAGGAGCCGACGACCGCGATCGTCGGTGCCCGGTGCGAGCTGAGCGGCGAGACCGGGGCGATGGCGGCGTCGCGCAGGTTGAGGCGGCGGCCCTCGGAGTCGGCCAGCAGACCGATCGGCTCGATCGCCGTCGCGGCACCCATGGCGGAGTGCGCGAGCTCGACCTGCGCGGCGATCCCGCCGGCGGCGGCCATGTGGCACGGCCCGATGTCCGCGGGGATCTCGGCGAGGAACTGGTCCGGGGCGTAGCGGCTGCCGTAGCAGAGCCCGACGACGTCGCCCGGGTAGAGCGTGGCGCGGCGGCCGGTCTGGAGCTCGATGCGCTTGTGCTGGCCGACCGCGGTGATGCGGGCGAGGACGACGTCGCCGATCCGCGGGGCCGTGGTCGGGTCGGTGATCAGCTGCGCGCCCCGGTCGAGGTCGATGCGGCGGGTCGTGTAGGCCCACTTCGCGGAGGCCACGAGGGCGCGGGCGTCGAGCTCGGAACGGGTCTCGGCCTGGGGAAGGTCGAACGTGGTCATGGTGACTCCTCGTGCGTCTGGGAAGGCCGCTGGGCCGTGCCGTCGATGTGTCGGTGTGCTGTCCGTGCCGCAGCACCCGATGTGTGCGACTGACCAGGACGCTAGAAAGCCCAGGTGAGCGCGACTCGTTACCGAGATGAGACCGTCCTCAGAACTCTCACGACGACGCTCACCCCGCCGCCCGACCCGCCGGTTTCCCGCCGAGTTCGCGGTTGGCCACTCCTCACCGAGACTGCGGTTCGTCGTCGTCGAGATTGATCCTTCTATGTTTCGTCAAGCGGCCATGGTGGGTTCGGGGGTGCTGTTGAGGGTGCGGAAGATGCGGCGGGCGAGGTAGCGCTTGAGGCAGCGGCGGATCTCGGCCTTGGTGCGGTGCTCGCCGGCGCGGCGTTCGACGTAGGCGCGGGTCTCGGGGTCGTGACTCATCCGGGTCACGACCGCGGTATGCAGGACCCTGTTCAGTTGCCGGTCGCCCCCGCGGTTGAGGCGGTGTCGCACGGTGTTGCCCGAGGAGGCCGGGATCGGACTGACCCCGGCCAGGGCCGCGAACGCGGCCTCGGAACGCAACCGGCCCGGGTGGGAGAACACGGTCAGTGACACGGCCGCGGTGATCGGCCCGACACCATGCATCTCGAGCAGCGGCGCGGCCAGGCTGGACTTGACCAGAACGGTGATGCGCTTCTTGTTCGTGGCGAGCTCGACGTCCAGGGCCAGGATCTGGGCGGCCAGGCGGACGGCCTCGCTGCGGGCGGTCGCGGTCGCGATGTCCTCATCGCGCTCGCGCCACCGGCTGATCATGGCGATCACCTTCTTGCCCGGGGCCCGGCGCGCATCGATACCCAGGTCGCTGACGCGCAGCAGCGCGGTCAGCGCGTTCGTGGCCGCGGTACGTTCGCTGTTCATCTGCTCGCGGGCGGTGAGCAGGACCCGCAGCGCGGCCCGTACCCCACTAGCGGCGCGGAGGTGACGCAGCCGGCTGACCTGAAGCGGGAGGACGGCGGCCGCGATGCGGTAGGCATCCAGGGCATCGGACTTACCCACGCCCCGGTTCCCGCGCGGGTTCATCCGCGCGGCCTCCACGACCTGATAGCCGGCGTCCTGGACAACGCCGGCCAGGGTCGCGCCGTAGGACGCGGCGCCCTCGATGACCCACAACGCGGCCATATCGGCCCCGGTGCGGCGAGCGGCCCAGGCGATCGCGCGGGCCATGCCCGCAGGCGTGGTCGGGAACTGGGCAGAATCGATCAGCTCGCCGCGGGCGGCCAGCACCGCCAACGAATGGGTCTGGGCGTGGGTGTCGACCCCGATGACGAACGGATGGGAGTGCGCGACGATAGCCATAGCGGCCTGGTGTCCTTCCTACCAATGAGTGGATGGTCTGGTCGCTGGTGGCCGGTGCCGTTCTGGGTAGGAGTCACCTCGGGACAACACTGTGACGAGTCACGCCACACCAGTGGCGGACAACCTTCTGATCAGGTCTCCGAGATGGGCCAGGACGGTGCCGGCCACCCCACCCATGGGCGGACAGATCAATCTCCAGACACCCCCAACAAGGGGTCTGCGGTTCGCCGAGTCACACCCACGAGCGGAACGACCA
>NZ_JBUZNL010000012.1:104783-113651 GCF_055326485.1 Georgenia sp. G2120 | reverse complement strand
GGGTCTGCTGCACGAGTAGGTGACAGGTGTTCTCAGGCCGCGAGTGCGATCTGAGTGGTCATGATGGTCTCGTACTCGATGGGGGTCAGACGACCGAGTCGGTCCTGGCGCCGGCGGCGGTGGTAGGTCCGTTCGATCCAGGTCACGATCGCGATCCGCAGTTCGGCCCTGGTGGCCCAGCGGCGACGGTCGAGGACGTTCTTCTGCAGGAGCGAGAAGAAGGACTCCATCGCGGCGTTGTCTCCCGCGGAGGCGACTTGCCCCATCGAGCCCACGAGGTCGTGGCGGCGCAGGGCGGCCAGGAAGCGCCTGGACCGGAATTGAGAGCCTCTGTCCGAGTGCACGACGCACCCAGCCATGTCACCGCCGCGTCGGGCGACCGCAGAGGACAGGGCGTCAACCGCGAGACGGGCCTTCATGCGGTCGCTGATCGAGTACCCCACGATCCGTCCCGAGTAGACGTCCTTGACCGCGCAGAGATAGATCTTGCCCTCGCCGGTGGGGTGCTCGGTGATATCGGTCAGCCACAGCTCGTTGGGAGCGGCCGCGGTGAAGTCCCGTTCGACGAGATCGTCGTGGGCCGGCGGGCCGGGCCGTTTCCCGTTCTTGCCTCGTTTCTTGCCGAACACGCTCCACCACCGGTTGTCCCGGCATGTCCGCCAGATCGTGCGATCACACGCGACGTGGCCCGCTTCACGGGCCTCGTCTGCCAGCAGGCGATACCCGAACTCGGGGTCGTCGCGATGAGCGTCGAACAGGGCGTTCGCCAGGTAGGCCTGCTCGAGATCGCGGTCGCTGACGGGGTCTGCGAGCCACCGGTAGTAGGGCTGGCGGGCGAGCCTGAGGACCCGGCACGTCACCGCGACAGGGATCCCGTCGCTGGCGAGCTCTCTCACGAGCGGGTACATCATTTTCCCGGCAGGTTCGCCTGCGAGAGGTAGGCCGCCGCACGGCGCAGAACCTCGTTCTCTTGTTCGAGCAGGCGGACACGTTTCTTCGCTTCGCGCAGCTCGGCCGACTCGCTCCGAGTCACACCGGGGCGATTGCCGTCCTCGACGTCAGAGGCCTGCAACCAGTTACGCAGACAGGACTCGCTGATCCCGAAGTCTTTGGCGATGTCCTTGATCGGAGCGTCCCCGCGGCGGGCCACGGCCACGACATCGTCGCGGAACTCCTTCGGATGAGGTCTGGGCACGATCGACATCCTTCCAGCAGCACCTTCCGGCACCACAGATCAGGTGTCACCTACCCGTGCAGCAGACCCACCCCACATCCGTCGCATGTTCAATCAGCTTCTCTTCGACAAGCTCCTCGTCACGACCGACGACGATGGACATCATCAGCTCGAAGCGACCTCCGCAACGCCGTTCGACATCATCTACGGACCAGACAGCCGAGCACTCGTCCACGAGGCACGTCACGCACAGCACACCGTCGCCGCCGACAAAACGGGGCAAACGAAAGAGCCCGCCGAAACCGGCGGGCTCTCCCTGGACGTACTGTCCGATCAATTCATTGCTCTTGTCGAGGGTTCGAGTAAGAGCATCATGGTGGAGCTACGGGGATTCGAACCCCGGACCTCTTCCATGCCATGGAAGCGCGCTACCAACTGCGCCATAGCCCCGCTGCCCCGAAGGGCGAGGACGACTCTACGTCACCTCCGCTTCACCATGCCAATCTCAGCGGCCCCTCGCCCGCGTGATTCCCAGCACGCTCAGCCACCGCCCGGCCGCCGGAACTCCGCCCGCCGACCGGGACCGACGGCCCAGGAGACGGCCTCGTGCGCGTCCTACGGTTCCCGTTGGGGGTCGACGAGAGGAGAGAGGGCATGAACGGCAGGCTCGAGGGCAGGACGGCACTCGTCACGGGCGCGGGTTCCGGCATCGGCGAGGCGATCGCCACGAAGTTCGTCGCGGAGGGGGCCACCGTCGTCGTGGCGGACGTCAGCGGGCGCCAGGAGGAGGTCGCGGAGCGCCTCGGCGACCTCGCGGTCCCCTACCAGCTCGACGTCGACGACGACGCCGCGATCGACGCACTGGAGACCTACCTGCGCGAGACGCACGGCGGCATCGACGTCCTGGCCAACAACGTCGGCGTCAACGGGCCCGCGCTGCTCACGCACGAGTACCCGATGGAGGACTTCGACCGCGTCCTGCGCATCAACGTCCGGCAGTTCTTCCGGGTCCAGCAGGTAGGCCTGCGCCTCATGCTCGAGCGCGGCGGCGGCTCGATCGTCAACACGGCCTCGATCGGCGGCGTCCTCGCCACCCCGTCGGCCGCCGCCTACATCACGTCCAAGGGCGCGATCGTCATGATGACGAAGACCGCCGCGCTCGAGTACGCGGACAAGAACATCCGCGTCAACGCGATCGGCCCGGGCGTCACGCGCACCCCGTGGCTGGACGGGCTGGGTGACGAGCTCAACGCGACGCTCGCGGCCCAGGTCCCGCAGAGGCGGGTCGGCGAGGCGTCCGAGATGGCGAACGTCGCGGCGTTCCTCGCGAGCGAGGAGGCCTCGCACGTGTCGGGCCAGCTCTGGGTCATCGACGGGGCACGCACCGCCGGCTGAGGCTCAGCGCTCGGGGACCCCGGTCTGGTCGGCCTGCGTGGGCCGCCCCGATGCGCCGGTGACCTGCTGGTCGCCGTGGTCCGTCGACTCGGCGGCCCGGTCGAGGATCGTGCGGTGGGGCCGGGGCACGAGGTCGACCCCGATGTTGTGCACGCCGAGGCGCCACGCGGGCTCGCGCCCGGGGTTCTGCGCGAGCACCGACCAGTGGCAGTTTCCCATCCCGCCGAGCCAGTGCGAGTGCGCACCCATCCCGAGGACGTAGGCGATGCCGAGGGTGATCGCGGCACCGTGCCCGACGACGGCGACGATCTCCTCGTCGTCGGCCGCCTCGGCGATGTCGAGCAGCGCACGGCCGACCCGCTCCCCCGCCGCTGCCCGCGACTCGACCCCGATGCCGTCCGGGTCCCGGCCCGAACGCCACACGGCGAACTCCTCGGGCCAGCCCTCCGCGAGCTCGGCGTGCGTGTGCCCCTCCCACAGGCCGAAGCCGCGCTCGCGGAACCGCTCGTCGGTGGTGACCTCGAGCTCGGCCACGCGCCCGAGGATCCGCGCCGTCTCGTGCGCCCGGGAGAGGTCGGAGCTGATGAGCCGCGTGAGGTCGGTGCCGCCGAGGACCTCCGACGCCCGCTCGGCCTGCTCGCGGCCGGTGTCGTTGAGCGGGATGTCGATCTGGCCCTGCATCCGCATCGCGTGGTTGTAGTCGGTCTGCCCGTGCCGCAGGAGGACGAGGGCGCGCGCCGTCACAGGTCGGCCTGCAGCCCGGTCGCCCGGTACGGGGCCTCGTCCTCGGTGCCGGGCACCGACTCGTCCACGACGACGTCCTCGACGTCGACGGCGACGACCGGGCAGTCGCCCCACAGCCGCTCGAGCGCGTAGAACTGCCGATCCTCCGCGTGCTGGACGTGCACGATGACGTCGTTGTAGTCGACGAGCACCCAGCGCGACTCGGTCAGGCCCTCGGTCCGCACCGGCTTCGCCCCCTCGGCGGCCAGGGCCTCCTCGATCGCGTCGACGATCGCGCGCACCTGGCGCTCGTTCGAGCCGGACGCGACGAGGAAGACGTCGGTGAGGACGAGGCGCTCGGAGACGTCGAGCGCGATGATCTCCTCCGCCTTCTTCGCTGCGGCGGCACGCGCCGCCACGTTCGCCAGATGGCGGGATCGCTCGTCGGCGGCCACGGAACTCCTCGGTTCGGGAACAGGTGGCCCCGATCCTACGGGCTGGCGATCAGCGGCCGAAGAGGTAGAGCCCGACCGCGGCGCCGACTCCGAAGAAGATCGCCGCGAGCAGCACGAAGATGGCCAGCCCGCGCCACCACCGGACCGGCCGGGTGGGGCGCTTGCCGGGCTTCCGGCCCGCCGGGCCCGAGGGTGCCTTCGCGTTGCGGGGGCCGGTGCCGGCCGCACGTCCGCGCTGGGTCGTCGTGGCCACCGGGGTCCCTTCGTCGTCGTGCTGGTCGTCGTTCGCCACGTCCCGCGCGGGCTCGTCCGACTCCGCGTCACGCGTGCCGCCCCCGGCCGCCGCCGGACGTACCGCCGTCGCGGCCTCCTCGTCCTCGGGTGCGGGCGGTGGGGGTGCGGCGCCGTCGCTCGTCGTCCCGGACGGCGCGCGGTGGTCGTCGGTCGGGCCCGGGGGTGCGGGGGGCACGGCGGCGAAGGGGCGCACGGAGGTGCCCTCGGGTCCCGACGTCGCGGGAAGGTCGGTCGCGCTCGAGCTGTCGGCCGGCCGGACCTCGCTCACCTGCGACCCTGCGGCCGGACCGGCCACGGCCGCCGAGCCCTGCCCGGGCTCCCAGGTGGCCTCGTGCGCACGGGTGTCCTCGAGGTGCGCGGCCTCCCCGGACGGCTCCCCTGCGCCGGACGGCTTGCGTGCGCCGGTTGGCTCGCCCGCGCCGATCGACTCCCCTGCCGCGGGCGGGCCGTCGGCCCGCCGCACGTCGCCCGCCGAGGGGGCGGGCGGCGCAGCGCCCTCCAACGCGGCCCGCGCGCGGTCCTCCGGGCTGCCGCCACGCTCGGCGGCGACGTCGCGGCGCGCGTCGTCGGCCATCCGGGCGGCGTCACGGGCCGCCTGCTCGCGCAGCGACCGGCGGGTCACCGGCTGCTCGCCCATCACGCCACCGTCGCCGGGTCGATGTACAGGCGATGCTTGGCGATGTACTGCACCACGCCGTCCGGCACGAGGTACCAGACGGGCTTGCCCTCCTGCACGCGCAGCCGGCAGTCGGTGGAGCTGATGGCCATGGCGGGAACCTCCTGAAGCTTGACCCGGTCCTCGGGCAGGCCCTCGGCCACGAGGTCGTGGCCGGGCCGGGTGACACCGACGAACGTGGCGAGGTCCCACAGCTCGTCGGCGTCCTTCCAGGCGAGGATCTGGGACAGGGCGTCGGCGCCGGTGATGAAGAACAGCTCGGCGTCGGGCATCTGCGCCTGGATGTCGCGCAGCGTGTCGATCGTGTACGTGTCACCGCCGCGGTCGATGTCCACGCGCGAGACCGTGAAGCGCGGGTTCGACGCCGTCGCGATGTTGGTCATGAGGTAGCGGTGCTCGGCCTCGGTGACCTTGCGGTCCTTCTTGAACGGCTGGACGCCGGTGGGCACGAAGAGCACCTCGTCCAGGCCGAGGAGGTGCTGGACCTCCGACGCGGCGACGAGGTGGCCGTGGTGGATCGGGTCGAACGTTCCGCCCATGAGGCCGACGCGGCGTCGGCGTCCCCGGTGGGAGCGGGCGTTCACGTCAGTGGCGCGTCCTGACGGATCGGAACGCCCAGGTGAGCAGCAGGAGCATGAGCAGGATCGCGAGCATGATCGCGCCGCCGACGTAGGCGTTGAGCTCCGTCGCCATCGGCTCCGCCGCGGTGTGGGCGGACATGTTCACCAGCGAGCTGGCCATCGGTGGTCTCCTTCGGTCGAGTTCGGGGGCCAGTGTCGCACGAGCGGAGCGCCGCGCGACTCAGCGCCGGCCGTCACCGATCTGGCCCGGCTCTCCCCCGCGCAGCCGCCGCAGCTCGGACTCGATCTCGGCCTCGCGGCTCAGGCGGGCGAACTCGTCGCGGACCTGGTGCGAGCCGGAGTCGGTCCACGCCAGCTCCTCGTAGGCGGCCTGACGTGTCTCGAGCTCGGCGACCTCGCGCTCGGCCGAGCGGACGGCCTCCGCCGTCGACCCGGGCACGTCGGCACGCATCGCCTGCGCGATGGTGGCCGACGCGCGGGCCGCCTCCCGGTCGGCCACGAGCGCGCGGCGACGCGACTCGACCTCCTGGACGCGGGCCTCGAGCCGGGCCAAACCGGCGCGCAGGTCCTCCTCCTTGTTCCGCAGCTCGGCGACCTGGTCGGCCAGCCGGTCCCGCGCGGGGCTCGCTTCGAGGGCGCGGCCGAGCGCGGCCCGCGCAGCGGCGTCGTCGCCCTGGTCCACGGCGATCGCCGCCGCACGCTCGTGCCCCTCGACCTCGAGGGCGGCGCGCTCGTGGAGGAGCTCGGTGCGGCGCCGCTGGACGGTCAGCTCGCCGACGCTCCGGCGGGCGTCGTCGACGGCGGCCCGCTGGCGGCGGACGGCCTCCGCGATCTCGGTCGCCGGGTCCGGCGGCGGGTTCTTCGCCTCACGACGCCGACGACGACGGTCGTTCCCCTCGGCCCGGCCGATGCCGAAGATCCGGCGGCCGACGCCCATCAGTCGTCCTCGGCCCGGCGGCGCGACCGGCGCACGCGGTCGGACTCGCGCACGCGGTCGGACTCGCGCACGCGGTCGGACCGGCGCTCGATCCCCCGGTCCTCGCCCTCGCCGAGCGCGCCGAGCGCCTGTGCCTCGAGCATGAGGTCGTCCGCCGCGCGCTGCAGCGCGGGGGTCGACGACGAGCGCGAGTGCAGGAGCGAGCGTCGCAGGTCGCCGGAGAGCCGCTCGTGCGTGCGGATGTCCGGCAGCAGGTCGGTGAGCAGGCGGTGCCGCATGGCGGCGTCGGGCTCGTTCTCGACGACGCGCAGGTCGTCGTCGATCTCCCGGTAGGCCCGGTCGAGGTCGGCCGCCACCTGCGGGAGGTCACCGACGGGCCGGCCGGCCTCCTTCGCGGCGGCCAGCGCGCGCTCGGTCGCGTCGGTCGAGCGGCGCATGGCGAGCCGATGCTTGGCCACCTCGCGCACGGTCGGGTCCGAGGAGAGTGCGCGGACGTTGAGCTCGCCCTGCTCGATACGGCGGCGCACGCCCTTGCTGCGCGTGAGGCGGCGGACGCCGTACCAGACGCTGCCCACGCCGACCACGGTCGTGGCCACGCCGATGCCGGTGATCCACAGGAGGACCTCGACGACCTCGGGCATGGCGGCTCCTGCACGTTGCGGGCGGGTGGGGCGTGTCCCCAGGGTACGGGGAACTCGGCGCCTCCGGCCGTCGGATTCGCCCAGGGCCGACGACGAGCTACTCCCGGATCTGACCCTGGCCCTCGACGATCCACGTGGTCGTCGTCAGCTCGCCCAGGCCCATCGGCCCGCGAGCGTGCAGCTTCTGCGTGGAGATGCCGATCTCCGCGCCGAGCCCGAACTCGCCACCGTCCGTGAAACGGGAGGAGGCGTTGACGATGAGCGCGGCCGCGTCGAGCTCGGTGGTGAACCGGTGGGCCGAGGTGGTGTCGCGCGTGAGGATGACCTCGGTGTGGCCGGTGGACCAGCGGCGGATGTGGTCGAGCGCCTCGTCGAGGGAGTCGACGACGCGCACGGCGAGGTCCGCCGAGAGGTACTCGGTCCCCCAGTCCTCCTCGGTGGCGGGCACGTGCGCTATCCCGCAGGCGGCGGCCGCGCGGGAGGCGTCGTCGTCGGCGTGGATCGTCACGTCCTTCTCGGCGAGGGCCGCGTAGAGGGCGGGCAGCAGCTCGTCGGCGACGTCGCGGTGGACGAGGAGGGACTCCGCCGCATTGCACACTCCCACGCGCTGGGTCTTGGAGTTGAGGATGATCGGGACGGCCTGGGCGAGGTCGGCGCTCGAGTCGACGTACACGTGGACGTTGCCGACGCCGGTCTCGATGACGGGGACCGACGCCTCGGCGACGACCGTCTGGATGAGGCCCGCTCCCCCGCGTGGGACGAGGACGTCGACGAGGCCGCGGGCGCGCATGAGCTCGACGGCGCCGGCGCGGCCGTGGGCGTCGACCGAGCGGACGGCCGCGGCGGGCAGGCCGACGGAGGCCAGTGCCTCGCCGAGGATCTCGACGATCACCTCGTTCGAGCTCACTGCGGCCGAGCCGCCGCGCAGGACGACGGCGTTGCCGGACTTCACGGCGAGGCCCGCGGCGTCGACGGTCACGTTGGGGCGCGCCTCGTAGATCATGCCGACGACGCCCATCGGCACCCGCACCTGGCGCAGCCGCAGCCCGTTGGGCAGCGTGGAGCCGCGGACGACCTCGCCGACCGGGTCGGGCAGGGCGGCGAGCTCGCGCAGGGCGTCGGCGATCGCGGCGATGCGCGCGTCGTCGAGGGCGAGGCGGTCGAGGAGGCCCGGGCTCATGCCGGTGGTGCGGCCGCGCTCGAGGTCCTCGGCGTTGGCGGCGACGATGCGGGGGGAGCCGGCCACGAGGGCGTCGGCCATCGCGGCCAGGGCGGCGTCCTTGGTGGCGCGGGTCGCGGTCGCGAGCGCGCGCCCGGCCTCCTTGGCCTCGGCGCAGATGGCGTGGACGGCCTCGCGGACGTCGGCGTCGGCGCGGATGTCGGCGTCGGGGGTAGCGGTCATGAGGGCAAACTACCCGCGACCGCCGGGGAATGACCCGGGGGTCTCCTCGGTTGGACGAGGTGGAAGACGTGCTCCGCCCCGCGCGGAGCACGCCCACGGACGAAGGGAGCGCCATATGGCGACCACGCAGATCACGCAGGACGACTTCCAGAGCACGGTCACCGGCGACGGCATCACGCTCGTCGACTTCTGGGCCGACTGGTGCGGGCCCTGCAAGCAGTTCGGCCCGGTCTACGAGAAGGTCTCCGAGGCGAACCCGGACGTCACCTTCGCCAAGGTCGACACCGACGCGAACCAGGAGCTCGCCGCCCAGCTCCAGATCACCTCGATCCCCACCCTCATGGCCTTCCGCGACGGCGTGCTCGTCTACAACAAGCCGGGCGCCGTCCCCGCCAAGAACCTCGAGGAGATCCTCACCGCCGTCCGCGAGCTCGACATGGACGAGATCAAGAAGCAGATCGCCGAGCACGACGCGGGCCACGAGAACGCCTGATCCACACTCTCGACAGCTCAGCGCCAGACGTACGAGCGGGGGGGGGGGGAAAGACGGTGGGGGGGGGCGGATCGGGGGGTTGTGGGGGGGGGGAGCC
>NZ_JBUZNL010000012.1:0-104773 GCF_055326485.1 Georgenia sp. G2120 | reverse complement strand
AAACTGCTTAACCCACCCTCCAAACAGCTCAGCGCCAGACGTACGAGCGGGGCGGCGCCACCATCCGGTGGCGCCGCCCCGCTCGTGCGTTCGTCGGCAGTGCGCCCGGCCTACCTCAGACGAGCTCGGTGAGGATGGCCGTGAGGTCGGCCGGCACGGAGATCGGGACGAGGACGAGGCCGTCGGCGAGCGCGGCGAACGAGCGCGCCTCGGCGAGGACGTCCTCGGCGGAGCCGATGACGGCCGCCGAGCCCGACCACGGCAGCTCGCGCTGCTCGACCGCCGCGATGTCCGCCACGAGCTCCGTGCGCGCCAGGGCCCGCTCGCGCGTCTCGGCGATCGCCACGTGCAGCTCGACGAGCACGCGCACGTCGGCCCCGGCCTCGGCGGCGCCGCGGCGGACGGCCGCGACGAACTCGGCCACCCGCTCGTGGTGGACGGCACGCACGATCACCGTGCCGCCGAGCCGTCCCGCGGCCTCGCACTCGGCGACCGAGTCGACGTAGGGAGCGGTCCGCACGCGCGCACCGACCGTCGTCGCCGCACCGGCGGTCCGCGCGCGGCTGGCCGAGGCGCGGCGCGCGGAGTCGGCGGTGAGGCCGGCCCCGGCGGTCGGCCCGCCCGCGGTCGGCGCGGCGGCGCCCGGGAGGAGGACGTCGACGCCGGCGTCGGTCAGGCGCTCACCGGTGCGGCGCGCGTCGGAGCCGGCGTCGGTGCGCCACGGCGCGTCCGAGCGCAGGTGGAAGGCGGGCGACAGCGCGACCTCGGCGATCCCCGCCTGGCGGGCGGCGTGGGCGTGCCGGGCGAGCCGCGGCAGGTCGGCGGTGTCGACGGGGAGGTCGGCCTCGGGGTCCGAGACCGCGGCACCGAGCCCGGACAGGTCGACGACGACGGCGCCGCCGATCCGCGACGAGCCCTCGGCGGCGCACCGCGGGTCCGGAGTGGTGGGCGCGCCGGCGCCGGTGGTGGTCGTGGTCCGCGCGGCGGGTGTTCCGGTGGACGGAGCGGTCGCGGGCGAGCGGCGGATCGTCGTCGTCGGCCCGGTCGTGGAGGTCGTGGCGGGTCGGGCAGAGGTCAGGCTGATGCTCATGGCAGGGGTCCTCACGGGGTCCCGCCGTCGGCGGCGCGGCCGACGGCTGTGCGATGACCGGGAGCGCTGCGGGCGGAGCGTGTCACTCGCTCCTGCGGGTCGCAGCCTCGACCGGCGGTGACGCGGCGCGGGAGCGCAGGCGTCGCTGGTGTCTCCGGGCTGTCAGGCCGACATTCGCCGACAGCCCGGGCGCATGCACATCATCATCGCCGGGAGGAGGGTGGAGCTGGATCGGTGGGTGCTCACCTGCTGCATCATGTCCGGATCCTTCGTGCAAGGGCGCGGGCTGCGCCGGGCGTTGCTCCACGGACGTGGAGCCAGGTCATCACCCGGAGCACCCCCGCCACACGAGGGGGGTTGCCGACCAGCGAGCCGGGGCTTCGCACTGGTTCTCAAGACCTGGAGGGACACTAGGCAGGCTTGCCGCCCGGGGTCAACGACCACCCGGTGCTGTCTCACGTTCCGGACGCGCGGGGGCGGCGTGCGCCCCGGGTCAGGTGCTCTGCGCGCGTCCGCCCACGTCCCGCATGACCGCGAGGTCGTCGCGGTGGACCGCGGGTCGCAGGTTCGCCCGCTCCGCCATCGGCGCCGCGACGAGATCTGTGAGCTCGCGGGTGTCATAACCGCTGACTCCCCGGGCCACGAGGCCCTCCGGCCCGAGCACCTCGACCACGTCCCCGGCCTCGAAGTCCCCGACCACCTCGGTGATCCCGGGGATCAGCAGCGAGCGCTGCCGCTCCCCCACGGCCGCAGCCGCACCGGCGTCGACCAGCACGCTCCCGCGCGGCCTGGCCGCGTGCGCGAGCCAGAGCCTGCGCGCGGACATCCGGCGGCCGCGGGCGGCGAACCAGGTGCCGACCGGCCGGCCGGCAAGCGCATCGGCGGCGTGGTCGGCGTCGGTGAGGACCACCGGGATGCCGGAGCCGGTGGCGATCGACGCGGCCTCGAGCTTGGTCACCATGCCTCCGGTCCCCACCGCGGAGCCACGGCCGGTGACCTCGATGCCCGCCAGATCCTCGGGCCCGATGACCGTGGGGATCAGCGACGACGTCGGGTGTGCGGGGTGGCCGTCGTAGAGGCCGTCGACGTCGGTGAGCAGGACGAGCGCGTCGGCCCGGACGAGGTTGGCCACCAGCGCGGCGAGCCGGTCGTTGTCCCCGAAGCGGATCTCGTCGGTGGCGACGGCGTCGTTCTCGTTGACGATCGGTGTCACGCCGAGGCTGAGGAGCTTGTCGAGCGCGCGGGCGGCATTGACGTGACTCTGACGGCGCACGAGATCCTCCGCCGTGAGCAGCACCTGGCCCACGCGCCGCCCGTGCCGCGCGAACGCCTCCGTGTAGCGGGCGAGGATCATCCCCTGGCCGACCGACGCCGCAGCCTGCTGCGTGGCGAGGTCCTTCGGCCGGGCGCTGAGACCGAGCGGTGCGAGACCGGCGGCGATGGCACCCGAGGACACGAGGACGACCTGCCGGTCCTGCGCGACCCGCGTGGCGAGCAGCGTGGAGAGCTGCGCGATCCGCTCGAGGTCGAGCGAGCCGTCCGTGCGCGTGAGCGAGGAGGAACCGATCTTCACGACGACGCACCCCGCCCGGGCGAGGAGCGCACGGTTGGCGAGGGGCCGGTGGACGGTCGGGAAGCTCACCCGGACATTGTGCCGCGCGGCTCCTCGGTGGCTCGGCCCGTGCCACGAAGCGGCCACGGTCAGGCCGTGACGCGCGCGCTCACTCGTCGGACGGGTCGGCCCAGTGGCCCGCCTTGCGCTCGGTCCACAGCTCCTCGCGGGCGGCGGTCTTGGCGTCCATCGACTCGTGGAACTCGCGGCGCTTCTCGGCGCGCGTGGGCCGGCGGCGCTCGTCCTCGACCCGCAGGTCGGTCCCGCGGGGGCCCAGGTGCTCGGCGCCGGTGGACATCGTGGGCTCCCAGTCGAACAGGACTCCGCCGTCGGCGGGTCCGATGACGACCGTGTCGCCGGGGACGGCGCCGGCCTTCATCAGCTCGGTCTCGACCCCGAGGCGCGCGAGCCGGTCGGCGAGGTAGCCGACCGCCTCGTCGTTGGAGAAGTCGGTCTGCTTGACCCAGCGCTCGGGGCGCTTGCCGCGGACCTGGAAGAACGGCTCGTCGGCGCTGCCCTTGCGGGTGACGGTGAACCCGGCGTCGTCGACCGCGGTGGGGCGCAGCACGACGCGCGGCGCCGCGACCTCGGCGGCCTCGGCACGCGCCCGGGACACGATCTCGGACAGGGCGAACGTGAGAGGCCGCAGTCCCTCGTGGGTGGCCGTGGAGACCTCGAAGACCTTGAGGCCGCGCGCCTCGAGGTCGGGGCGGACGAACTCGGCGAGCTCGCGGGCCTCGGGCACGTCGATCTTGTTGAGCACCACCACGCGGGGCCGCTGCATGAGGGGCACCGCCCCGGCCGCGGCGTCGAGGTCCGCGGAGTAGGCGGCGAGCTCGGCCTCGATCGTGTCGAGGTCGGAGATCGGGTCGCGCCCCGGCTCGAGCGTGGCGCAGTCGAGGACGTGGACGAGCACGGCGCACCGCTCGACGTGGCGGAGGAACTCCAGTCCCAGGCCCTTGCCGGTGGAGGCGCCGGGGATGAGCCCGGGGACGTCGGCAACGGTGAAGCGCTCGTCGCCCGCCATCACCACGCCGAGGTTGGGCACCAGCGTGGTGAACGGGTAGTCGGCGATCTTGGGCCGCGCCGCGCTGACCGTGGCGATGAGGGAGGACTTGCCCGCCGAGGGGAAGCCGACGAGGGCGACGTCGGCGACCGACTTGACCTCGAGGACGACGTCCCGCTCCTCCCCCTCCTCGCCGAGCAGGGCGAAGCCGGGGGCCTTGCGGCGCACGGAGGCCAGGGCCGCGTTGCCGAGCCCGCCGCGGCCGCCCTCGGCGATGACGACCGAGGTGCCGGCGCCCACGAGGTCCGCAATGACCTCGCCGTCGGAGGTCTTCACCACGGTGCCGTCGGGCACGCCGAGCACGAGGTCGGCCCCGTTCGCACCCTGCCGCATGTCGCCCGCGCCCTGCCCGCCGTTGGGGGCGCGCCGGTGGGGCGCGTGGTGGTAGTCGAGCAGCGTGTGGATCTGCGGGTCGACGACGAGGACGACGTCCCCGCCGTTGCCGCCGTTCGCGCCGTCGGGCCCGGCCAGGGGCTTGAACTTCTCACGGCGGATCGAGGCGACCCCGTGGCCGCCGTTCCCGCCGGCGGCATGGAGGACGACCCGGTCGACGAAGCTGGCCATGCGGTCCTCCAGGTGGGTGGATACAGACGAGGGGCGGACGGCATCATGCCGTCCGCCCCCGTCAAGGATGAAGCGGTGGTGCTCAGACCTCCAGCGGGAGGATGTTCACCACGCGGCGGTCGCGGCGACGACCGAACTCGACGGTGCCCGCCTCGAGGGCGAACAGGGTGTCGTCCTTGCCGCGGCCGACGCCGAGGCCCGGGTGCAGACGCGTGCCGCGCTGGCGGACGAGGATCTCGCCGGCCTTGACGACCTGGCCGCCGAAGCGCTTGACGCCCAGGCGCTGCGCGGTGGAGTCGCGGCCGTTCTTGGAGGAACTGGCGCCCTTCTTCGTTGCCATCTCGTTCTGCTCTCTCTTCGTGAGGTGGTGCGCTCGCGCGCGTGCGTCGGGTGCGGTCCGGGCTGCCGGACCGGCGGGATCAGGAGATGCCGGTGACCTTGAGCCGCGTGAGCGACTGGCGGTGGCCCTGGCGGCGCATGTAGCCGGTCTTGTTCTTGTAGCGCAGGATCGTGACCTTCTTGCCCTTCTCGGCACGGACGATCTCTGCGGTGACCTTGGCGGAGATGCCGTCGGCCGCGGTGGTGACCTTCTCGCCGTCGACGAGCAGGATCGGGGTCAGCTCGACGGTGTCGCCGGGCGCACCGGCCATCTTGTTGACGACGACGATGTCGCCGACGGACACCTTCTCCTGCCGGCCGCCGGCCTTGACGATCGCGTAGACCACGTTGCTGCTCATCTCTGTATCGCTGCTGGGGGAACCCTCCGCCCGCTCGGCGCGGACGTGCCGCGGCCGCGGGGCCACGGGGATTCTTCACTGTCGGCGCAGCGCGCGCCGACGACCTAGGTTACGCACCGCGGCCCCCAGCGGCAAGGCTCAGACGTGCGGGGACGCCCCGGATCGCCTGTGTGATCCCGCACAGGCACCTCCCCGCCCCGCGCGTCGCCCGCACTACCGTGACGGCATGCCTCAGCCCCACGCGCCCGGCGCGGCACCGCTGACCAGGATGACGGACGGGACGATCAAGCAGGTCTCACCGTTCACCGGGACGGAGGTCTGGACGGTCCCCGGCCGCGCCCATCGCCCGATCGGGCAGCCGCCCGCGGAGCCCACCGCGCTCGACCCGGCCCAGCACGGCCGGCACTGTGCGTTCTGCCACCTGCGCTACGACGAGACGCCGCCCGAGAAGGCCCGCCTCGTCCGGCACGAGGGTCCCACCACCTCCGACCCCTCCGACGACGACGAACGGCCCGACGCCGACGCCCGGTTCGCGCCGGACGATCACTGGCAGCTCCTGCGCGGTCTCCCGGCGGCGCGGATGTTCGACACGGTCGCCGAGTTCCGGCGCATCCCCAACCTGTTCGAGATCCTCTCCTTCGACTACTGGCACCAGAACTACGGCTACGAGGTGCCCGCCGCGGTGGCGGAGCGCCGCGACGCCTACCTCGCCACCCCCGACGGCGAGGCGCACGTCGCCCGGGTCGTCGACCAGCGCCTGCGGGCCTCCGGCGACGCGACCTCCACGTGGGAGTCGATGGGCGAGGCCGACCGCCTCGCGCACGCCACCGGGTTCTTCGGGGGCGGCCACGACGTGATCGTCGCGCGCCGGCACTTCACCGACGACGCCACGACCGACGTCGACCTCGCCTCGTCGGGGACGCTGACCCCGCAGGAGCACCACCGGTACACGTCCTTCACGGTCGACGCGATGCGGTCCCTCTACGAGGCCAACCGCTACGCGCGCTACGTGGCGGTGTTCCAGAACTGGCTGAAGCCGGCCGGGGCGAGCTTCGACCACCTGCACAAGCAGCTCGTGGCGATCGACGAGCGTGGCGTCCAGGCCGAGCTCGAGCTGCAGCGGCTGCGCGCGAACCCCAACCTCTTCAACGAGTCGGCTGTCAACTACGCGCAGTACCAGAACCTCGTGGTGGCGGAGAACGACCACGCGGTCGCGTTCGCCGGGTTCGGCCACCGCTACCCCACGCTCGAGATCTACTCCCGCTCGGAGCGCACGGCGCCGTGGGAGCACTCGGCCGACGAGCTGCGCGCGGTCTCGGACCTCGTGCACGCCTGCCACGCGGCGACCGGCACGCTCGTGCCGTGCAACGAGGAGTGGCACCACCAGCCGGCCGACGTCGACCAGCCGATGCCCTGGCGGATCATGCTCAAGTGGCGCGTCTCCACGCTCGCGGGCTTCGAGGGCGGCACGAAGATCTACCTCAACACGATCGACCCGTGGACGTTGCGGGACCGGGTCGTCGACCGGCTCTACGCCCTGCGCGACTCGGGCGCCGTCGCGGCGGACATGCGTATCGCCACGGAGGCCGAGTGCCGGCCCAACCCGCTGCGCTACCACCCGCTCGTGCGCTGAGCGGCGGTCGGCCGCACGCCGGAACGCCGCACGGGGAAGGCCGAACGGGCGCGCACCCCTCGGGGTGCGCGCCCGTTCGTCGTCATCGGGTCGGTCGGCGGCCCTGAGCCGGCCCGCCCTCGACCGGTCGGTCAGGCCTCCCCGGACGGAGCCGCGGTCGGCGCGCTCGTCGCGCGGCGCGACCGACGCTTCCGCGGGGCCGGGGCCTTCACGGCCTCGGTCCCCTCGTCGGCCGCACCCTGCCCGACGGCGGAGCTCACCTCGGCGGGCTCGCCCGCCTCGGCAGGGGCTGCCTCGGCGGGGGCTGCCTCGGCGGGGGCTGCCTCGGCGGCAGGCCTGTCTCCGGCCGCTGCCTCAGTAGACGTCGCGTCCTCTGCCCCGCCGCCCGTGGGCGTCGCGTCGTCGGGCGCGGCCTCGGTCGTCGAACCGGCGCCGGGGGCGTCGATCGTGGTGGCCCAGCCCGCGGCCGGCGCATCGGCGGAGGCGTCGTCGGAGCCGGACGCACCGGACGACGCGTCGTCGGCCGTGGCGTCCGCCGCAGGAACCGCGCCCGACTCGTCGGAGGCAGCCGGCGCGTCGGTCGTCGTCGTGCCCGTGTCCCCGGTCTCGCCCGCGGCCGGGGCGTCGGACGACTGTCCGACCTGAGCCCCCTCCTCGGCGGTCGCCGCGGAGTCCGCGCCCGTACGGTCGTGGGCGCTGGCCGCCGCGGCGGCGATCTGCGCGAGCGTCTGACGCACGGCCTCGCGGTCCGGCTCGGGCTTGGCCTCGCCGGACGAGTCCTGGTCCTTGCCGCCGCCGGAGCCGGACGAGCCGTTGCCGCCGGAGCCGGAGCCGCCGCCGGACCCGTTGCCGCCCCGGCCGGAGCCGCCGCGCCCGCGGCGACGGCGACCACCCTGCTCGGAGGAGTCGGCGATCTGCGCCTCGGCGGCGTCGCTGCGCTCGATCGGGTGGTCGTGGACGACGAACCCGCGGCCGTGGCAGTGCTCGCACGGCGTGGAGAACGCCTCGACCAGGCCCTGGCCGACCCGCTTGCGGGTCATCTGGACGAGCCCGAGGCTCGTCACCTCGGCCACCTGGTGACGCGTGCGGTCGCGGCCGAGGCACTCGAGCAGGCGCCGGACCACGAGGTCGCGGTTGGCGGGCAGCACCATGTCGATGAAGTCGATGACGATGATGCCGCCGATGTCCCGCAGCCGGAGCTGGCGGACGATCTCCTCGGCGGCCTCGAGGTTGTTCTTCGTCACCGTCTCCTCGAGCGTCCCGCCCGAGCCGGTGAACTTGCCGGTGTTGACGTCGACGACCGTCATGGCCTCGGTGCGGTCGATGACGAGCGAGCCGCCCGAGGGCAGCCAGACCTTGCGGTCCATGCCCTTGGCGAGCTGCTCGTCCACGCGGTGCTCGGCGAACAGGTCCTTGTCGTCCGTCCAGTGGTGCAGGCGCTCGGCGAGGTCCGGGGACATGTCGCCCACGTAGTCGCTGATCGTGCGCCACGCGGTGTCGCCGGCCACGACCAGCTTGGCGAAGTCCTCGTTGAAGACGTCGCGGACCACGCGGACGGCGAGCTCGGGCTCGCCCTTGAGCAGGACGGGCGCCTTGGCGTTGCCGGACGACTTCTTCGTGATGTCGTCCCAGATCTTCGTCAGCCGCTCGACGTCGCTGCGCAGCTGCTCCTCGGTCGCGCCCTCGGCGGCGGTGCGCACGATGACGCCGGATCCGGCGGGCACGATCTCCTTGAGCAGCTTCTTCAGGCGGTTCCGCTCGCCCTCGGGGAGCTTGCGGGAGATACCGGTCATCGCGCCCGAGGGGACGAGCACGAGGTGCCGGCCGGCGAGCGTGATCTGCGAGGTGAGGCGGGCGCCCTTGTGCCCGATCGGGTCCTTGGTGACCTGGACGAGCACCTGGTCGCCGGACTTGAGCGCCTGCTCGATGCGCCGGGGCTGGCCGTCCATACCGGCGGCCTCCCAGTTGACCTCGCCGGCGTAGAGGACCGCGTTGCGGCCCTTGCCGACGTCGATGAACGCGGCCTCCATCGAGGGCAGCACGTTCTGCACGCGCCCGAGGTAGACGTTGCCGACCATCGAGGTCTGGGTGTGCCGGGCGACGTAGTGCTCGACCAGGACGCCGTCCTCGAGCACGGCGATCTGGTTGAGGCCGTCCTGCTCGCGCACGAGCATCGTGCGCTCGACCGACTCGCGGCGCGCGAGGAACTCCGACTCGGAGATCGTCGTGCGGCGGCGGCCGGCGTCGCGACCCTCACGGCGGCGCTGGCGCTTGGCCTCGAGGCGGGTCGACCCCTTGAGGGCCGTCACCTCGTTGCGGGCACGCGCGGCGCCCCCGTCGTCGTCGCCCTGCCCGCCGGAGCGACGACGGCGCCGACGACGACGCGAGCTCGAGCCGTCCTCGCCGTCATCGTTGCCGGAGTCGTCACCGCCGTCCCCGTCGGAGTCGTTCTCGCCGGAGCGCGAGCGGTCCTGGCCGCGGCCGCCCGAGCCCGACCCGTTCTGCTCGTCGCCGTCGTCGGAGTCGTCACCGGAGTCGTCCGAGTCGCTGGAGCCCTCGCCGTTGCCGCGCGAGCCGGACCGGTTGCGTCGGCCGCGGCCGCCCCGACGACGACGCCGACGGTTGCCGCCGCCCTCGCCGTTCTGGGACTCGTCGTTCTGGGACTCGTCGGAGTCGTCGTCGGACCCGTCGTCGTCGGAGGAGGCGGAGGAGCCGGTGCTCGTGTCGCCGGCGGTGCCGGCCGCGTCGTCGGCCGGGCCGTCGCCGGAGCGGTCGCCGCCCTGGCGCGAGCCGGACCGGCCGCCCGAGCCACGGCGCGATCCGCCGCGGCCGCGGGAGCGCGGGCGCTCGTCGGCGGACTGCTCGTCACTGTCGTCGGTGTCCTCGGTGTCCGACGCCTGCGCCCGCTCCGACGCGTCATCGGTCGCCGGCGCGCCGAAGCGCACCTCGGGGGCCCCTGCCGGGGCCACGGCACGACGCCGGGGGCGCGCCTTGGCCGGGTCGGGCGCCTGGAAGAGGAGGGCCGAGGCCGGCAGTCGAGGCTCGTCGGACTGCTCGTCCGTCGCGTCCTCGTCGTCGATCTCGTCGGGGTCGACGTCGGTGGTGGCCTGCGTCGCGGTGTCGTCTGCGGGGTCGGTCGTCGCGGCGACGTCCGGGCCCGCGTCCGGCTGCCCGGCGGCCTGGGTGTCGTCGTCGGCGTCGGCCGATCCGTCGGCGGTCTCGACACCGAGCTCGGCGAGGACGTCGATGCTCTGGTCGGGCTCGCGCGCGGGGGCGGTCGCGCGGCGGCTGCGGCGCGGCTTGCGCGCGGCCGG
This sequence comes from Georgenia sp. G2120, assembly GCF_055326485.1. Lineage (NCBI taxonomy): Bacteria > Bacillati > Actinomycetota > Actinomycetes > Allobogoriellales > Allobogoriellaceae > Georgenia > Georgenia sp. G2120. The sequence goes on along the minus strand of NZ_JBUZNL010000012.1, from coordinate 94,757 downwards.
GGCGGTGTCCTTGGCGGCGTCGGCGAGGTCGGCGGACCCGGTGGCGGCGGTCGCGGCCTCGGCGACGACGGCGTCCAGACCGGACGCCGCGGTGGCCGTGCCGGCCGTCGTGCGGGGCACCTCGGTCTCGGCGGGCTCGGCGGCCGCGGGTGTGGTCACGCGCGAGCTCGCCCGCCGTGAACCGCCGCTCGTCGCGCGGCGCGAGCGGGTGCCGGTGGAGGTGGAGGATCCCGACGTGCGGCTCGACCTGGTCCCGGTCCCGGTCGACCGTGCGGCGCGGGAGGCGCCGAGGGCCTCGACGTCGGCGGTGAGGTCGGTGGTGGTGCTCGGCGCGGCGTCGCCGGTGGTCGTCGCGGTGGCGTCCGAGGACGTGGTCGTGCCGTCGGCGGAGCTCTCGACATCGCCGCCGGTCGTCGTCGGGGCCGCGCCGGTCTCGACGGTGGACGTCGCGTCGACGTCGGCCGAGGTAGCGGTGCTTGCGCCGACGTCGGTCGAGGCGGCGTCGGTGGCGATCTCGTCGGCGCCGGCCCTGTCGGCGGGGGCGGCGGCCTGGCGCGAGCGGGTGGCGCGGCTCGTGGTCGAGCGGGTGCCGGACGCGCGGGCCGAGCCGGACGTGCGCGTCGCGCGGGTCCGGGTGACCTTCGGGGCGGCCTCGTCGGTCGCGGCCGGGGCGTCCGCGCCGGCGGCGGACGATGCGGCCTCGCCGGACGAGTCGGCGGCGCCGGGCGCTGCGGCGTCGTCGTCGGACGGGGCTGAACCGGCGGTCCCGGTGGTCTCCTCGGGGACCGTGGGCGCGGCGGCCGGCTTGGTGGCGCGGCGCGAGGCGCGCCTGCGCGGTGCCGGTGCGGCGGTCTCCCCCGCCTGCTCGCCTGCCTGTGCCGTGGGCTCGGAGCTCTCAGACATGCAAATCCTTCCACCCACCGTGCCGGCCGTCCCTCGGCCCGGTGAGCCTCTCGTCGTCCGCGGCGTGCGCGGACGGAAGTCCTGTGGGTGCGCCCCCCGCCGCGACGGGGCAGGAACGCCGACGGCGAACCCCGCAGCCGCGCGGGCTCTGTCGCCCGGCGGTTCGTCGGCTACGCAGGGCGGTCGCGGCGGCGCTCTCTGGCGGCGCGAACCGGTCCTGCTCACCGACGTGGAACTCGTCGTCGGACCCCGCGCGGGGGAACGGCCCCGCGGCAGGGTCCCGGCGAGTATCCCACACGGAGGCCGTCCGGACCCTGCAACCTCGCCCACGTCCCGCATCCCAGCGCACCGCCCGCCCCCGCCCACAGATCGCGACGTCGCGTCACCTCGCAGGACCTTGGTCCCGGCACTGACGCGGTGTCGCTTCCTACCGTGGCGGCAGCCGCGCTCACCCGTGCGACAGCCCTGCCCGGAAGGACAGCCAAGTGGAAGCCCTGGAGCTCGCCAGGTGGCAGTTCGGCATCACGACCGTCTACCACTTCATCCTCGTCCCGCTGACGATCGGCCTGGCCCCGCTCGTCGCGCTCATGCAGACGTTCTGGTGGCGCACCGGCAAGGATCACTGGCTCAAGCTGACGAACTTCTTCGGCAAGATCCTGCTCATCAACTTCGCGCTCGGCGTGGCCACCGGCATCGTCCAGGAGTTCCAGTTCGGCATGAACTGGTCGGAGTATTCGCGGTTCGTCGGCGACATCTTCGGCGCCCCGCTCGCCATCGAGGCGCTGGCCGCCTTCTTCCTCGAGTCGACGTTCCTCGGCCTGTGGCTCTTCGGCAAGGAACGCCTGTCCAAGGGCCTGCACCTGGCGTGCATCTGGATGGTGGCGATCGGCGTCAACCTGTCGGCGTACTGGATCATCGCGGCGAACTCGTGGATGCAGCACCCGGTCGGCGCCGTCTACAACGCCGAGACGGGCCGCGCCGAGCTCGACGGCATCGGCGGCTTCCTCGAGGTCATCACGAACAACACGGCGATCGCCGCGTTCGGCCACGCCGTCGCGGCCGCCTTCCTCGTGGCGGGCACGCTCGTGGCCGGCGTGTGCGGCTGGTGGATCGTGCGCACCGTCCGCGGCGCGGGCTCCCCCGCCTCCGGCCTCGCCCACGAGGGCGACCAGGCCGAGGCCGAGGCGCGGCACGTGTGGCGACCGGGCGCGATGGTCGGCCTGATCACGGTGGTGATCTCCGGCGTCGCCGTGATCCTCACGGGCCACCACCAGGGCCAGCTCATGTACGAGCAACAGCCCATGAAGATGGCCTCCGCCGAGGCCGTCTGCGACGGCGGCGAGTCCGTCCCCCTGTCCATCCTCGCGATCGGCGACCTGTCGAACGACTGCGAGAACGCCATCCACCTCTTCGAGCTGCCCGGCGTCACCTCGTTCATGGGAACCAACAGCTTCGCCGGCGAGGAGAGCTACCTGCCGGGCGTCAACGACGTCCAGGCCGAGTACGAGGAGCTCTACGGGGAGGGGGTCGACTACCGCCCCAACCTCGTCGTCACGTACTGGAGCTTCCGCCTGATGATCGGGCTCGGCGTGTTCTCCGCCGCCCTGGCGGTGTGGGGTCTGTGGGCGCTGCGCGGAGGACGGGTGACCGGCTCGCGCTGGTTCTCCCGCCTGTGCCTGGTCTCGCTGCCCATGCCGTTCCTCGCCTCCTCGTTCGGCTGGATCTTCACCGAGATGGGCCGACAGCCGTGGGTCGTCCACCCGAACCCGGACAACCCGGTCGACCAGGTCTGGCTGCGCACGGCGGACGGCGTGTCCACGGTCGTCACCTCGACGACGGTCCTCACCTCGCTGGTGACGTTCACCCTGCTGTACGCGGCGCTCGGCGTCGTCTGGTTCTGGCTCGTGCGCCGGTACGTCCGCGAGGGGATCGACCCCGCCCCCGCGCCCGAGCCGGACCCCGCCGACGACGACCAGCCGCTGTCCTTCGCCTACTGAACCGCCCGACCCGACAAGGAGACCGATCGACATGACCGAGGCGCTTCCCCTCGTCTGGTTCGTCCTCATCGCGGTCCTGTGGACCGGCTACCTCGTGCTTGAGGGATTCGACTTCGGCGTCGGCATGCTGCTGACGATCCTGCCCCGCGGCGACGCGCAGCGCCGCGACAAGGAGCGGCGCACCATGCTGTCCGCGATCGGCCCGCACTGGGACGGCAACGAGGTGTGGCTGATCACCGCGGGCGGAGCCATGTTCGCGGCGTTCCCCGAGTGGTACGCCACGATGTTCTCGGGCATGTACCTGCCGCTGCTGGTCATCCTCGTCGCGCTGATCGTGCGGATCTGCGCCATCGAGTGGCGCGGCAAGGTCACCGACCCCGCCTGGCGCCGGCGCTGGGACCTCCTGCACACGATCTCCGCCTGGGTGCCCGCCGTCCTGTGGGGGGTCGCGTTCGCCAACCTCGTCCAGGGCATGGAGATCGTCCGGGACGACGCCGGCAACGCCCAGCTCACCGGTGGCCTGCTCTCGCTCCTCACCCCGTTCACCCTCCTCGGCGGCCTGCTCACAGCGGTGCTGTTCCTCGCCCACGGCATGGTGTTCCTCGCCTGGAAGACGGCCGGAACCGTGCACGACCAGGCCGTCGCCGCCGCCAAGCCGCTCTCGCTGATCGCCCTCGTGGTCGGCGCCGCCTGGGGGCTGTGGGCCCAGCTCGCCCACTCCGCCCACGTGTGGACGTGGGCACCGCTGGTCGTCGCCGCGGTCGGCCTGGTCGGCGCCGCGTTCTTCGCGCACCGCGAGCAGGAGGGGCGGTCGTTCGTCTGCTCCGCCGTGACGATCGTCGCCGCCGTCGTGCTGATCGTCGGCGCGATGGCGCCCGACGTCATGCGCTCCTCGGTCGACCCCGCGTACTCGCTGACCTTCCGCGAGGCCGCGGCCACCGGGCCGACGCTCGTCGTCATGAGCATCGTCGCGCTCGTCCTCGTCCCCGTGGTGCTCGCCTACCAGGCGTGGTCGTACTGGGTCTTCCGCCGCCGGATCAACGCCGACGTCCTGCCCGACACGCCCGCCGGCCTCGACCGGCGGGTCACCGTCCCGGTCCGGGTCGCCGCCAGGTCGGACAGGGGCGACGCCGGGTCCGACGACGGGTCCGACGCCGGGTCCGACGACGACGGTGCGCCGACAGCGTGAAGCCGCTCGACCCCCGACTCCTCGCGCACGCCCGTGCGGCGCGGCGCTACGTCGTCGTCGTCGCCCTGGCCGGGGCCACGACGGCGGCGCTGGTGATCGCGCAGGTCCTCCTCCTCGCGCGCATCCTCGCCGCGGCGATCGAGGGCGGCGCCACCCTCACCGACGTCCGCACGCCGTTGATCTGGCTCGGCGTCGTCCTGGTCGCCCGCGCGCTCGTGCACGGCGCCCAGGAGTCAGTCGCGCACCGGGCGGCCACCGACGTCGTCGCGGAGCTCCGCGCAGGCGTGCTCGCCCACGCGCTCGCGCTCGGCCCCCGGTGGCGGGCGGAGCACGGCGCCGACAGCGTCACCCTCGCCGTGCGCGGCCTGGACGACCTCGAGCCCTACCTCGTGCGCTACCTGCCCCAGCTGGTCCTGGCCGCGACGGTCACGCCCGCCACGCTCGCGGTGGTGCTCGGGGCCGACCTCACCTCCGCGGCCATCCTCGCGGTGACGATCCCCCTGATCCCGGTGTTCATGATCCTCATCGGGCGACTCACCCAGCAGTTCGCCGACGCCCGCCTCGCGTCGATGTCCCGCCTCGGCGCCCAGCTCGTCGACCTCATGGCCGGCCTGGCCACCCTCACCGCGCTCGGCCGCGAGCACGGGCCCGCGAGGCGGGTGCGGGAGCTGGGACGAGCATGGTCGGCCGCCACCATGCGCACGCTACGCCTCGCGTTCCTCTCCGGGGCCGTGCTCGAGTTCCTCACCTCGATCTGCGTCGCGCTCGTCGCCGTCAGCGTCGGCATGCGGCTCGTCTACGGGCACGTCGGCCTCGAGGGCGCCCTGGTGTGCATCATGCTCGCGCCCGAGGTCTTCCGGCCGCTGCGCGAGGTCGGCACCCAGTTCCACGCGTCGTCCGACGGCGTCGCGGCCGCGGAGAAGGCGTTCGCCGTGCTCGACGCCCCGGCCGCCGGGTCCGGCACCGCCCCCGCACCCGGGCTGCGCGGCTCGACGGTGCTCCTCCAGGGCCTCGGGGTCCGGGCGGGCGACAGCGACCGCCTCGCCCCCGCGGGGCTCGACGCCGAGATCGCACCCGGGGAGGTCACGGCGCTCGTCGGCCCGTCGGGGTCGGGCAAGACGACGACGGCCCTCACCACCCTCGGCGTCCTCGCCCCCGACACCGGGCGGGTGGTTGTGCGCGCCCCCGACGGAACGGAGACCGACCTCGCCGACGTCGACCGGGAGTCCTGGTGGGCCCAGGTCGCGTACGTCCCGCAGCGCCCGACGATCCTGCCCGGCACGGTCGCCGAGAACGTCGCCCCGGGCGCGGGGGCCGACGTGCTCGCGGCGGCCGCCCGCGCCACCGGGCTCGACGAGGCGCTGTGCCAGCTGCCGCACGGGTGGGACACCGTGGTGGGCCACGGGGGTGTCGGCCTGTCGGTCGGGCAGCGCCAGCGGCTGGCCCTCACGCGCGCGCTCGTCGCCGACGCCCCGCTCGTCGTGCTCGACGAACCCTCGGCGCACCTCGACGCCGCCGCCGAGAGCCACGTCCTGACAGCGGTCCGGGCTCTGCGGGACGCGGGCCGCACCGTGCTCGTCGTCGCGCACCGTCCCGCGCTCGTCGCGGTCTCCGACCACGTCGTCGAGGTGGTCGCCGCCGACTCCTGCACCGTGGCGGACGAGGAGGCCGCGCGGTGACCGTGGGCGAGGGAGTGACCGTGGGCGAGGGGGCGGGCGAGCGGGTCGTGCTGCGGCGTGCGGTCGCGATGCTCGGTGTCTCGCGGTGGCGGGTGGCCTGGGCGGTGCTGCTCGGTGTCCTCGCCGTCGGCGCGGGCGTCGGGCTCACGGCCGTCTCGGCGTGGCTCATCGCGCGTGCCTCCCAGCACCCGCCCGTGCTCACGCTGTCGGTCGCGGCGGTGGGCGTGCGCACGTTCGGCATCTCCAAGGCCCTGTTCCGCTACCTCGAGCGCCTCGCCTCCCACAAGGTGGCCCTCGACGGCGTCGCCACGCTCCGCGAGCGCACCTACCTGGCGCTCGCGGGCGGCCGTACCGAGGTCGTGGCCACGCTGCGCCGCGGCGACCTGCTGGCCCGCGCCGGCGAGGACGTCGACGCGATCGGTGACCTCGTCGTCCGCTCGACCGTCCCCCGGGCGGTGGCCCTCGGCGTCGCTCTGGTGTCCGTGACGATCGTCGGTGCCCTGCTGCCCGCCGCCGGGCTGGTCCTCGCGGCAGGCCTGCTGCTGGCGGGGGTGGTCTCACCCGCCGTCACGGCAGCCGCGGCCCGGCGGGCGGCCACCGCGCAGGTCGCAGCTCGTGCCGACCTCACGGCACACTCCGGTGCGCTGATCGACGGGGCTGCCGAGCTGCAGACCTCGGGGCGGGTCGGCACCGCCCTGGCGGCGCTGGGTGCGACCGAGCGCCGCCTCGCGCGGGAGCGCGACGCGATCGGCCGGGCCCGGGGGTTCGCCGCCGCGCTCGACCTCACGGGCATGGCCGTGGGAGTCGTCGGCGCACTGGTGCTCGGGATCGCGGCCGTCGGCGCCGGGCAGCTGTCCGAGGTCGGGCTGTGCGTCGTCGCGCTCACGCCGCTCGCGAGCTTCGAGGGCACCGCGGTCCTCGGTCAGGCCGCGGTCCAGAGGGTGACGAGCGCGGCCGCCGCCCGCCGGGTCCTCGGCCTCGTGGACGCCGCGGGGGCGCCCGCCGACCAGGCCGGGGCGTCCTCCGCGTCCGCACCGGCGGACCGGTCGCCGACCGTCGCGGCGCCGGGGTCGGTACCGACCGCCGCTCCCCATGCCACCACCACCGGTCGGGACGCAACCGGGCCTCGGCTGCTCGCACAGGACCTCGCGGTCGCCTGGCCCGGCGGCCCCACCGTGGCGCGCGTCGACGTCGACCTGTCCCCGGGCCGGTCGATCGCCGTCGTCGGCCCGTCCGGGATCGGCAAGTCCACCGTGCTCGCCACGCTCGCCGGCCTGCTGGAACCGGCGGCCGGCACGGCGACGATCGACGGGCACGCCGCGACCGCCCTCACCTCGGCCGACCGCGCCTCCACCGTGACGCTCACCGCCGAGGACGCCCACGTCTTCGCCACGAGCGTGCTGGAGAACCTCCGCGTCGGTCGCGGCGACCTCACCGAGGGCGAGGCGTCCGCGCTGCTCGAGCAGGTCGGTCTCGGACCCTGGCTCGCGGGCCTCCCGGACGGGCTCGCCACCCGGCTCGGTGCCGACGCCACGACGATCTCCGGCGGCGAACGACGTCGCCTCCTGCTGGCCCGCGCCCTCGCGTCCCGCGCTCCGCTGCTCCTCCTGGACGAGCCGGCGGAGCACCTCGACCCCGGGACGGCCGACGAGCTCGTCACCGACCTGCTCACCGCGCCGCGCGCGGGAGGGGCGCCCGAGAGGGAGGCACGCGGTATCCTGCTCGTCACTCACCGTCTGGCCCCCCTCGCCGCGGCCGACGAGGTGCTCGTGCTCGGTCGGGACCACCCGTCGGACCATCCGTCGAACCGGGCGGGCGGACCCGACGACGGCTCCGTCGCGCCCGCCCGGGTGCTCGCCCGCGGCACGCACGCCGAGCTCCTCGCCGTCCACCCGCCGTACGCTGACGCGTGGCGGGCCGAGCGCGGCGCCCGCCCCGCCCGCGCCACGACCTGAGGGGGAGACATCCGGTGCACGAGCTCGACGACGACGTGCTGGGCTCCGCGCTCACCCTCACCAGCCACCTCGAGGTCCGCGGCGCGCTCGACGGGCTCGTCGCCTCCGCCGCCGCCCTGACGGGGGCCCGCTACGCGGCGCTCGGCGTCCTCGACTCCAACGGCGAGACGCAGACGTTCATCCAGGTGGGCATGTCCGAGGAGGACATGCGCGTGCTCGGGCACCCGCCGTCGGGGACGGGCGTCCTCGGCGCGATCCCCCCGGACGGCGCGCTCCTCCTCGACGACCTCACGGAGCACCCGGACTTCGGCGGCTTCCCGCCCGGGCACCCGCCGATGCACTCGTTCCTCGGCGTCCCGGTCCGCGCGGGTGGCCGCGTCTACGGACGGCTCTACCTCGCGGAGAAGGAGGACGGGCCCTTCACGCAGGCGGACGTGACGACGGCGATCACGCTCGCCCGGGCCACCGGGGTCGCGGTGGCGAACGCGACCACCTACGGCGCCTCGCAGACCCGGGCCCGGTGGACGGCCGTGGCGAACGAGATCACCACCGCCCTGCTCGAGGGCACGGACGAGGAGGAGACGCTCGAGCTCGTCGCTTCACGCCTGCTCGACGTGGCCGAGGCCGACACGGTCATCCTCGTGCTGCCCTCGGTCGGCGACACGTGGGTGGCCGAGATCGTGCGGGGCGACCGCTCCGGGGAGCTGCTCGGCCTCGTCTTCCCGCCGGACGGCCGCGCACGGACCGTCATCCGGGAGCGCTCGGGGCTCATCGTCGACTCGCTCACGCGGTCGCGCACGGTGCGTGTGCCCGAGCTCGCGTCGTACGGGCCCGCGCTGTACGCGCCGATGCTGCTCGGCGGCGAGGCCGAGGGGGTGCTCCTGCTCCTGCGGCACCGCGGCCGCCCCGAGTTCACCGAGCTCGAGCTGGAGATCGCCCAGCAGGTCGCCTCCCAGGCCGTGCTCGCGCTGCAGATCGCCGGGGCCCGGCACGTCGAGGACGTCGCGACCATGGTCGAGGAGCGCGCCCGGATCGCGCGGGACCTGCACGACCTCGCGATCCAGCAGCTCTTCGCCACGGGTATGCAGCTCACGCAGGCGCGCGCCCGCGCCGAGGACCTCGAGAAGGGGCAGGCCGGGGCCGCCGGGACGGGTGGCACCGAGGACGACCAGGCCAGCGCGCTCGGGCTCACGGCGCTCATCGACGCCGCCGTCGACGCCGTCGAGTCCTCTGTGCGGCAGATCCGGTCCATCGTCCACAACCTGCGCGAGCCCGAGCAGGGCGTGCTGCTCGTCGAGCGGCTGCGCCGCGAGGCGTCGATCGCCCGCACCACCCTGGGCTTCGCGCCGTCCTTGCTCGTCGAGGTCGACGGCACCCTCGTCTCGGACGCCGACCTCGGCGGTCCGATGTCCGACGTCATCCGGCAGCGGGTCGACCCCGACGTCGCGGACGACATCGTGGCGGTCGTCCGCGAGGGCGTGTCCAACGCCGCGCGGCACGCGGGCGCCTCGTCCGTCTCGGTGCGCCTGCGCATCCGCGGCTCCGGGCCCACTGGGTCGGTGCTGCTCGAGGTCGTCGACGACGGACGCGGCATCGACCCCGCCCGCACCCGCTCCTCCGGCCTCGGCAACCTCGCCCAGCGGGCGCGCCGGCACCGGGGGACGTTCTCGGTGGGCCGGACGGAGACCGGCCGCGGCACCCTGCTGCAGTGGCAGGTGCCCACGGGCGGACGCGGCTAGGCCGCCACCCGGTCCGCGTCCGCCCGGTCGCTCAGCCGCGCCAGCCGGCGGCCCGCTGGCCCGCGACCCAGGCGGCGACCTGCGTGCGGCGCTGGAGGCCCATCTTGCTCAGCAGGCTCGTGATGTGGTTCTTCACGGTCTTCTCCGCCACCCCGAGCCTCTCCCCGATCTCACGGTTGGACAGGCCGTCCCCGATGAGGTCGAGCACCTTGCGCTCGGAGGGGGTGAGGTCGGCGGTCGGGTCGTCGTGCGAGGCACGGCGCCGGGTGACGGTGCGGGCGTCGAGGAGGGTGCGCCCTTGGGCGACCGCGTGCACGACGTCGGCGATCTCCGCGCCGCGGACGGTCTTGAGCAGGTAGGCCTTCGCCCCGACGTCGAGGGCGGCGGCGAGGGCGTCGTCGTCGTCGAAGCTCGTGAGGACCACGGGGTGGGCGCCGGGCACCTTCTCGGCGAGGGCCTTGATGAGGTCGATGCCCGAGCCGTCGCCGAGCTGGAGGTCGACGAGCAGGACGTCGGGCCGGACGAGCTCGGCGCGCCGCAGAGCATCGGCGACCGACCCGGCCTCGGCCACGACGGTGAGCCCCTCGGCCCGGTCGACGACCTCGGCGATGCCCCTCCGGACGATCTCGTGATCGTCGATGATCATCACCCGGACGTCGCCGTTGGCCTCACTCGTCATGGTGCCGATGCTATCCGTCGCCGCGGCGCCCACCGGGCGCGAGTGCCCCCTGCATCAGCGCGGCCAGCGACCGAGCGCCGTCGCTCGTCCGGCACTCCCCTCGCACGCAGGCCGCGGCGAGCGCCTCGCCTGCGCCGACCAGGCCCGTGCACCGTCGACGCAGCTCTGCCGACGGCACCTCGGCGCGGGGGCCGAGGACGTCGACGAACAGGTCCACGCAGCTGTCCAGCAGCTCCTGGAAGACGGCATCCTTCTGCGCGCTGCCGGAGAGCGCCCGCCAGTCGGCGTCGACGTCGGCCGCACAGCGGATGTAGGCCTCGGCCAGGGCATCGATCGTCGACCCGGGGCGGGCCTCCCCCTGCGTGAGGGCTGCGCGCACGGCGTCCAGCTGCTGCTCGTGCAGGGTGCGGTACAGCGCGATCTGCAGGTCCTCCAGTGCGTGAAAGTGGTCGTAGACCACCGGCTTGGAGACCCCGGCGCGCTCGGCGAGGCGGCCCAGCGTCAGCCTGTCCGCACCCTCCTCCTGCCGGATGCGCGTCGCTGTCGTCAGCAGCTGGTCACGACGCCCGGCGCGCGTGAGTCGAGCTCTGCCGCCCCGAGCCACGCGAGCGTCTCCGGCCGGGGCCGCCGTCCCGTCCACGCCCCGCGCGGCCTCCGGCTGCTCCTGCTCGGTTCGCCGCACAGCCCCCCGTGCGGCCCCTGGCTGCGCCCGCGCGGTCCGTCGCACAGCCCCCCGCGCGACCTCCGGCTGCGCCCGCTCGGTTCGTCGCACAGCCCCCCGCGCGATCTCCCGCGGGTCGCTCGTCTCGAACTCCGCCACGTTCTCCCCGCCGTCCTCGCGCGCCGCCGTTGCTCAACCTACGAATAGTAGGTTAACGTGCATTGAACCTACTGTTCGTAGGTTACTAGCTGCAGGCAGGAGAACGACATGGACCCGATCCTGCTGGCCGGGGGATCCGGCCTCATCGGACGCTGGACCGCCCGGCACCTGCGCGACGCGCACCCGACGGTGCCGCTGCTCATCGGCGGGCGCGACCTCTCAAGGGCACGCAGGGTCGCCGAGGAGGTCGGCGCGGCGGAGGCCGTGCGTCTGGACCTCGGCGCCCCGGACCTCGGCCTCGGTGACCGCCCCGTCGCAGCCGTCGCCACCCTGTTCAGGGACGGGGCCCTGTCCGTGCTGCGCCTCGCGCAGGAGCGCGGAGCGGGGCACATCGGGATCTCGGCGCTGGGCGTCCACGAGATGGCCCCCGAGGTGGCAGCTTCCGCCGCCCGACCGCACGCCGCGCCGATCGTGCTGGGCGCCGAGTGGCTGGTCGCGGCGACAACGATCCCTGCCCTCCACCTCGCCGAGCGGTTCGCGCGTGTCGACCGGATCCGCCTGGCCGCCGTGCTCGACGAGCAGGACGCGGGCGGACCCGCCCAGGTCGCGGACCTGGAGCGGGCCGTGGGAGCGACGACACCGGCCATGGTCCGCAGCGACGGCGCGTACTCCTGGCTCCCCGAGGAAGACCTGGGGTCCATCGTCCGAGCGGCCGACGGCACGGAGATGCAGGCCGCGGCGCTCTCCCCGTTCGACGTCGTCGTGCTCGGGACCGCGACCGGCGCCCCGGACATCCGGTTCGACCTCGCCGAGGGGGTCACCTCTGCCCGCCGTGCGGGCGGGGCGTTGTCCACCGAGATCCTCGTCGAGCTCGTCGGTGAGGATCCGCAGGGCCGACCGCTGCGCCTGCGGCAGGCGGTCGTGCATCCCCAGGGGCAGATGTCTCCGACCGGCCTCGGGGTCGCGATGGTGCTCGAACGCCTGGCCGGCCTCGGGGGCGGCGACCCGGTGCCCTCCGGGCTGCACTTCCCCTCGCAGCTGCTTGACCCGGCCGCGTACCTCGACCGCCTCCGGCGCAGCGGCGCCCAGATCCTCGCCCTGGACGGGACGGAGACGTCGTGACGACGCCGCGACCTGCGTCGACGCGACGGGACCTGGCCGCGCACCCCCGACGAGCACATCAGCGCGAGCTGCCTCCCCTCACCGCCTGACCCGAGGCTCTCGCTGACAGACCGGGCAGAAGTGGCTCGAGCGGTTCATGAACCGCGCCCGTGCGATGCCCGCTCCGCACCGCGTGCACGGCTCCCCTGCGCGCCCGTAGACCTGCAGACTTCGGGCGAAGTAGCCTGGCGTGCCGGCGACGTTCACGTAGAGGGCGTCGAAGCTCGTGCCGCCCTGCGCGAGGGCCTCGGCCATCACCGCGGCGGCGGCCTCGTAGAGCTCGCGCAGCCGCGAGGCGGGCAGCGCGTCGGTGGCTCGCGTGCCGTGCAGGCGGGCGCGCCACAGCGCCTCGTCGGCGTAGATGTTGCCGACCCCGGAGACGAGGGTCTGGTCGAGCAGCGCCCGCTTGACCTCGGTGCGGCGGCGCCGGGTCCGGGCGACGAGTCCCGTCAGGTCGAGGTCCGGGTCGAGGAGGTCGCGGGCGACGTGCGCGACCGGCGCCGGGAGCACTGGCTCGGGCGAGCCGAGGCCGCCCGGCCCGCCGTCCGGGGTGGGCACGGTGCGCGTGAGGTCGACGTACCCGAAGGTGCGCTGGTCGACGAACCACACCTCGCCGCCGTCGTCGGTGCACAGGCGCGCCCGCAGGTGCGGGCCGGGGGCGAGGTCGGTGCCGGGCCGCTGGACGAGCATCTGCCCGGACATGCCGAGGTGGGCGAGAAGGGCGTCGGACGCATCGTCGAGCAGCAGCCACAGGTACTTGCCGCGCCTGACCGCGCCGACGACCTCCCGGCCGGTGAGGGCGCGGAACGCGTGGGCCCCGCCGGCGGTGTTCCGCGCGGCGCGGGGGTGGCGGATCTCGACGTCGGCGATCGTGCGTCCTACGAGTGCGGGGACCAGGCCGGCGCGGACGACCTCGACCTCGGGCAGCTCGGGCACTACGCGGTGGTCCCCGCCGGGCCGGCGTCACCCGCGGGCGCGGCGGACGAGGACGCATCGGGGGTCTCGTCGTCGGGCACCTCGTCGTTCGGGGTCTCGTCGTTCGAGGAACCCTCCTGCCCGACGCCGTCGCTCGCCTCTCCCGGCCCGGTCACCCAGGCGTAGGCGGCCTCGGCGGCCTCGGCCTCCGCGACCTTCTTCGACGTGCCCGCGCCCGTGCCGGCCACCTCGCCGGAGAAGGTGACGACGGCGGTGAACACCCTGGCGTGGTCCGGGCCCTCGTGGCTCAGCTCGTACGTGGGCGCCGGGAGCCCCTTCGCCGCGGCGGCCTCCTGGAGAGAGGACTTCCAGTCGAGCGCGGCGCCGAGCGAGCTGGCGTGCTCGAGCATCGGACCCACGAGGCGGGTGACGACCTCGCGGGTCGGCTCGAGGCCGTGGCCGAGGTAGACGGCGCCGATGATGGCCTCGACGGCGTCGGAGAGGATCGAGTCCTTCTCCCGGCCGCCGGAGGTGCGCTCGCCGCGGCCGAGGAGGACGTAGTCGCCGAGGTCGAGCTCGCGGGCGACGACGGCGAGCGCCTTCTGGGACACCGTGGCCGCGCGCATCCGGGCGAGGTCGCCCTCGGGCACGTCGGAGTGCGTGCGGTAGAGGTGCTCGGTGACGACGACGCCGAGGACGGAGTCGCCGAGGAACTCGAGCCGCTCGTTGGTCGGCAGACCACCGGCCTCGTGGGCGAAGGAGCGGTGGGTGAGGGCGAGGACGAGCAGCTCGGGGTCGATCGCCACGCCGAGGGCGTCGGTGAGCCGCTCGACGTCGGAGCGACGGGCCGGGCCCTCGCCGGTCTGCTGCCGGTTCCTGTTCCGGGTCACTCCCGGCCTCGCGGGTCGGGGGCGTCGGCGGAGGAGGTCGGTGCCTCGTCGTCCGCTCCCCCGGCCCCCGGGTCGCCGGCCTGGGTGTATCCGGCGTCCGGGTCGCTGACGACGGCGCCGTGCACCGGCGCGTCCTCGCTCGCGAGCGCGGACAGGGCGGCCCAGCGCGGGTCGACGTCCTCGTGCGCGTGGCCCGGCTCGGCGTCCGCGAGACGGATCCCGCACACGGAGCACAGGCCCGGGCAGTCAGGCCGGCACAGCGGGGTGAACGGGAGGTCGAGGACGATCGCGTCGCGCACGGCGACCTCGAGGTCGAGGTCGTCGCCGTCGACGACCGGGTACTCCTCCGCGTCCTCGTCGCCGTCCTCGACGAGCCGGGCGCGCACGTCCGGGTGGTAGAAGAGCTCGGTCAGCTCCGCCGTGACCTCGGTGTCGATCGGGTCGAGGCAGCGCGTGCACTCGCCGGCGAGGCGGGCGCGGACGGGGCCGGTGACGAGGATGCCGTCGGAGACCGCGGTGAGGGTGAGGTCCAGGTCGATGTCGGAGCCCTGCGGGACGCGCAGGACCTCGTTGCCCATCTCCTCGGGCGCCGGCGCGGCGAGCTCGACCTGGCGCACCGAGCCGGCGCGGCGCGCGAGGTCCCGGATCGAGACGGTCAGCGGGGAGCTCATCGGGACTCCGGTCGGCCGTGCTCGGGGCGGTGCTCGGAGCGCTGCTCGCGGCGGTCGCCGCCGTCGCGGCGCTCGGCGCCCTCCCGGTCGTCGGCCCCCTGCCCGGGCCGGGACAGACCCGCTCCCCCGGCGAGGTACTCGCGGCCGGCGCGGACCTGCTGGAGCAGGGCGTCGAGCTCCTTCTCGAACCGGCCGAGGTGCTGGCCGGCGTAGGAGTCGGCGTCGGCGGCGCGGCGCGCGGCGGCGTCCTCCGCCTCGGCCACGATGCGCCGGGCCTGCTCGGTGGCCTGGGCGAGGACGGGCTCGTCCTGGACGAGGCGGGCGGCCTGCTGCTCGCCGTCGTGGACGATCTCCTCGGCCTGCGTGCGGGCGCGCTCGAGGACGGCGTCGGCGTCCGCGACGATCGTGTCGGCCGCCGCGATCGACTCGGGGACCACCGCGCGCGCCGACGCGATGAGGTCGAGGACCTCGGCGCGGTTGACGATCGCCGAGGAGGACATCGGCATCGAGCGGGCCTGCGTCACCATCCGGCTCAGCTCGTCGAGGATCGCGAGCAGCGACTCCCCGGCGTCGTGGGTGGCGTCGATGGGCTCGGAGGTCATACCTGGACTCCTGGGTGTCGGGGCGGCGTGGCGTCCGGGTCGGACCCGTCGGCGACGGGGACGACCCGAGCGCCGGGACCGCCGGAGGTGCGGCGCAGGGCGAGGGGCAGGGCGGCGGCGACGTCGGCCGGCACGAGGTCGTCGACCGCGCCGCCGTGGCGGGCGACGTCCTTGACCATCGAGGAGGCGACGTGGCCGAGCCGCGGGTCGCCCATGACGAACACGGTCTCCACCCCGGTGAGGTGGCGGTTCATCAGGGCCATCGCCTGCTCGGCGTCGACGTCGGCGGCGCCGCGCAGGCCCTTGACGATCGCGCTCGCCCCGACGTCCGCGCAGTACTGCGCGAGCAGGCCGGGCACGAGCTCGACGCGCACCCCGTCGAGGTCGGCGACGGCGCGGCGGGCGAGGTCGACCCGCTCGTCGTCGGTGAAGAGGTAGCGCTTGGCGACGTTCGTGGCGACGGCGACGACGACCTCGTCGAACATCGCGCGGGCGCGGCGGACGACGTCGACGTGACCGAGGGTGACCGGGTCGAACGAACCGGGGCAGACGGCAAGACTCATGGTGCGTCCACGGTAGCCGTCGGGGCCTCGTGGGCGGCGACGTGGACGGTGGTGTCGCCGTACCGGCGGGTCCGCAGGGGGACCAGCCCGGCGGGCCAGCTCGGCTCCGGGGCACGGCGGTCCCGCTCGACGACGACGATCGCGCCGTCCGCGAGGTGGCCGTTGCTCGCGAGGGAGGCCAGGACGGCGTCGAGGTCGGCCGCCGCGAGGTCGTAGGGCGGGTCGAGGAGGACGAGGTCGGCGGGCTCCGCGGCCGGGGACGCGGCGTGGGCGGCGGCGTCGGCGGTGACGACCCGGGCGACCGCCAGGCCGAGGGTCCGGACGTTGTCCCGGATGACGGCGGCCGCCGGGGCCGCCCGCTCGACGAGGGTGACCGCGCGGGCACCCCGGGAGGCGGCCTCGAGGCCCAACGCGCCGGAGCCGGCGTAGAGGTCGAGGACGACCGCGTCCTCGACGGCCCCCATCGACCCGAGCGAGGAGAAGAGGGCCTCGCGGACCCGCTCGGAGGTGGGCCGGGTGCCCGAGCGCGGCACCTTGAGCGAGCGCCCGCCGGCGGTGCCCGCCACGATCCGTGTCACCCGCGCAGCCTACGACGGGTGGCCGGGAGGCCTGCGTAACCTGCGGGGATGCGGCTCGAGGCCACGGACCTGGTGGTGGGGTACGCGTTCCCCGTGTGCCCGCCGGTCACGTTCTCGGTCGGACCGGGCGAGGCGCTCGCGGTGGTCGGCGTCAACGGCACGGGCAAGTCGACGGTCCTGCGCACGGTCCTCGGGATGCTGCCCGCGCTCGGCGGCGAGGCCCGGATCGACGGCCGGCCGCCCGACCCGCGCTCGGCGCGCCAACGGGCCGCGATCTCCCACGACCTCGGCGACGAGGTCTTCTTCCCCGGCCTGTCCGCCGCGGAGCACCTCGAGCTCACCGCGCTCGGGCACGGTGTCGACTCCCCCGGCGAGCTCGCGGGCGAGCTGCTCACCGAGTTCGGGTTGGCCGAACGCTCGCGCGCGGTGCCGTCCGCGCTCTCGTCGGGCCAGCGCCGCCGCCTCCTGCTCGCCGCCGCGTTCGCCCGGCCCCGCGGGCTCCTCGTCCTCGACGAGCCCGAGTCCCGACTCGACACCGGGGCGCGCCACCGGGTGGCGGACCGGCTCGCCGACGAGCGCGAGGCCGGGCGGGCGGTGCTGTTCGCCTCGCACGACCCGGCCACGGTGCAGCTCGCCGCCACCTCGGTGCTCGTCCTGTCCGACGACGGCGTGCGGATCACCGACGCCGAGGACGGCGCCGACCTCGTGGCCGGGCTGTGACGGCGGGCGGGCCGGGGGGCGGGTCGAGCTCGGCTCCCGGACCACCCGGCGGACCGTCATCCGCGGCTCCGGCGGCGACCTCGTGGCCGTCCGGTCGGTCGGTGCGCCGCTGGACCGAGGTGCGCCGCTCGCTCGGCGCGTCGACGACGCTCGCCGACACCCTCGCCGACGTCTACATGGGCGTCCTCGCCGCCGCGATGGCCCTGGCCGTCGCGCTCTATGCGGCCCGGGACGCGGGACTGCTCGCCCAGGGGGCCGAGGGCGCCGCCGGCCGGGTCGACGCCGGCTGGCTCTGGCTGCTCGCCCTCGCCGCCGCCCTCGTCTCCGTGGTCCGGTTCTCGCGCCGCCTGGGCCCGGTGGGGCTCGACCGCGAACGCGTGCGCTGGTGGCTGCCGCTCCCGGTCGACCGGCTCTCGCTCATCGGCCCGGCGGCGTGGCGCTGGCCCGCCCTCGGCGCGGTCGTCGGCGGCGGGCTGGGGGCGGTCGCGGCCACCGCCCTCGGCGGGCAGGAGGTCGCCGCCGGGCCCGTCGCCTCCGCCGCCGCGCTCGCCGCGACGCTCACCGGCGCGGCCTGCCTCGCCCTCGTCCCGGCGCAGTCCGCCGGGCCGGTCGACGCCTCGACCGTACGCGCGGGCGTCGACGGTCCGGCCGGCACGCACGCCCACGAGGCGCCCCGGTCTCGCGACGAGCCTGCGTCCGCGCCCGCATCACCGGCGCGAGGCCGGACCACCGGCCGGGCGGTCGACGTCGCCACGGGAGCGGCACTTCTCGTCGTCGTCGCAGGTGCGCTCGTCGTTCTCGTCACGGCGCCCCCGGTCCCGGCCCTGCCGCCGGTGCACGTCCTGCTCGCAGTCGCGGGGCTGGGGCTTGCGGCTGCTGTGGTGGCCGGCGCGCTCGCCCGGCGCAGCGTCGAGCGGATCGCGGACGCCGAGCTCGCGCGCGGCGGAGGGGTCGCGGGGTCCGCCACGTTCGCTCTCGCCACCCTCGACACCCGCACGCTCGGGGCCCTCACGGCCGCCGACGGTGCGCCGGTCGTCCGCCGCCGGGCCCGGTGGGGGCTGCTCGCCCGCCTGCCCCGCCGCCTCCGGGCACCCGCGGCGCTGCTCGCGGCCGACGCCGTCGCCACGCTGCGCCGCCCCGCGCTCGCGCTGCGGCCCCTGCTCGCGGTGCTCGCCCTCACGCTCGTGGCCGACGTCCGCGGGGCGCCGGCGTGGTTGCTCCCGGTGGCCGTCGGTGCGCTCGGCTACGTCTCGGCGTGCGCGAGCGCGACCGGCGCCCGCATCGCCCGCACGCGCGAGGGGCTCGACGCGCACCTGCCGATGAGTGCCCGCGCGCACCGCGTGACCCGCCTGACGTGGTCGTGGGTGGCGCTCGCGCCGTTCGTCGTCGGGGCTGCGATCGTCCTCGGTCTCCACGCGTCCGGCGGCCGGGGCCCGGCCCTCGACGTCCTCGCGTGGGTGCCGGTCCTCGCCTCCGCCGCGCTCGGCTGGGCCGGGGCGGCGCTGCGCTGGGCCTACCGCAAGGACGACGAGGGCACCGGTCCGGTCGCCCCTTCCCCCATGGGCCCCGTGCCGGTCGGGTCGATCATGCTGCTGCTCACAGGGCCCGACGTCGGGGTCGTCGCCTCCGTCGCGGTCGGGCTCGCGGTCTGGGCCGGCGCTCCGCTCGGCGTCCTCACCGCGATCGCGCTCGCCGTCTCGCTGCTCGTCGCGTCCGTCGTCACGTCCCCGCCACCCCCGTACGAGGAGTAGCCCGGCGACGCAGTCTCACGACTTGTCGAGGAACTCGTCCTCGCCGTCGGCCAGCTCGATCGCGATCGCGTCCGCGAGGCCCGGATGGCGCTCGAGGTCCGGGTCGCCCGAGACGAGCTCGCGGGCGGCGGTCCGGGCGGCGGCGATGACGTCGGCGTCCCGCGCGAGCCGGAGGAGCCGCAGCCCGCTCGTACGCCCGGACTGGGCGGTGCCGAGCACATCGCCCTCCCGGCGCATCGACAGGTCCGCCTCGGCCAGGGCGAAGCCGTCCGAGGTCGAGGCGAAGACCTCGAGCCGCTCCCAGGCGGGCGTGCCGGGCTCGACGCCGCTGACGACGAGGCAGATGCTGGGCCGCGACCCACGACCCACGCGGCCGCGCAGCTGGTGGAGCTGGGACAGGCCGAAGCGGTCGGCGTCGAGGACGACGATGATGCTCGCCTCGCTCACGTCCACGCCGACCTCGACCACGGTGGTGGCCACGAGCACCGGCGTCTCGCCGGAGGCGAAGGCCGCCATGGCCGCGTCCTTCTCGTCGGCCGCCATCCGCCCGTGCAGGACCCCGACCCGTACGCCGGCGAGCGCCTGCTCCGCCGCCAGCAGCGCCGAGGTCTCCTCCACGGACGCGGACGGGAGCGGGCGAGGTGCGTCGTCGGGCGCCCCGCCGGTCGCTCCCTGGGCGGGGGCGTCGTCGGAGTCCCCGGCATCGATCCGGGGGACGACGACGTAGGCGCGCCCTCCGGCGTCGACCTCCTCGCGCACGCGCTCCCACACGCGCGCCATCCACCGGGCGTTGGCGGCAGGGACGAGGGTGGTGGCGATCGGCGAGCGCCCCGCGGGCAGCTCCCCGAGGACCGAGGTCTCGAGGTCGCCGAAGACCGTCATCGCGACGGTGCGCGGGATGGGGGTCGCGGTCATGATGAGCTGGTGCGGCACGGCTTCGCCGCGCGTGCGCAGGGCGTCGCGCTGCTCGACCCCGAACTTGTGCTGCTCGTCGACGACGACGAGGCGGAGGAACGGGATCTGCACGGTATCGGTGAGCAGGGCGTGCGTGCCGACGACGATGCCGGTCTCCCCCGACGCGAGCCGCGCGAGCTCGTCCCGGCGGGTGGCGGCCGGCTGGGAGCCGGTGAGCAGGCCGACCCGGGTGGCGGGACCGTCCGGGGCGTCGAGACGGCCGGCGCGGGCGAGCGGGCCGAGCAGGGCGCTCAGCGCGCGGTGGTGCTGCTGGGCGAGGACCTCGGTGGGGGCGAGCAGCGCGGCCTGGCCGCCGGCGTCGACCACCTGGAGCATGGCGCGGGCGGCGACCACGGTCTTGCCCGAGCCGACCTCGCCGTGCAGGAGCCGCTGCATGGGGACCGTGCCGGACAGTTCCTCGGCGATCGCGGCGCCGACCTCGGACTGGCCGCGCGTGAGGGTGAACGGCAGGGCCGCGTCGAAGGCGGCGAGCAGGCCGGCGTCGATCGCGGCGTTGGGCTCGGCGCCGTCCCCGGCGGCCTCGGCCCGGCGGCGGGCGAGCGCCGTCTGGACGAGGAAGGCCTCCTCGTGGCGAAGGGTGAGCGCTCCGGCGGCGACCTCCCGCTCGTCGGCCGGATGGTGGATCGCCCGCAGCGCCTCGAGCGAGCCGAGGAGGCCGTGCTCGGCGCGGTAGCCGGCCGGGAGCGGCTCGGGCAGGTCGCCGGGCCGCAGGGGGTCGAGGACCGAGCGCACGGTCGCGGCGATCACCCACGAGGGCAGGCCGCGGGTGGCCGGGTAGATCGGCGTGGGGCGGAGCGCCTCCTCGGCGGCGAGGGCCTCCGCCTCGGCCCCGTCCTCGCCCGCCTCGAAGGTCTGGTAGTCGGGGTGGGTGAGCTGGAGCTCGTCGCGGAAGACGGAGACCTCGCCGGTGAACTGGCCGCGCACGCCGGCGCGCAGGCGGCGCGTGTGCATCCCGAACGAGCGCGGGGACGAGCCGAAGAAGACGAGCGTGAGGAAGGCGGAGCCGTCGGTGATCGTCACGACGAGCCGGGAGCCGCCGCGCCCGCCGGCCCGGGAGACGCGCGTCTCGGCGCCGACGACCTCCGCGACGACGGTCACCTGCTCGCCGGGGCGCAGGTCCGCGAGGGAGGAGAGGCGGCCGGGGGCGACCCACCGGAACGGGTAGTGCCGCAGGAGGTCGCGCTGCGTGCGCACGCCGAGCCGGGCGAACTTGTCCGCGGCGGCCTTGCGCACGAGCCGGCTCACGGGAGAGTCGAGCCCGGCCGGGTCCTCGCCCGCACGGTGAGCCGCCACGCCTGTCACGGGGCCAGGTTACGGTGAGCCACCGACGTCGGGACCTGCGCATCCCCAGGCCCGCGCGACTCTCCCCTGTGTCTCAACGCACGCGACCGGGGGCCGCCGCCCCTTGGGGCGGGGGTGCCGACTCGGGTACGCTGTCCCGGTTGCCCGTCCGGCCCCGGCCGTCGAATGGGCGTGTCGACCATCGGCCCGCGGCTCCCGTCGCGGCCGCCCCGTACGAGCTCAGGAGATCCACCGTGGCTGCGACCTGCGACATCTGTGGCAAGCACCCCAGCTTCGGCAAGACCGTGTCGCACTCCCACGTGCGCACGTCGCGCCGCTGGAACCCGAACATCCAGCGCATCCGCGCCAACATCGACGGCGCGCCGAAGCGCATGAACGTGTGCACCTCGTGCCTCAAGGCCGACAAGGTCACGCGTTACGTCAAGAGCTGACACCTCCGCGAACCGGCTCTCGGCCGGCCGCGTGAACGAAGGACCTCGCCCGTCGGGCGGGGTCCTTCGTCGTTCCCAGGTCCGTTGTCAGACGAAGTGGTCGTAGCCGCCGATCCCGCCGACCGGGCGGGAGTCGAGCAGGACCGCGCCGCCGACCCCGTCGACCACGGGCGGGGGTGTCTCCGCCGCCGCCTCGCCCGCGCCGAGGACGCGGCCGATCGCCCGGAAGCCCGCCGGAAGCGCGGCATCGGACGGAAAGGTGGCGAGCAGCCCGTGGTCCTCGCCACCGCGCAGGACCCACTCGGCCGGGTCGGCGCCGAGCTCGGCGGCAGCACCGGCGAGGGCGTCGCGATCCGCAGCGAGCGTCGCCCGGGAGTCGAGGTCGACGACGACACCGGACGCCCGCGCGATCCGGCCCGCGTCGCGCACGAGGCCGTCGGAGACGTCGATCATCGCGGTCGCGCCGGCCTCCTGCGCCAGGGGCCCGAGCGCGACCGGCGGGTCCGGTCGGAGGAAGGCGGCCACGAGCGGGTCGCGCCCCGGCCCCTCCCCGGCGTCCCGTGCGCCCGCGTCGAGCAGCGCGTACCCGGCGGCGGCACGGCCCAGCACGCCGGCGTGCGCGAGGACGTCCCCGGGCCGGGCGCCGCGGCGCAGGACGGGGTCGCGGCCCTGGAGGTCGCCGTGGACGGCGACGGAGACGACGAGGCGCTCGGACGCGGTGAGGTCGCCGCCGACCACGCCCACCCCGATCGGCCGGCAGGCGAGCGTGAGGCCCCGGGCGAGGTCGCGCACCCACGTCAGCGGGGTCGCCCCGGGCAGGCCGAGCGAGACGACGAGGGCGAGCGGGGCCGCGCCCATCGCGGCGACGTCGGCGAGGTTCTGGGCCGCGGCCCGCCACCCGACGTCGACGCCGGTGCCCCAGTCGGTGCGGAAGTGGTGGCCCTCGACGAGCATGTCCGCGCTGACGACGAGCCGGGAGTCGGTCGACGCGACGACCGCGCAGTCGTCGCCGGGACCGACGATCGTGCCGTCGCCGGCCGGGAGCTCGGGCAGGAGCACGGCGAGCACCCCGTCCTCGCCGACGTCGCGGACCGTGGGCGTGGTGCCGTCCCGGTCGTCGACTCGCGGCTGCTGGTCGGAACTGCTCGGCGGGACGGTCACCCGGACACGCTACCCAGCGCGCGACGTACCCTGCGGACATGCCTCGCCGTCGCCCCCTCGCCCCGGCGGCGGTCCTGACCGCGCTGCTCCTCGGCGCCTGCGGCACGCCCGTCTCGCTCGAGGCCGCGCCGTCGGCGGCCGCCCCGGACTGCGGCGCCGTCCTCCAGGCCACCCCGGACGTCCTGGCCGAGGGCGAGCGGCGGTCGACCACGTCGCAGGCCTCGACCGCCTGGGGCGACCCGGCGATCACGCTGCGCTGCGGCGTCGAGCCGCCCCCGCCGACCACGGCCGAGTGCCTGTCGATCGAGCTGCCCGACGGGCGGATCCACGACTGGATCCACACCGACGCCGGCGCGGTCCTCGAGGAGGGCGCGAGCGACGGCGTCGAGTCGACCTGGGTCTCCTACGGCCGTCGGCCGGCGATCGAGGTGGTCGTCCCGCCGGAGCTGGCCGACCAGGCGTCCGCGGTGCTCGTCGACCTCGACGGTGCGGTCGAGGCCACCGAGCACGTGGCGAGCTGCGTGGGCGCGGCCGAGGTCGAGTCCGCCGAGGCGGAGTCGTCGTCGGACGGGAGCGCCACGGACGAGACCGCCACGGACGAGACGGCGACGGACGGCGCCGGCTGAGTCAGCGCAGGCCGTCGGGCCGCGCGAGCGCGAGCGTGATGAGCTCGTCGAGGAGCTCGCCGTAGGGAACGCCGCTCGCCTCCCACACCACCGGGAACATCGAGAAGGGCGTGAAGCCGGGCATCGTGTTGATCTCGTTGACGACGATCGTCTCGCCGTCGACGAAGAAGTCCACGCGCGCGAGCCCCTCGCAGCCCATGGCGTCGAAGGCCCGGACGGCGAGCTCGCGGACGCGGGCGGCCACGTGCTCGGGGATGTCGGCGGGGACCGCCATCTCCAGGCCGTCGGTGTCGACGTACTTGGCCTCGTAGTCGTAGAAGCCGGCGGGCGCGCCGTCGAGGACGATCTCGCCGGGCAGCGAGGCGCGCGGCGCGGACGTGCCGCGACCGCCGAGCACGCCGCACTCGATCTCGCGCCCGTCGATGCCCGCCTCGACGACCACCTTCGGGTCGTGCGCGTGGGCCTGATCGATCGCTGCGTCGAGCTCGGCGAGGTCGGCGACCTTGCTGATGCCGATCGACGAGCCTGCCCGGGCCGGCTTGACGAACAGCGGGAGGCCGAGGGCGGCGACCTCGGCGCGCACGGCGTCGGGCTCCGTGGCCCAGCGGCGCGCGGGGACGGACACGTACGGGCCGACGGGCAGCCCGCGGGCGGCGAGCAGCACCTTCATCACGTCCTTGTCCATGCCCGCGGCCGAGGCGAGGACGCCCGAGCCCACGTAGGGCACGTCCGCCATCTCGAGCAGCCCCTGCAGCGTGCCGTCCTCGCCGAACGGTCCGTGCAGGAGGGGCAGGACGACGTCGACGCGCCCGAGCGCGCGGAGCCCCTGAGCCGCACTCTCGACACCGGTGGCGGCAGAGCCGGTCGGGCCGGACGCGGCTACCGCATCCGCCGCGGGGCGGTCCTCGACGACGAGCTCCCGGCCGCCGTCGAGCCGGAGCAGGACGTCGGCGCCCTCGGTGACGGCGCCGTGGGCGGCGAGCTCGAGCGTGGCCGGGTCGGTCGGTCCCTCCACCCAGCGGCCCTCCCGGGTGATGCCGACGGGCACGATCTCGTAACGATCCGGGTCGAGCGCCCGCATCACACCGGCGGCCGTCGCGCAGCTGATCTCGTGCTCACCGCTGCGCCCGCCGAACACCAGGGCGACGCGGATCCTGCGGTCTGTGGCCGGGGTCTCGATAGTCATCGACCGAAGCCTAACGGCCACCCGATCGCGTCTGTCCTGTGACCACGCCGTGACGGATCCGCGCCACTCGTGAGGCAGGATCGATGCCGACCAGGCGGGCCCCCGACCGCCCTTTCCCCAGATCATGAAGGAGATCACGTGCGCGCTCGTCGCGCGGCAGCCACTGCCGCCACCGCCGCCCTCCTCGTCACGCTCGTCGCCTGCTCGTCCGAGGACGACTCCGGACCCGACGACGGCGCGAACGTCGACACCCCGACCCAGCAGTCGGGCTCGCCCAGCGAGGACAGCCCTACGGAGGCCCCCTCGAGCGAGGAGGACACCGGTTCCGCCGAGTCCGGGTCCGCCGCCGAGACCGGCTCCGAGAGCGGCTCCGACCTCAACGAGCTCGAGGACGACGACGCCGACGGGAGCGACGACTCGGCCGGTGGCACCGAGGAGGGCTCGAGCGACGAGCAGGAGCCCGGCGGCACGGACGCGCAGTGGATCTCCCCCGGCAGCTCCGACGAGGGCGCCGGCGACCCTGCCGGCGGCCCGCTGCTCGCCGTCGACGTCCGCTCGGGCATCCACCCGTACTACGACCGCGTCGTGGTCGACCTCGAGGGCGAGGGCGGCAACCCCGGCTGGTACGCCGACTACACGGGCGACCCGGTCGAGGACGGCTCGGGCACCCCGATCGACATCGACGGCAACGCGTTCCTCCACGTCTCGGTCTCGGGCTTCCGCTACCCCGAGGAGGGCGAGGAGTTCGCCGACGGCGTCTACCCGGTCGACGGCACCGGCGTCACCGAGGCCTACGTGTCCTCCCCGTTCGAGGGCCAGATCCAGGTGGTCCTCGGCGTCGACTCCGCCCGCCCCTACCGCGTGTTCGTCCTGCCCGACCCGCTGCGCCTCGTCATCGACATCGAGATCGCCGGCTAGGCACCCCGTACCCCACCGGCCGGACCCGATGACGGGTCCGGCCGGTCGGCACGTCCGGGGCCATCGACGTCGGACGGCATTCCTGACACCCGCGTCGTGGTGCCTGCCGGCGAGTCGGCGGCGGGACCGGCGTCAGCGCGCGGAGCGGCGCCGCGGGTGCGGGTCGCCGTCGACCCGGGTGTCCCACCGGCGCTCCCGCACGGGCTCGCCGCGCACCACCGACAGCATCGCGGCCAGCCGGTCCATCACACGGTCCGTCGCGCCCGTCAGCTCCTCCGGCGTCAGGGCCGCCACGGCCTCGGGGCCCGTCCCGGCGTCCGCCGTTCCCGCGTCGACGCGGTGGCCCTCCCGCCCCGTTACCCCGTCGTCCCCCAGGAGCTCGGCGCGACCCATCGGCCGCCCCGCGACGACCTCGGCGGTGGTCCGCGGCAGCGGCCGGAACCGCGAGGTGAACGGGGGCAGCACCCGCTGGCCGCCCCAGGACACGACGGGGAGGAGCGGGACGCCGGCCCCGAGCGCGAGCCGGACCGCGCCGTTGCGCCCGGTCATCGGCCACAGGTCGGGGTCACGGGTGAAGGTCCCCTCGGGGTAGACGACGACGCAGCGTCCGTCCGCGAGCGCCTCTCGCGCGTGATCGAGCGCCCGGTCCGCGTCCTCGGTGTCCCGGCGGACCTCGACCTGGCCGGCGGCGCGCAGGATGCGCCCGACCGGCCCCGACGTGAAGAGCTCGGACTTGGCGAGGAACGCCGGCGGCGCACCGTGGGCGTGGAGGAAGTCGCCCACGAGCAACGGGTCGAGGTTGGAGACGTGGTTCGAGGCGACGACGAACCCAGCCGTGGGCGGCACGTGCTCCCCGCCGGACCACCGGCGGCCCACGAGCAGGCGCAGCGGCGGCACGACCAGCCCGGCGACGGCGGCGAGCGCGGGCGGGACGCGGCGGGACACCGGGCGATGGTACGCGGGGCCCGGCTCCTCAGATCCAGCCGTGCTCGCGCGCCTTGTGCACCGCCTCGTGGCGGTTGGCGGCGTCGAGCTTGTGGGTGGCCGACGAGAGGTAGTTGCGCACGGTCCCGGCGGACAGGTGCGCGCGCTCGGCGATCTCCTCGACCGGGGCGCCCTGCGCGGCGAGCTCGAGGACGTCGGCCTCGCGCGCGGTGAGCGGGGAGTCACCCGCCCCGATGGCCTCGGCCGCGAGCTGCGGGTCGACGTACCGGCCGCCGTCGTGGACCTGCCGGACCACCTGGCCGAGCACGGTCGAGGACACCGTCTTCGGGAGGAACCCCGAGACGCCCGCGGACAGTGCGCGCTTGAGGTAGCCGGGCCGGCCGTGGCTCGTGACGATGATCGATCGGCAACCGGGGACCGCCCGCGCGATCTCCTCCGAGGCCTCGATGCCGTCGAGCCCGGGCATCTGGAGGTCGAGGACCGCCACGTCGGGCTCGTGCTTGCGCGCGGCGTCGAGCGCCTCTGTGCCCGAGGCGGCGACCGCCACCACGTCGATGTCGTCCTCGAGGCGCAGCAGTGAGGCGAGGGCGTCGCGGATGAGAGTCTCGTCGTCGGCGAGCAGGAGCCGGATCATCGGGCCACCTCCGTGGTGGTCGAGGGTGGGGCGGCGGGCGGAGCGGCACCGGCGGCCGCGCCGGTGGCGGGGTCGGCGCCGTCGGTCGCCCCGGGCTCGGGCGAGGGCGCACTCGCGGCCGACGACGCCGCCTCCGTGGGCGAGCCCTGCCGTCCGACGGCGCCGGCGGGGACGCGGGCGACGAGCACGAACCGCTCGCCGTCGCGCTCGGTCGTCAGCCGGCCGCCGACCCGGGCGAGGCGCTCCTCGAGGCCGGCGAGCCCGCTCCCCCGACGCCCGTCGGCGGCGGTGCCGTGGGGCGTCGCTCCGTCGGTGTCCGCCTCGTCCGCCCCGGGGGCGGCGCCGTCGTTGACGAGGGTGAGGACCGCATCCCCGTCCTCGCGGGCGAGCGTGAGGGTGACCTCGCGGGCGGACGAGTGTCGGACGACGTTCGTCACGCCCTCGCGGACCACCCAGGCAAGGACGTCCTGCGCGACGGGCCCGACACCGTCGACGTCCCCGGTCATCGTGGTGACCGCGCCGGTCGAGCGCAGGAGCGAGCGGGCGCCCTCGAGCTCGTCGGTGAGGCTGACCGCACGGTAGCCGGCGGCGACGGTGCGCACCTCGGCGAGCGCGTCGTGGGCGAGGTCGCGCACGCTCGTCATCTCCTCGGCCGCCTCCCCCCGGCCGCGGCGCGCGAGCTCGGCGGCGAGCTCGGACTTGACGGCGATCGCCGAGAGGGAGCGGCCCACGGTGTCGTGGAGGTCCCGGGAGAAGCGCAGCCGCTCCTCGGCGACGGCGAGCCGCCCCTCGACCTCGCGGGACTGCTCGAGGCGGCGCACCACCTCGACCATCCAGGCCGAGAGCCAGATCGAGGCGCCGAAGCCGAAGATGACGAGACCGTCGGCGACCAGCACGACGAGCGCCTCGCTCGCCTCCGAGTCGTGCGACAGCAGCCGCACGACGCCGCTGAGGACGGTGGCCGGGAGCACCGCCAGGGCCAGCGTCCGGAAGCTCCATCGCGCACCGTAGGAGGCCACCGCCGCCGTGATCGCCACGAGGACGACGAACTCGCCGTTGCTCAGCACGTCCTCGGAGCTCGGCACGAACAGCACGGCGGAGACGACGAGCAGGGCGGTCGTCACGACCTGCAGGACGAGCGTCGTCGGGCTCGACGTGCCGCGCCCGAGGCGCACCGACCAGGACTCGCGCGCGGCACGGACGTCGGCCAACGTCTGAAGGACGGCGGCCCCCACGAGGACGACGACGGTCCAGGTCCGGGTGAGTGGGACCGGAGCATCCGACTCCGCGACGGTCACGCCCTCGGTGGCGGCGGCAGAGGCCCCGAGGGCGAAGAAGGGGACGATCCAGAGCAGGACCGCGATCGACCACCACGTGTACGCCTCGAACCGGGCGGCGTCGGTCGAGCTGCGCCAGCGGTCGAGCACCTTCATCGATCGTCCTTCCTCCGGGGTGGACAGTCTTCCAGGCCGGGCCCGCCACACGTGGCGGACCCGGCCCGGAGGTTCGGTCGGTGGTCAGCGGCGCGGCTCGAACGGCATCTTCTTCGAGACGACGACGGCGAGGACCGCGATCCAGATGACGAGGACGGCCGCGGGTCGGGCCGCGTGGGTGAAGGTCTCCATGAGGCTGAGCTCCTGTCCGGCGAGCGAGGTGCCCCCGAGGCCGATCGTGACGAGCTCCGTGATCGGCATGACCGGGAGGAGCTCGAGGACGGTGGCCGCGGTGTCGGGGAGGACCGACATCGGCACGAGTGCCCCGGAGATGACGAGGCCGACGAGCATCATCGGCATCGTGGTGAGCTGGGCGGACTCGGCGGTCCGGGTGACGATGGTCGTCACGTAGGCCAGCAGGGCGAAGACGATGGCGCCGAGGAGGACGCCGACGACGGCGACGAGCGGGTTGGTCAGCGCCGGCATCTCCATGCGGGTGGCGACCACGGCGAACGCGATGACGACCTGGGCGAGGAAGACCGCCGTGTTGGGGATCGCCAGGGCGGTGAGCACCTCCCACGGCCGGGCGGTGCCGGAGACCTGCCGCTTGAGGGCGAGAGACTCGCGGCGGGCGACGGCCGCCGTCGTGAGGTTGAAGTAGATCGCCATGACGATGCCGAAGATCGCGAGCATGCCCAGCGCGCGCACGGACATCGAGGGTCCGGCGACGGACGCGATGTCCTCCCAGACGGGGAGGGTCGTCATCAGCAGCAGCATGGCCGGCGCCATGGCGATCGCGTAGAACGCGGCCACGGAGTTGCGGCGCAGGACCTTGAGCTCGGCGGTGGCGAGGGAGGCGATGCGGCCGAGCGGGCCGGTCCGGCGCGCGGTCGCCGTGGGCGGCTCCTGCGCGCCGGCCGCGGGGCGGGGCCGCCCCGCGCCGTACGGGTTCTCGGTGGACTGCTGGTTCGGCGAGAGGGTCTGCTCGGTGGTCATGTCGTTCTCCTGACGGTCGACGGGATCGGTGGCGGCCCGGGCGCTCATGCGGCGGCCTGCTGGTCGAGCTCGGAGCCGGCGACGCCGAGGAAGACCTGCTCGAGCGAGGCGTGGCGGGCGTCCAGCCCCTCGATGCGGACATCGGCGTCGGACGCGGCGGTCAGCAGCGCCGTGAGGGTGGCCTGGAGGTCGTGGGTCTCGAGGACCGTACGGCCGCGCTCGTGGGCGGGGCGGGCGAGCAGGTGCGGCAGTCCGGCGACGGGCACGTGCTCGGTGCCGGCGGTGGTGAAGGAGATCCGCTCCGGCTCGTCGGCGACGATGTCCGCGAGCGTGCCCTCCCTGACGATCTCGCCCTGGTGCATGATGGCGATCCGGTCGGCGAGGGACTCGGCCTCCTCGAGGTAGTGCGTGGTGAGCACGACGGTGGTGCCACCGGCGAGCCGGGCGCGCACGAGGTCCCACAGGACGGCCCGCGACTGCGGGTCGAGGCCGGCGGTCGGTTCGTCGAGGAAGAGGAGCTCCGGGTCGCCCATGAGCGCGAGCGCGAGGTCGAGACGGCGCCGCTCGCCGCCGGACAGCGACGGGACGCGGACGTCGAGACGGTGGTCGAGCTCGACCATCGACAGCGCGGCCTCGGGCCCGATCGAGCTGGGCAGCGTGCCGTGCCACGAGCGGGCGGTGTCCATGACGGTGAGCTCGGCGACGAACCCGCCCTCCTGGAGCAGGACGCCGGTGCGGGGACGGATGCGGGCGCGGTCCTTGACGGGGTCGCCGCCGAGGACGGAGACGGTGCCGCCGCTCCTCCGGCCGAGGCCCTCGAGGACCTCGAGGGTGGAGGTCTTGCCGGCGCCGTTGGTGCCGAGCAGCGCGAACAGCTCGCCGCGGCGGACGGTGAGGTCGATGCCGCGGACGGCCTCGTAGGTCTCCTTGCCGGAGCCGTAGGAGCGGCGCAGGTCGCGCGCCTCGATGACGGTGTCGGTCTCGGTGCCGGGACCGGGTCGGTGGGGTGCCTGGGTGCTGGTCGTCGTCGTCATGGCATCCACGATGCCGCCGGATCCGCCCCCTCCCCAGTGCGTGCACTCACCGGGTCACCTGCCCCCGTCACGGCCGCCCCATGAGGTTTGTCATCCCACCCCGTCGTCGAGATTGCGGTTCGTCGTCGTCGAGAGTGCGGTTGGTGCACGCCGTGGTCTCGGTTCCTGCACCAACCGCAATCTCGATGAACCCCCGTGACGGCACCCGGCCACCGAACGACCCGACGCCGGAGCGCGAGGTGCGCTCCGGCGTCGGGCGGGGTGGTGCTTCGGGACCCGGAGGGGCCCGGCGGTGTCAGTCGGACATCGATCAGTCGGTCATCGAGGCGGCGGCGCCGAGGGCCTCGAGCTTGTCCATGAAGTGCTCGTACCCGCGGTTGATGAGCGTGATGCCGCTGACCCGGGAGGTGCCCTCGGCGGCGAGCGCCGCGATGAGGTGGGAGAAGCCGCCGCGCAGGTCGGGCACGACGATGTCGGCCGCCTTGAGCGGGGTCCGGCCGGAGATGACGGCCGAGTGGTAGAAGTTCCGCTGCCCGAACCGGCACTGCGAGCCGCCGAGGCAGTCGCGGTAGACCTGGATCTCGGCGCCCATGCCGCGCAGCGCCTCGGTGAAGCCGAACCGGTTCTCGTACACGGTCTCGTGGACGATCGACAGCCCCTCGGCCTGCGTGAGCGCCACGACGAGCGGCTGCTGCCAGTCCGTCATGAAGCCCGGGTGCACGGCCGTCTCGAGGACGATCGGCTGGAGGTCGCCGCCGGGGTGCCAGAAGCGGATGCCGTCGTCGCGGACGTCGAACGCGCCCCCGACCTTCCGGAAGGTGTTGAGGAAGGTCATCATCTCGGGCTGGGTCGCGCCCTTGACGAGGATGTCGCCGCCAGTGGCGAGCGCGGCGGAGGCCCAGGACGCGGCCTCGATGCGGTCGGAGAGGCTGTTGTGCCGGAAGCCCTCGAGGCGGTCGACGCCCTCGATGCGGATCGTGCGGTCGGTGTCGACCGAGATGATCGCGCCCATCTTCTGCAGGACGGCGATGAGGTCGAGGATCTCGGGCTCGGTCGCGGCGCCGCGCAGCTCGGTGCGACCCTCGGCGCGCACGGCGGTGAGCAGGGTCTGCTCGGTGGCGCCGACCGACGGGTAGGGCAGCTCGATGACGGAGCCCTTGAGGCCCTTCGGCGCCGTGATGGCGATGCCGGAGGGCTGCTTGTCCACGACCGCGCCGAACTCGCGCAGGATGTTGAGGTGGAAGTCGATCGGTCGGTCTCCGATGCGGCAGCCGCCGAGGTCCGGGATGAAGGCCTCGCCGAGGCGGTGCAGCAGCGGGCCGCAGAAGAGGATCGGGATCCGCGAGGACCCCGCGTGGGCGTCGATGTCCGCGACGTGCGCCGACTCGACGTTGCTCGGGTCCATCCGCAGGACGCCGGCCTCGTGGTCGTGCTCGATGCCGACCCCATGGATGCTCAGCAGGCCGGAGACGACCTCGACGTCGCGGATGTCGGGGACGTTGCGCAGCTCCGAGGGCGTCTCGCCGAGCAGCGCGGCCACCATCGCCTTGGAGACGAGATTCTTCGCGCCGCGGACCGTGATCTCGCCGCTCAGGGGCCGACCGCCCTCGATCGTCAGGACGTCGTTCATCGTCAGCAGGTCGCTCATCGAGCCTCCGATCCGTGCGCCGCGGGCGGTCGCCGGACGCGGTGGGCCCCTGGGCCAGCCGGGGGCGGTGCCGCGCACCGGTCGGCGCGTGACGCCGTTCAGGATACGTCGCGCCTCCCCCGGACCGCCGTGAGGGCACTCACGGGGCGTCGCGGGGAGAGAGCTCTCATCCCCGCCTCACGTCGGGACGGCGAGGACCGGGGCGTCCGACGACGACGAACGGCCGCCGGCGCGGGCGCCTCGTCGGGCGTCCCGCGCCGGTGCCGACCGACGCGGCTCAGCCGAGAGCGGCCTCCTCGCCGACCGGGCGGGCGAGCGTGACCTCGCCCGGGCCCAGCGTGCGGGCGGGCAGCGTCTTGGGGCGCCAGTCGGCGCGCGT
Source organism: Georgenia sp. G2120 (assembly GCF_055326485.1). NCBI lineage: Bacteria > Bacillati > Actinomycetota > Actinomycetes > Allobogoriellales > Allobogoriellaceae > Georgenia > Georgenia sp. G2120. The sequence continues at coordinate 62,277 of NZ_JBUZNL010000012.1, read as the reverse complement.
CTGCTCGAACGCCTCGATGCTGTCCTCCTTCTGGAGGGTGAGCCCGATGTCGTCGAGGCCCTCCATCAGGCGCCAGCGGGTGTAGTCGTCGATCTGGAACGGCACGGTGACGTCGCCCGCGGTCGCCGTGCGCGACTCGAGGTCGACGGTCACGGGCGTGCCCGGCTCGGACTCGAGGATCTTGAACAGCACCTCGGCGTCCTCGGCGGCGAGCTGGCCGGCGACCAGGCCCTGCTTGCCGGAGTTGCCGCGGAAGATGTCGGCGAACTTCGTGGACAGCACCACGCGGAAGCCGTAGTCCTTGAGCGCCCAGACGGCGTGCTCGCGGGAGGAGCCGGTGCCGAAGTCCGGGCCGGCCACGAGCACGGACGCCCCGGCGTAGGCCGGCTGGTTGAGGACGAAGTCCGGGTCGCCGCGCCAGGCGGCGAACAGGGCGTCCTCGAAGCCGGTGCGGGTGACGCGCTTGAGGTAGACGGCCGGGATGATCTGGTCCGTGTCGACGTTGCTGCGCCGCAGCGGGACGCCGACCCCGGTGTGGGTGGTGAACTTCTCCATGGCGTGCTCCTCCTCAGGCGCCGGCGCCGACGGGCTCGGCGGCCGGCTCCAGGTCGGCGGGCGTGGACAGGGTGCCGCGGATCGCGGTGGCGGCGGCCACGAGCGGCGAGACGAGGTGGGTGCGGCCGCCCTTGCCCTGGCGTCCCTCGAAGTTGCGGTTCGAGGTCGACGCCGCGCGCTCGCCGGGGGCCAGCTGGTCGGGGTTCATGCCCAGGCACATCGAGCAGCCCGCGTTGCGCCACTCGGCGCCGAACTCGGCGAACACCTTGTCCAGGCCCTCGGCCTCGGCCTGGAGGCGGACCCGGGCCGAGCCCGGGACCACGAGGACCCGGACGTCGTCGGCCTTCGTCTTGCCCTTGATGACCTCGACGACGGAACGCAGGTCCTCGATCCGCCCGTTCGTGCACGAGCCGATGAACACCGTGTCGACGGCGATGTCCTTGAGCGGCGTGCCCGGGGTGAGCGCCATGTACTCCAGGGCGCGCTCGGCGGCCTTGCGGGAGTTCTCGTCGGCGATGTCCGCGGGGTCCGGGACGGCGCCGGAGATCGGCAGGCCCTGGCCGGGGTTCGTGCCCCACGTGACAAACGGCTCGAGGTCCGCGGCGCTGAGGGTGACCTCGGCGTCGAAGACCGCGTCGTCGTCCGTGCGCAGCGTCCTCCAGTGCTCGACGGCGGCGTCCCAGTCCGCGCCCTGCGGCGCGTGCGGGCGGCCCTTGACGTACTCGAAGGTCGTCTCGTCGGGGGCGATCATGCCCGCGCGGGCGCCGGCCTCGATCGACATGTTGCAGATCGTCATCCGCGCCTCCATGGAGAGCTTGCGGATCGCCTCGCCCCGGTACTCCAGGACGTAGCCCTGGCCGCCGCCGGTGCCGATCTTGGCGATGACGGCGAGGATGATGTCCTTCGACGTCGTCCCCGGTCGCAGCTCGCCCTCGACGTTGATCGCCATCGTCTTGAAGGGCGCGAGCGGGAGGGTCTGGGTGGCGAGGACGTGCTCGACCTCGGAGGTGCCGATGCCGAACGCGAGCGCCCCGAACGCGCCGTGGGTCGAGGTGTGCGAGTCGCCGCAGACCACGGTCATCCCGGGCATCGTGAGCCCCAGCTGCGGGCCGACCACGTGGACGATGCCCTGCTCGGCGTCACCGAGCGAGTGGATCCGGACACCGAACTCCTCGGCGTTGGCGCGCAGCGTGTCGATCTGCTTGCGCGACGTGCGGTCGGCGATCGGCAGGTCGATGTTGACCGTGGGCGTGTTGTGGTCCTCGGTGGCGATCGTCAGGTCGGGGCGACGCACCTGGCGGCCGGCGAGCCGGAGGCCCTCGAAGGCCTGCGGGCTCGTCACCTCGTGCACGAGGTGGAGGTCGATGTAGAGGAGGTCGGGGGCGCCGTCCTCCCCGCGTGCCACCACGTGCTCCTGCCACACCTTCTCGGCGAGCGTGCCGCTCATCCGTACTCCTTCATCCGGTCCGAACCGCACGTCCGTCCAACGTGCGTGCATCTCAGGGGCTGAGATAGTAGTCTTGATCCATGGACAACTCTAGCGGAGTCGGCGTCCTTGACAAGGCCGCGGCAGTGCTCGCGGCCCTCGAGTCGGGGCCGGCCACCCTCGCCCAGCTCGTCGCTGCCACTCACCTCGCCCGCCCGACGGCGCACCGCCTCGCGGTCGCCCTCGAGTTCCACCGCCTCGTCTCGCGCGACATGCAGGGGCGGTTCGTGCTCGGCCCACGCCTCGGTGAGCTCGCGTCGGCCGCGGGCGAGGACCGGCTGCTCGCCGCGGCCGGCCCGGTGCTGCTCGCGCTGCGCGACCACACGAGCGAGTCGGCCCAGCTCTTCCGCCGGCAGGGCGAGCAGCGCATCTGCGTGGCCGCCGCCGACCGGCCGGTGGGCCTGCGCGACTCGATCCCCGTGGGCGCGACCCTGTCGATGCTCGCCGGCTCCGCCGCCCAGACGCTGCTCGCGTGGGAGGAGCCGGACCGGCTCCACCGCGGGCTGCACGGGGCCACCTTCACCGCGACGATGCTCTCCCAGGTCCGACGCCGGGGCTGGGCCCAGTCCGTCGGCGAGCGGGAGGCCGGGGTCGCCTCGGTGTCGGCGCCCGTACGCGGGCCGTCGGGGCGCGTGGTCGCCGCGGTGTCCGTCTCCGGGCCGATCGAGCGGATGGGCCGGCAGCCGGGCCGCCACTTCGCACCCGCCGTCATGGCCGCGGCGAACCGCCTGAGCGAGGTCGTGCGCACCACCGACGAGGACGCCGAGGAGTAGGCGCGTCGGGCCCGTCCCGTCCCGTCCCGGCCAGGCTCGGGACCGGTCCGACGACGAGCGCGCGGCCGGCACCCGGGTGGCCCGCCGGCGCGGCCGCGGCCGGGCATGACGACGGCCCCCGGACCATGTGGTCCGGGGGCCGTCGATCTGTACCCCCAGCGGGATTCGAACCCGCGCCGCCGCCGTGAGAGGGCGGTGTCCTAGGCCGCTAAACGATGGGGGCCTCCGATGTGCTGTTGTGTCCTGCGATCGTGCTGTGCGCCGCGGCGCCCGGGAGACATTACCGGACCGACGCCCCGCCGTCACCCGATGGGCTCCGACGTGCCGGTGAGGTCAGTCACCGTGTACCCCCAGCGGGATTCGAACCCGCGCCGCCGCCGTGAGAGGGCGGTGTCCTAGGCCGCTAAACGATGGGGGCCTGCCACCGAACGAGGCGGTGACGTCCGACGCCGGGGCGCCGGAGGAGCTGGGGTACCAGGACTCGAACCTAGAATAACTGGACCAGAACCAGTCGTGTTGCCAATTACACCATACCCCATGGGGGTAGTCGGTCGTCCGATGGTCAGCTTCCGGAGCACGCTCCGGGGCCGAACTCGCGACCTCGTACCGGCGTTGAACTTTACCCTCTTCAACCGGGTCGTCCAACCGGATCGGGCCTCCGGTGAGGGACCTCACGACCCCGACGTGACGCCGGTCCCCCGCCGGTCCGTCCTACTCCCCCAGCTGCCCGGCGAGCCGGTCGATCCGCGCGAGCGTCTCGTCGCTCCCGAGGATCTCCATCGACTCGAACAGCGGCGGGGAGACCTGACGCCCGGTGACGGCCACGCGCAGCGGACCGAACGCGTGGCGCGGCTTGATCCCCAGTCCCTCGACGACAGCGGCCCGCAGCGCGGCCTCGATGTTCGCCGTCGTGAACCCGTCCGCGGGAAGCGCCGCGAGGGCCTCGCGGCCCGAGGCGAGGACGGACGGCGCGGTGTCGGCGAGCTTGCCGACGGCCTTCTCGTCGTAGGTGAGGTCGGCGCCGTCGACGAAGAGGAAGCCGGCCATGTCGGTGACCTCGCCGAGCACCTGCATGCGGGTCTGCACGAGCGGGGCGACGGCGTCGAGGATCTCGCGCTCGCGGTCGGTCAGCGCCTCGTAGGAGTCCGCTGCCACGAACCCGCCGGAGTGCAGGAACGGCACGAGCCGGCGCGCGAGGTCGCCGACCTCGAGGCGGCGTACGTGCTCGGCGTTGATGGCGGTGGCCTTGTCGTTGTCGAAGCGCGCCGGGTTGGCCAGGACGTCGCGGATGTCGAAGGCGGCGACCATCTCCTCGCGCGTGAACAGGTCGTTGTCCGGCGCGATCGACCAGCCGAGCAGGGCGAGGTAGTTGAGCAGGCCCTCGGGGATCATCCCGCGCTCGCGGTGGAGGAAGAGGTTGGACTCGGGGTCGCGCTTGGAGAGCTTCTTGTTGCCCTCCCCCATGACGTAGGGCAGGTGCCCGAACTCCGGGACCTGGGCCGAGACGCCGAGCTCGGCGAGCGCGCGGTGCAGCGCGATCTGCCGCGGGGTCGAGGAGAGGATGTCCTCGCCGCGCAGGACGTGGGTGATGCCCATGAGCGCGTCGTCGACGGGGTTGACGAGCGTGTAGAGCGGCTGCCCGTTGGCCCGCACGACGACGAAGTCCGGCACCGACCCCGCCGTGAACGTGATCTCGCCGCGGACGAGGTCGTCGAAGGTGATGTCCTCGGCCGGCATCCGCATCCGCAGGGACGGTTCCCGGCCCTCGGCGCGGAACGCGGCCACCTGGTCGTCGGTGAGGTCGCGGTCGAAATTGTCGTAGCCGAGCTTGGGGTCACGCCCGGCCGCGCGGTGACGGGCCTCGACCTCCTCCGGCGTCGAGAAGGACTCGTAGAGGTAGCCGGCCGCACGCAGCTGCTCGATGACGCCCGCGTGGATCTCGCCGCGCTCGGACTGCCGGTAGGGGCCGTGCGGGCCGCCGACCTCGACGCCCTCGTCCCAGTCGAGGCCGAGCCAGCGCATCGTGTCGATGAGCTGGTCGTAGCTCTCCTGGCTGTCGCGCGCCGCGTCGGTGTCCTCGATGCGGAAGACGAACGTGCCGCCGGTGTGCCGCGCCCAGGCCCAGTTGAACAGGGCGGTGCGCACGAGGCCCACGTGGGGCGTGCCGGTCGGGGACGGGCAGAAGCGGACGCGGACGTCGGGGCGCGGGGCGGCGGTGTCAGTCATGGTGCGCCCAGGGTAGTCGGGCGCCGGTTCAGTCCCGGCGCAGGATCGGGTTGGTGAACGAGCCGATGCCCTCGACCTCGACCTCGACCCGCTGCCCCTCGGTGACGATCCCGTTGCCGGCGGGCGTCCCGGTGAGCACGACGTCGCCCGGCAGGAGCGTGAAGACCTCCGAGACCTGGGCGACGATCTCCCGCACCGTCGAGACGAGCTGCGAGGTGCGGCCGTCCTGGGTGAGCCCGCCGTCGACCCGCGCGCGCACGGCGAGGTCGTCCGGCTCGAGGTCGAGCGCGAGGTACGGGCCGATCGGCGTCGACGTGTCCCAGGCCTTCGCCCGCGTCCACGACGTGCCCGGGGCGAGCTGGTCCTTAGCCGTGTAGTCGTTGGCGGCGGTGTACCCGAAGATGATCTCGTCGGCGCGCTCGACGGGCACGTCCTTGCCCATCCGGCCGATGACCACGGCGAGCTCGGCCTCGTACCAGACCTCGCTGCTCCACCGCGGCAGCACCACCGGGTCGTCGGGGCCGATGACGGAGGTGTTGGGCTTGATGAACAGCACCGGCTCCGGGTCCGGCATCTCGTCGGTGCGGTAGCTGCGGGCGAGGCCGATGACCTTCGAGCGCGGGATGACCGGCGAGAGCAGCCGGGCCGAGTCGAGCGGGACCCGCTCCCCCGTCGTGTCGAACCCGGCGAACAGCGGGTCGGACTTGAGGACCACGAGCTCGGCGGAGTCCTCGTCGAGGACGCCGTAGCGGGGGTTGCCGTCGGTGACGAAGCGGGCGATGCGCATGCCCCGATCCTATGGCTCGCCGAGATTGCGGTTCGTGCTCGTCGAGATTGCGGTTGGGAGCAGCCCCGGTGGTCGAGAGTGCGGTTCAGGCCCACCACGGATGGTCGAGAGTGCGGCTCAGGGCGGCGGCCACCCACGGAACGCGCGGTTCGTCGTCGTCGGGGGCGGTGAGGTGACCTGCCTACCCTGGGCGACGTGCGACTGACGGCGAGGAACTGGCGGGCGCGCGCCGCCGAGCACGCCGCGCGCGCGGACGCGTTCACCGCCGGCCATCGCGCTCGGCGCTCGCGCCACGAGAAGCACGCGGTCGAGGACTTCCTCTACGAGTACTACCCGTTCAAGCCGGGCAAGGCACGTCGGTGGCACCCCGGGGTCGGGGTGGAGCTCCTGCCCGACGACGACGCGCACCCCGCCGATGCCCACCCCGCGGGCGAGGGCGCGGAATCGGTCGCCGACCTCGACGAGCGCTCCGCCTGGCGCTGGCACCGCCGCACCGAGGACGGCGGCGTGACCCTGGACGTGCCCGCGTTCGTGGCCGACCGCGGCGACGGCGTGCGGTGGGTCGACCAGCTGCTGCGCCGCACGGCCGGCCGGGCGCCCACCCTCGGCTGCTTCGGCTGGCACGAGTGGGCGATGGTCTACCGGCAGGAACGGCACCGGCACCCGCTACCGCTGCGGCTCGGGCAGGCGGCCACGGACGCCGCGGTCGAGTCGGCGACGATCCGCTGCAGCCACTTCGATGCGTACCGGTTCTTCACGCCCGACGCCGAACCCCTCAACACCCTCACGCCCACCCGTGAGCGACAGATCGAGCTCGACCAGCCCGGCTGCCTGCACGTCAACATGGACCTGCTGCGGTGGTGCCTCACGCTGGGGCCCGCGGTCCCCGGCGAGCTGCTGCTCGACTGCGCCGATCTCGCCCTCGACGTGCGGCGGCTCGACATGGCCGCGGCGCCGTACGACGTGTCGGGCTACGGGCTTGCGCCGGTGCGCATCGAGGAGCCCGCCGGGAGGGCGGAGTATGCGCGCCGGCAGAAGGAGATGGCGGTGCGGGCGGCGCCGCTGCGGGAGCGACTCATCGAGGTGACGAGCGCGCTTCTCGCAGACGAGTGAGCGCCGCCCGGACCGTGGTCCGGGCGGCGCTCACTCGCCATCAGCTGGTGATCGGTCAGCGGCGGATGCCGACGGTGTCGGTGCCGTTGCCGTCCCAGTCGCCGACGAAGACCTCGTCACCGGAGCGGCCGTAGTCCTGCTCGATCTCGGCGTTGACCGCCGTGAGCGAGTTCGAGACGAAGAACGTGATCCCACGCCGCACCGCGAACGTGTCGACCGCGTCACCGTCCCAGTCACCGACGTACACCTCGTCCGTGGCCCGGCCGTAGTCGAGCTCGGCATCGGCGTTGCCACCGGTCAGCGAGTTGGCGATGAAGTAGGTGTTCCCACGCCGGACGGTGAACGTGTCGATCGCGTCGCCGTCGTAGTCACCCACGAGGACGGCGTCGTCAGCGCGGCCGTAGGCCAGCTCGGTGTCCGCGTCGCCCGACTCGAGGGTGTTGGACACGAAGTAGGCGTTGCCCCGGCGCACGGCGAAGGTGTCCACGCCGTCGCCGTCCCAGTCACCGACCAGCACGGTGTCGCCGGCGCGGCCATAGTCCAGCTCGACGTCCGCGTTCCCGCCGTACAGCGAGTTGGACAGGAAGTAGCTGTTCCCGCGACGGACCGCGAGCGAGTCGCTCCCGTCGCCGTCCCAGTCACCCACGAGCACCTCGTCACCGGCGCGGCCGAAGGAGAACTCGTGCTCCGCGACCGCGTCCCAGCCGTCATTGAGGTAGAACCCACGACCCGGCGTCGGCGGCACCGGCTCACCGGGCTCGCCCGGTTCCTCGGGGTCCTCGCCGTCGCCGGCCGCGGTGGCGAACGTCGCCAGCGGGGAGACCGTCCGGCCGCCCGTGGCGTTCTCGGCCACGGCGTACCAGCCGTGCGTCTCGTCCGCGGCGAGGTCGGTCCACTGCGCGGTCGCCGTCCCCTCGCCGGCCACCGTGTCCTCACCGATGACGTCGTCGGAGAGGACGGCCACCGAGACGGCGTCCGTCGCGATCGACGTGGTCCGCGAGGTGAGGTTGACGGGGAGCGTCATCTCGTCCTCGGTGCCGTCGTAGCGCTCGTTGGTGTCGAACTCGGTCGCGCCGTGGTTGTCGATGCGCGGCGAGTAGGTGTCCACCGTCATCTCGGACCGGTCGACGTCGAACTGCAGCATGCGGAAGAAGCCGGAGGCGCGGGCGCCGTCGACCTCGTAGTTCTGGTAGTCCGCCAGCATCTCGACCACGTTGTGCCCCGGCTCGGCGACGTCCGTGCGGACGTTAGTGCCGACACCGTGGATGTGCCCGCTGAGGGTAAGGAACACGTTCGGGCTCTGCGAGACGACCTCGTCGAAGATCGGCTGCCCGTCGGGCGCGCCGAACCCGGCACCACGGCCGTCGGGGGACGACGACGCCCCCAGGTAGACGTGGGTCGCGACGATGCCGTTCCGGTCCGGGTGCTCCGCGAGGATCTCGCGGGCCCAGGTCAGCTGCGCGTCCGAGCTCCAGTACGGCAGGTGCACCGCGATGAAGTCGAGGCCACCGGCCGTGAACAGGTCGTAGTGCGCCGAGTTGTCGCCCGGCTGCCACGGGCCGCCGTAGCTGGCGTTCTCCCATCCCTCGGAGAGCGCCTCGTACCGCTCCGGGCCGAAGTACTCGTTGAAGACGTCGTTGTTCGCGCCGTAGATGTTGTCGTGGTTGCCGGGCAGGATCCCGTTCGGGATGCCGGCCTCGTCGAGCACCGTCTGCATGTCGCTGGCGAACTGGTACTCGTCGTGGACGAGCCCCATCCACTCCTCGTCGTCCGTGGTGACGATGTGGTTCTGCACCACGTCCCCGGTGTGGAACGCGTAGGCGAGGTTGCGCTCGTCCTCGTTCTCCACGAGCCAGTCGACGATGCCGCGGTAGGAGTCCGCGAACGCCTGGCGCTCCTCCTCGGGCAGCGAGTCCGGGACACCGCCGGCGGCACCAACAGCCCCCTCCGAGTAGTACTGCGTGTCGGTGACGTGGGCGAGCGAGAAGTCGTAGCTCTCCGGGTCGCGGAACGCTCCGTCCGGCTCGCCGGGGACGTCGTCGGCGAAGGGGTCGTAGCCCTCGACCAGGAGGTGCACCTCACCGGCGTCGTCGTGCACGGCGGTGGCCGGGCCGGACAGGTGGGTGTCGCCGTCGGACGCGCCGCGGGCGTCGGCGAGCCGCTCCCAGGTCAGCTCCTCGGCGTTCCACGCGTAGAGGCGCACGCCGCGGGCGGGGTCGACCTGGCCGGACCAGGAGACCACCATCTCGTCGTCGTCCGAGCCCTCGACGGGGACGTCGAAGCGCTGGTAGGTCACGCCCTCGGCGGCCGGGCTGCGCAGCACCTCGTCGTCACCGGGGCGCAGCGCGTCGGTGGCCGCCTCGGTCTGGCCGGTGAAGTCGAGCTGGCTGAGCGGGAGCTCGGCGGCCGTGCCCTGGTACGCGGCGTCGGGCCGCGCGGGGTCGGCGGCGTAGAACGTGGTCGTCACGTCGGCGCCGTTCGGGTCGGTGACGTCGACGGACAGGTCGACGGCGCCGTCCTGGTCGCGCGAACCGCTCTCCGGGCTCATCGCGCCGATCGTGGGCGAGTTCGGCGCGGTGGTGAAGGGCAGGACGTGGCGCGAGGCGTTACCGAGCGAGTCGCTCGACTCGACGACGAGCTCGTGCTCGCCCGGGGTGAGGTCGTCGGTGCTCAGGGTCGAGCCGATGCGGATCGGCTCGCCGTCGAGGGTGACCGCGACCGGGCCGCGCACGCCGGCGTCGTCGGCCACCTCGGCACCGATGGTGAACTCGCCGAGGAGGTCGTCGCCCGCGGCGGGGCTGGACGAGACGAGCGCGGGGCCCGTGTTGTCCGTCGTGATGGTCTGGGTGGTCTCGGCGCCGGACTCGGTCGACGCCGTCACCTCGTGCTCGCCGTCGTCGACGGTGGTCGTGTCGAGCACGTGGAGCAGGCCGGACTCGGCCGTGGGCTCACCGTCGATGGTGAACGTGAGGTCCTGGGTCGTGCTCCGCTCCGTGTTCGAGCCACAGCTGCCGTCGCCGACGGTCACGTTGTCGGGGTTGGCGTCGTCGCGGATCTCCGTGCCGTCGGCGAGGACGAGCCGGAAGTCGTCGAGGACGAAGTCGTCGAAGTTGACGCCGCAGGCGGACGGGCGGCCGCCGGCACCGATGGTGATGTGGTTCTCGCCGTGCACGAGGAGCTCGTAGGGCACCTCGACGCGGGTGGCCTCGCTCGCGTACGTCTCGAAGATCGTCAGGCGCGTCCCGTTGACGACGAGGTAGTTGTCGAAGCCGCGCGACATCGAGTTGCTGCCGACGTTGACCTGGAACAGCGCGTTCTCGTCGCCGCCGAGGGTCGTGCGCGCGGGGACCGGCTCGCCGTCCACGGCGAGGGACTCGACCGGGTCGTCGACCGAGGTGGGCTCGGCGACGAGCGTCTGGTGGCCCGACACGCGCGTGCCGTCGGCGGGGGTGAGCGTGGGGGCGCCGGCGGCCTCCTGCTCGGGGGTCGCCGTCGCGGGCTCGTACTGCATCGGGAGGACGGGGCCGAGCGGCTCGGCCCCGTCGGCGGGCGCGGCCTGGTCGTCGGACGGTTCGAACGGCGCGGCACCGGGGGTGGCGGCAGCCGGCAGGGCCGTCCCCACCATGAGCGCGCCGAGCGCCACCGCTGCAAGGCGGCGCGGTCTGTGGACTGTCATCGGTCGGTACTCCTTCGGAGGGGATGGCGGTCCGGGCGGACCGGCCCCTGCACCGTGCGCCAGCTGTGCGTCGCAATGACTGCCGTAGCGTGACGACCGGGTGAACTGACCTGCGCAAACGCGAAGAACGCGGCTATGCGCGCGGGTAACGGCGTCACGTGTCGTCGAACGGCCGGACCGTCAGGAGGTGCCCGACCCGCCGCTTGCCGACCGGGCTGAAGGACGTCCCGGAACCCCCGTGAGCAGCCCCACATGGGGAGCGCTCTCCCGGTCCGGGCGTGATCGCGGGTCGTGCGGGCAGGCCCTCGCGCGGCAGGATGCGCGCATGAGTCACACGCCCGCGGCGCCCATGTCCGCACCGGCCTCCGCGGGCCACGCGAACGGCAGCGTCTCGCCGTACGCCGGCGCCTCGCCGTACGGCAACGCCGGACCGAGCCCCAGCGCCTCGCCGTACGGCAACGCCGGACCGAGCACCAACGCCTCGCCGTACGTCAACGGCCGTCCCGCCACGAGCGGCGCGAGCGCCGCGACCGCCGCACGCACCACGGAGTCCGGCCCCGCGGCCCCGCGCAGCACGGGCCGCCTCGTCGGCCTCGACCTCGCGCGCGGCATCGCCGTGCTCGGCATGGTCACGGCGCACGTCGGCTACACGACCGACGACCTGTCGACCCTGTCCGGCTGGCTCGGGTTCGCCCACGGCCGCAGCTCGATCCTCTTCTGCCTCCTCGCCGGCGTCTCGCTCGGCATCCTCACGGGCGGGCGCACGCCGTCCACGGGCGTGCGGGCGCTCCAGTCGCGCACCCGCATCCTCGTCCGTGCCGTCCTCCTGCTCGCGATCACGGCGCTGCTCGCGATGCTCGACACCTTCGTCGCGCTCATCCTCGGCTTCTACGCCGTGTGGTTCATGTTCTCGCTGCCGTTCCACCGGTGGCGCGCCCGCCGGCTCCTCGTCGTCGGAGGGGTGTGGACGCTCGTCGCCGCCATCGCGAAGCCGTACCTGCTCACGCTCATCACGGCGTCGGGGATGGTGAGCGACTCCTGGGGCGTCAACGGGGCCGTCCTCGACGCCCTGCTCGGCCTCTACCCCGGCCTCGTCTGGTTCGGCCTGGTCCTCGTCGGCATGGGGGTCGCGCGGCTCGACCTGCGCAGCTGGAAGGTGCTGCTCATCCTCCTCGGGGCCGGGCTGCTCTCGGCGGGCGTCGGCTACGGCGGCGGGGCGGCGTTGCGCGCGGCGAACGTCGGCACGATGGCGTTCGGCGAGGAGAGCGCGGACGACCCCTTCCCCGGCGAGCAGCAGTCCGGCCAGTTCCTCTGGGTCGGCGAGCAGCCGGATGCGGTGATCGACGAGTCCTCCCCCGGCGCCGGCGACGCGACGACCGGCGGCGGCGAGCCGTGGCACTTTCCCGGGCTCCCGGGGGCCACCTTCGACACGGACGTCGTCTGGCCGGGCACCCTCGACCTGTTCCAGGCCACGGCCCACTCGGCGTCGCCGGTCGAGATGGTCGGCTCCGGCGGCGTGGCCCTGACGATCCTCGCGGCCTGCCTCCTCCTGCCACGCGTCGTCCACCTGGCGCTGCTCCCGATCCGCGCGATCGGGACCATGTCGCTCACCGCGTACTCGGCCCACGTCATCGCCATCGACTGGTGGCCGGACACCTTCGCCACGTTCGAGGAGTCGAACCGGCCGCTCGCCTACCTCGCCGGTGGGCTCGCGATCGGCTGCCTCGCCTGGTACCTCACGCTCGGCCGCGGGCCGCTCGAGCGCCTGATGCACGGGGCCTCCGTCCGGGCCGCCCGAACGGACGCCGGGGAGCGAGTCTCCCCGGTCGCGCCCAGCCCGGGCACGCACCCATGGCCGACGACGAACGGCGCCTCCGCCTCGTACGCCGCCCCCGCTCCGTCCCGGGCGCCCGCCGCGGGCCGCCCCGACGTCGAGGACACGTCCCGGTTCGCCCCGCCGCCCGTTCATCCGGCGGACACCGGTCCGGCCTAACCTTCGCGGGTGACCGCACCCCCCACGCCGTCGGCTCCCCCGGGCCCGTCCGGCTCGCTCGACCGGCGGCTCGGACTGCCCGGGGCCGTCGCGATCGGCCTCGGGTCGATGATCGGCGCCGGCGTCTTCGCCGCGTTCGGCCCCGCGGCTGGAGCGGCCGGCGGCCTGCTCCTCGCGGGCCTCGCGATCGCGGTCGTCGTCGCGCTGTGCAACGCCACGTCGACGGCGCAGCTCGCCGCCGCCTACCCCACCTCGGGCGGGGCCTACGTCTTCGGCCGCGAGCGCCTCGGCGAGTGGGCCGGGTTCACGGCCGGCTGGGGCTTCGTCATCGGCAAGACGGCCTCGGCCGCCGCGATGGCCACGACCTTCGCCGCGTACGCGGTCCCGCCGGGGTGGGCGCGGCCGGTCGCCGCCCTCGCCGTTCTCGCCCTCACCGCGGTCAACCTCCGCGGCATCACGCGCACCGCCCGGGCGGCCGCCGTCATCGCGGGGGTCGTCCTCGCGCTTCTCGTCGTCGTGCTCGTGGCGATGTGGGCCGGCGGGGGCGCGGACCCGGGCGCCGCCCTCGGGAGCTGGGACGCCCCCGGCGGCGCGTACGGCGTGCTGCAGTCCGCGGGACTGCTGTTCTTCGCGCTCGCGGGGTACGCGCGGATCGCCACGCTCGGCGAGGAGGTCCGCGACCCGCGCCGGACGATCCCGCGCGCCATCGTCACCACGCTCCTCGCCGTCGTGCTCCTGTACGCGGTCGTCGCGCTCACACTGCTCGGCACGCTCGGGCCGGGCGACCTCGCCGACTCGGCGGCCCCGCTCGTCGACGCCGCCCAGGCAGCCGGCCTCGGCCCGTGGTCGGAGGGGCTCGTCCGCGTGGCCGCGGCCGCCGCCTGCCTCGGGGCGCTCCTCGCCGGGCTCGCGGGGGTCTCCCGCACGGCGCTCGCGATGGCCCGGCACCGCGACCTGCCCGGGGTCCTCGACGCCGTGCACCCCGTCCACAAGGTGCCGCACCGGGTGGAGATGGTCATCGGCGCGGTCGTCGCCGTCGCGGTCCTGCTCGTCGACCTGCGCGAGATGATCGGCTTCTCCTCGACCGGCGTGCTCGTGTACTACGCGGTGGCCAACCTGTCCGCGCTCACGCAGGCGGGCGACGACCGGAGGTACCCGCGGGCGCTGCAGGTGGTGGGGCTGATCGGGTGCGTGGTGCTGGTGGCCACGCTGCCGTGGACCTCGCTCGTGGCCGGGCTCGCGGTGCTCGCCGTCGGCCTCGCGGGCCGGGCGGTCGTCGTCTCCCGCCGGCGCAGCTGACGGGGCGTGACACCCTGGGCCGGTGACCACCTCCCCCGAGCCCGACGTCGAGACGCCCGCCGCCCCCGCGCCGGAGGCGCCGTCGTCGGACGAGGTCGCCGGTCCGCCGCTCAACGTGCTCCTCGACCGCCTCGAGGACGAGGCCGACGGCACGCCCACCGGCGACGCGATCCTCGAGGGCTTCCTCGACTGGGTCTCCTCGACCGGCCGTGAGCCGTACCCGCACCAGGAGGAGGCGCTGGTCGCGCTGGCCACCGACGCCCACGTCGTCCTCGCCACGCCGACGGGCTCGGGGAAGTCGCTCGTCGCCGTCGGGGCCCTCACGCACGCGCTCGCCCAGGGCCGCCCGGGCGTCTACACGGCGCCGATCAAGGCGCTCGTCTCGGAGAAGTTCTTCGAGCTCGTCGACCTGTTCGGCGCGGCCAACGTCGGCATGGTCACCGGCGACAGCTCGATCAACCCCGACGCCCCGATCATCTGCTGCACGGCCGAGATCCTCGCGAACACGGCGCTGCGCGAGGGGCCCGACGGTCCGACGTCGGAGGCCACCGTCGTCATGGACGAGTTCCACTACTACGCGGACCCGCAGCGCGGCGGTGCCTGGCAGATCCCGCTGCTCGAGCTGCCCCACGCCCGGTTCCTGCTGATGTCCGCCACGCTCGGCGACGTCACGTGGCTGCGCGAGGACCTCACGCGGCGCACCGGCCGTGAGGTCGAGCTCGTCGACGACGCCGTACGGCCCGTCCCCCTCACCTTCACGTGGTCGGTCCAGCAGCTGCAGGACCTGCTCGTCGAGCTGACCTCCACGCACCGGGCTCCCGCCTACGTCGTCCACTTCTCCCAGAAGGACGCGGTCACCCGCGCCCAGGCGCTCACCTCGGTGAAGATCGCGACCCGCGAGCAGCGCGACGCCGTGGCCGAGGCCATCGGGGACTTCCGCTTCGGCCCCGGGTTCGGTGTCACCCTGTCCGGCCTGCTGCGCAAGGGCATCGGCGTCCACCACGCGGGGATGCTGCCGCGCTACCGCCGGCTCGTCGAGCGCCTCGCCCAGCGCGGCCTGCTTCCCGTCATCTGCGGGACCGACACCCTCGGCGTGGGCATCAACGTGCCGATCCGCA
This sequence comes from Georgenia sp. G2120, assembly GCF_055326485.1. Classification (NCBI taxonomy): domain Bacteria; kingdom Bacillati; phylum Actinomycetota; class Actinomycetes; order Allobogoriellales; family Allobogoriellaceae; genus Georgenia; species Georgenia sp. G2120. The sequence continues at coordinate 47,251 of NZ_JBUZNL010000012.1, read as the reverse complement.
CCGTGGTCCTCACGGCGCTGACGAAGTTCGACGGCGAACGGGTCCGACACCTCACCGCCCGCGAGTTCCACCAGATCGCGGGGCGTGCGGGACGCGCCGGGTTCGACACCCTCGGCGAGGTCGTCACACAGGCGCCGGAGCACGAGATCGAGAACGCGCGCCTCCTCGCCCGCGCCGGCGACGACGAGGCGAAGAAGAAGCGGATCCAGCGCAAGAAGCCCGAGCCGGGCCTGGTCAACTGGACCGAGAAGACGCACGACCGGCTCGTCGAGGCCACCCCGGAGCGGCTGACCAGCCAGCTCCAGGTCAGCCACACGATGATCCTCGCGCTGCTCGCCCGCCCCGGGGACCCGGTCGCCGCCGCGTACCGCCTGCTCACGGACAACCACGAGCCGGACTCGCCGCGGAACATGCACGTGCGCCGGGCGATCGAGATCTACCGGTCGCTGCGGCTCGCCGGCGTGGTCGAGCACGCGGACGCGCAGTGGCGGCGCGCGAATCCCGGCGAGCCCTACGTGCGCCTCACCCTCGACCTGCCGAAGAACTTCGCCCTCACCGCCCCGCTCGCGCCGTTCGCGCTGGCCGCGATCGACCTGCTCGACGTCGACGACGAGATGCACGCCCTCGACGTCGTGTCCGTCGTCGAGGCCACCCTCGAGAACCCGCGCCCCGTCCTCTACGCGCAGGAGCGCGCCGCCCGCGGCGAGGCGATCGCCGCGATGAAGGCCGAGGGCGTGGAGTACGAGCAGCGGATGGAGGCGCTCGAGGAGGTCACGTGGCCGCGGCCGCTCGACGAGATGCTCACCGCCGCGCTCGCGACCTACCGCCAGTCCAACCCGTGGGTCGCCGACCTCGAGCTCGCCCCGAAGTCCGTGGTCCGCGAGATGGTCGAGAGCGCGTCGACGTTCTCCGAGCTGATCTCCCGCTACGACCTCGGCCGCTCCGAGGGCGTCGTGCTGCGCTACCTCACCGACGCCTACCGGGCCCTGCGCCAGGTCGTGCCCGACGCGCACCGGACCGAGGCCGTGACCGAGATCGTCGACTGGCTCGGCGCGCTCGTGCGGTCGGTCGACTCCTCGCTGCTCGACGAGTGGTCGGCGCTGGCCGACGGCACGGTCGACCCAGGGGACGCGCAGGCGGCGGCGCACGCGGTCGGGGGGCTCGAGGAGCCGCGGCTGGGGGCCGACGCCGACGGCAACGTGGCGCTCACGCGCAACACGCACGCGTTCCGGTCGGCGGTCCTGCGGGCGAGCACCGCGTACGTCCGGCAGATCGCCAACGACAACCCAGGCGCGCTCGCTCGGCTGGTGGCCGGCTCCGGCTGGCCCACCTCTTCCGTCGAGATTGCGGTTGGGAGCAACCCTTCCGTCGAGATTGCGGTTGGGAGCGTGGCGGCGGCCCTGGCGCCGGGCGCACCGGTGACCGAGGACGACTGGACGCGGGTCCTCGACGACTTCTACGACGCCCACGAGTGGCTCTCGACCGGGCCCGACGCGACCAGCCGCCAGGTCGTCACGGTGACGACCGACCCCGACGACGCCGACCTCGAGCTCGCGGGCGTGGACGTCGACGCGGCCCCGGAGCCGGGCGAGCGGCGCTGGTGGCTCGTCACGCAGCGGCTCGTCGACGAGAACGAGGAGCTCGACTGGGCGCTGACGGGGGTGGTCGACCTCGCGGCGTCGGACGAGGCGGGTCGCGTCATCCTCGCGGTCGTCCGCGTGGCCGCCGCCTCCTGACCCCCGTTCGTCGAGATTGCGGTTGGTGCACGTCGAAACTGCGGTTGGTGCGACACACACCGCGATCTCGATACGCACGAACCGCACTCTCGATGACGGGACTGGTCGGGAGTGCGGGTGAGGCCCGCGAACCGCACTCTCGACATGGACGGGGCGGGGCACGATTCGCGCTGTTCGTCGTCGTCGGGTCGATCGAAGGGATGACACCGGTCGTCGGTCGGACGGCGGACGCCCGCCCCCTCCCCGCCTGCTTGACTCGGCTCCGTGACACCTGACGGCCCGAAGGGCGAGACGCCCGGCGACGAGAGCGAGCTGCGCCCCGTGACCGGCTGGCAGTGGCTCTGGCGGTCCCAGCTCGGCACGACGCTCGGCGGGACCACCTGGGACGTCGACGTCGACCTGTTCGACCTCTCCGAGAAGGTCCACCTCTACCGCGACGGTGTGCAGGACCGCGTCCAGCGCGGCAAGTCTCGGTTCGAGCTCCCGCACGGGCATCGGATCGAGGTCGCGTGGAGCACGTACGGCCTCTCGCGCGCGCACCTCGTCGACGCCGTGGGGCAGGAGATCCAGCTCGAGCCGCGCCCCGGGACGGGCGAACGATGGCGGGCCGACCTCGAGCGCGAGCGCCCGACGGCCAGCCGGATCCTCGCGGCGGCCTCGTGGACGATCCTCGTCCTCGCCCTGCTCCTCGAGCTCCCCCAGCTCGTGCAGCTCGTGTCCGGCTGGACCGGGTGGTTCGACTTCACCTCCCCGGTGTCCCTGCCGAGCTGGGCGAACGTGGCGCTCATGGTCGCCGGCGTCGTCGCCGCGCTCGAACGGGCCCTCGGGATGCGCAACCACTGGCTGCTCGACGAGTAGTCCCGTCCGACGAACCGCAATCTCGGTGAGCACCAACCGCACTCTCGACGAGAGCGGGACCGACTGGCACGCGTGAGGTGAGGCTCGCCTCACCCTCTCTTGACGTTGTGAGGTAAGGCTCACCAACCCATCGCCCGACGACGAACGACGCACACCCAGGTCGGCACGTGAGGCCAGCCTTTCCAACGGTGACAAGCACCTGGGCGCGGCGTACGGTCAGTGTCATGACCCTCTTCCTCGACCCCGCCCCGAGCGGCACCATCCGTCCGAAACCTGACGTCCCGACGTCGAAAGGCGCCTCGCCGGACGCCCCCTCCGAGCACGCCCTGGCCGCCGCGAGCGCCCACGACGAGCGCGTGGGGTCGAGCGCGCGCCTCAACCAGCTTCGCGCCGGGGTGCTCGGCGCGAACGACGGCATCGTCTCCGTGGCCGGCCTCGTCGTCGGGGTCGCGGGAGCCAGCTCGTCGGTCACCGCGCTCGCCATCGCGGGCGTGGCCGCGCTGGTGGCCGGCGCCCTGTCGATGGCCGCCGGCGAATACGTCTCGGTCTCCACCCAGCGCGACACGGAGCGGTCGATGATCGCGCGCATCCGCTCCGGGCTCGCCACGGACCCCGAGCGCGAGCGCCTCGCGCTCATGGGGTCGCTCGAGCACACCGGCGTCCCGGCCGAGCTGTCCGGCCAGGTGGCCGACGCGATGACCGCGCACGACGCCGTCGACGCCCACCTCAACGTCCGGCTCGGCATGGACGAGGAGCAGCTCGTCAGCCCGTGGCAGGCCGCCGTGGCCTCGCTCGTGGCGTTCACGCTCGGCGGCCTCGTCCCGCTCGCCGCGATGCTCCTGACCCCGGTGTCGCTGCGGGTGCCGGCGACGATGCTCGCCGTCGTCGTGGCGCTCGCCCTCACCGGGCTCGTCTCCTCCCGCCTCGGCGAGGCCGCGCAGGGTCGCGCGACCGTCCGAACGATCGCGGGCGGACTGATCGCCATGCTCGTCACCTACGGCATCGGCTCGCTCGTCGGCGGCGCGATCGGCTGACGGTCTCGCGCGTCGGGGCCGGCCGGGGACGCCGATCCCGGACCGGCACGACGGGAGCGCCGGATCAGCCCGGTCGTTCGTCGTCGTCCCGGCGAGCGCCCCCGCTCGGCAGGACGGGGAAGATGTCGGGCCGCGGGAAGCCGGCGCCCTCCACCGCGTCGGTGACCTCGGCGGCGATGCGTTCGGCGTCGGCGGCGTCGACGAGCGCGATCGACGCCCCGCCGAACCCTCCCCCGGTGAGCCGGGCGCCGTGCGCGCCGGCGGCCACCGCGGCGTCGACGGCGGCGTCGATCGCCGGCACCGAGACCTCGAAGTCGTCCCGCAGGGACGCGTGCGCCTCGGTGAGCACCGGCCCGACCGCGCGCGGCTCACCCGCCGCGAGGAGGCGCGCGACCTCGTGGCACCGGGCGGTGTCGGTCACGACGTGCCGCATCCGGCGCAGCTCGACGTCGGGCATCCGCCCCGACCAACCGGCCACCTCACCCGGCGCGACCTCGGCCAGGTGCTCCACCCCGGCGATCCGGGCCGCCCGCTCGCACTCGGCCCGCCGCGTTCCGTAGCCACTGGTGGCGTGGTCGTGGCGCACGGTGGAGTCGACGACGAGGATCGCGAGCCCAGCGTCGTCGAGGTCGAGCGGGACCTGGGACACGGTGCCGCGGCCGAAGTCGAGGAGGATGCCGGCCCCGGGCCGGGTGAGCAGCGCGGCAGACTGGTCGAGCGTGCCGGTCGGCGCCCCGGCCACCACGTTCTCCGCGCGCTGGCACACCCGCACCATCGTCTGCCGGTCGAGGCCGAGGCCCCACAGCTCGTCGAGGGCCACGCACATCGCGGCCTCGACCGCGGCCGACGACGACACCCCCACACCGACAGGGACGGTCGAGTCGATCCACGCGTCGAACCCGGACAGGCCGTCGAGCGGTCGGACCTCCCCGAGCGCCCAGACGACGCCAAGGGCGTAGGCGCCCCAGCCCGTCGGGCGCTCCGACCCGCTCGCGAGCCCGCCGAGATCGAACGTGACGGAGTCCGGGGAGAAGCTCGTGCCGGCGCGCACCACCCCGTCCTCGCGCAGGGCAACGGCGACCCGGGCCCGACGGTCGATGGCGAACGGCAGGCTCGCGCCGCCGTTGTAGTCGGTGTGCTCGCCGACGAGGTTGACGCGCCCGGGGGCCGACCAGACGCCCGTCGGTGCGTGCCCGAACGTGGCGGCGAAGGCGTCGCGCAGCCCGGTGGCGCTCAATCCAGTGGAGCTCGACCCTGTGGCGCCCGTGCCGTCACTCATCCGAGCCGTCCCCGTCGCGCGCGGCCTCGTCGGCATCGAACCGAGCCGCGTCCGCGTCGACCCGTGCGAGCGCCTCCCGCAGCCGCTCCGCGCCGGCCTCGGGCACGATGTCGGCAACCCAGGCGCCCATCGCGGCCTCGGAACCCGCGAGGTACTTCAGCCGATCCACGGCGCGCCGCGGAGAGGTGATCTGCCAGGTCAGCCGGACGTCGTCGCGCCCCTCGCGCACGGGCGCCTGGTGCCACGCGGCGATGTACGGCGTCGGGGTGCCGTAGAGGGCGTCGACCGCCCGCAGCAGGCGCAACGACAGTCCCGCGAGCTCGGTGCGCTCGTCGTCGTCGATGGCGGCGAGGTCGGGGATACGACGTCTCGGCTGCACGTGCAGCTCGATCGGCCAGCGGGCCGCGAAGGGCACGTAGGCGACCCACCGATCGGTCTGCGCCACCACGCGAGGGCCGGCGAGCTCGCTCGCGAGCACGTCGCCCTGGAGGCCCCCGCCGTGGGCGCGCACCTGGTCGAGCAGTGCCCGCGTGCGCGGGGTGACGTAGGGGTAGGCGTAGATCTGGCCGTGCGGGTGGTGCAGGGTCACACCGATCTCGACGCCGCGGTTCTCGAACACGACCACCTGCTCGACGCCGTCCATCGCGCTCAGCTCCGCCGTGCGCTGCGCCCACGCGTCGATGATCGTGCGGGCCCGCCGCTCCGTCTGCGTGGCGAACGAGCCCGTGCGGTCGGGGCTGAAGCAGACGACCTCGCACCGGCCGACCGCGTCCCGCACCTGCTCGAGGCCGCCGGTCTTCGCCGGCTCGCCGAGCCCCGGTCCGAACGACGGCGAGCGGTTCTCGAACACCGCCACCTCGTAGTCGTCCGGGATCTCGCTGGGGTTGGTGGGCGTCTGCGGCGCGAGCGGGTCGAACTCGGCCGGCGGCAGGAAGGCGCGGTTCTGCCGCGCGCTCGCGACGGTCACCCAGTCCCCCGTCAGCGGGTCGCGCCGGAGCCGGGGTGTCGCGGGCCGGGGGGCGAGGGTGCGCGGGTCGGGGCTCGGCACGCGCGGAGGAGCACCGGGCGCGTCGAAGTAGATGAGCTCGCGGCCGTCGGCGAGCGCCGCCCGGGTCATCGTCGTCCCGGTCGTCGTCGTCCCGGTCGTCGTCGTCCCGGTCGTCGTCGTCCCGGTCGTCGTCGTCCCGGTCGAGAGTGCGGGTGAGGGCGCGGGCCCGTCGCCCGAGGGGGTGCTGCTGACCACGTCGTCTCCGTCGGAGGTGTCCGGTTCGTCGGCACATGGCATGCCGTTCCATGACGCTACCGCGCCCGCGGGTACCCGTGTCACAGCCCGACGTCGGACGGTCCCGCGCTCCGGCGTACCGACCGGTGCCGGGGACCGAGCACGCGAGCTCACGGACCGGTCGTCCGGCGTCGGAGGCATCTCCGACGCGACTCCCCCGCAGCGATAAGGTGCCCCGATGACCGAGTCCGACCTCCTCGCGCGGATGCGCACCGTGCGCGACCGCGTGGTCGCCGCCGCGGATGCCGCCGGCCGCGACCAGCGCGAGGTCCGCGTGCTCGTCGCGGTCAAGACGCAGGCGATCGCCGACATGCTCGCCGTGCTCGACGCGGGCGCCACGATCCTCGGCCACAACCGGGTCGACGAGCTCGTCGCGTCCGGGCCGGAGCTCGCCGCCCCCGAGGTCCACAGCCACGAGATGCATCTCATCGGGCACCTGCAGTCGAACAAGATCAACGCGGCGCTGCCGTGGACCACGTGCGTGCAGTCCGTGGAGTCGCCCCGACGCGCGCGCAAGATCGACGAGGCAGTCGGGCGCCGCCTCGACGCCGGGGACGGGATCGGGCCGCGGGCCGAGCAGCGTCTGCTCGACGTGATGATCCAGGTCAACACCTCGCGCGAGCCGACGAAGCACGGGGTCGAGCCCGCGTCCGCCGTCGACCTCGCCGCCTACGTCGGCCAGTGCGAGAACCTCCGGCTGACCGGTCTCATGACGATCGGCGCCAACAGCCCCGACGCCGGACTCGTGCGGGCCTCCTACACCGAGCTCGCCGAGCTGCGCGAGCGGATCGGTCAGGAGGTCGGCGGGCTCGGGGCGCTCGAGCTGAGCATGGGGATGTCGAGGGACATCGAGCCGGCCGTCGCCGCCGGCGCGACGATCATCCGCGTCGGCACGGCTGTCTTCGGCCCGCGCCCCACCCCCGCGTAGGGAGACCCACCACCCGTTCGTCGAGATTGCGGTTGGTGACCGTCGAGATTGCGGCTGGTGCACACCCGACACCACAACCCCACGCCCGACGACGAACGGCACCCGTCAGGAAGAGCTCCGCTCGTCCGCGACGAAGGCCGTGATCTCGTCGGCGACCTGCGTCCCCTCGCGGACGAACAGCGCCGGCCGCCCGATCGGTGCGTCAACCTCGACCTCGGTCACGCCGTCGTCCTCCCCGTGCACGCCCCCGCTCCACGCATGAACCCAACGACCGGGCGGCAGCACGGCCTCCACGCTCTCCGCCCCGGGCTCGAGCACGGGCGTGAGCAGCACGTCGGGCCCCATCGCGATCTCGGCACCCGCCCCCTCGAGGAGCTCCGCACCCCCGTGGATCATCCACGGGTGGTGCTGCGCGGCGCCGAGCGGATCGTCCTCCGTCAGCCGGGCCCGCTCGGGTGCGAGCGCGACGAACAGCCGCGCCGACGCTGCGAGATCCGCGGCAGTCTCCGCCGATCCCGCCGCCTGCACCACCTCTGCCGGCCGGTTGCCCTCGTGCGTCCTCAGCACCGGCCCGAGCACCGAGAGCTCACCCCATCGGGCGAGCAGCTCGTCGTCGCGCCCGATGTCCGGGACCACGGGTAGGGCGAGGGAGGTGTACCCGCCGACGTCGGAATGCATCTGCGCCATCCCGCTCGCCGCGGTCGCCTGCAGCATCGCCGGGACCGAGGCCAGCCCGTCCTCCGCCGACCAGTCCTGCATCTGGTCCCCGAGCCACAGCGCGTCCGCGGCCCCGGCGGACGCCGAGTGCCCGCTGCGGTGCCACACGAGCCCCTCGGACTCGAGCCCGGCAAGCTCGAGTGCCCGGGCGTTGACCTCCTGCCAGAGCACGGGCCAGGCGGCGCGCCACTGCTCGCCGGACCCGGCGTCGAGCACGGCGTCCGGCGGCGGCCCCTCGGCGAAGTCGGCCATCCACCCGCTCGCGCCCGCGTCGGCCACCTCGTCGGCGATCACGCGGGCGAACCACTCCCGGGCGTCCTCGCTGGTGAGGTCGACCATCGCCGCGTCGAACCCCTGCTGGTCGAGCTCGTACACCTCGCCCGCGGGGTCGAGGACGAGGTGCCCGAGCTCGGCGGCCTCGGCGTGCAGGTCGCGCCCGCCCCGCTCGGCCGCGGCCGCCCCGCTGTCCGCCGTGACGAACGCGTTCGTGTACGTGAGTACCCGGATCCCCTCGGCCTCCAGCTCCGCGACGAGCTCGTCCCACCCGGGATAGCGCTCCTCGTCGAGCACCCAGTTCCACTGGAGACGGTCGCCGAACGAGGTCACGCGCCGCCCCGTCCAGTCCTGCAGCCACACCGCGGCGACCGGCACGCCCGCGTTCCGCAGCGTCTCGAGCTCGGCGCGCACCTCGTCGGTCCCGCCCTGGAGCCCGACGATCGCGCCCTCCTGCGTCCAGCTCGGCGGCGGGTCGGCCGCCCCCGCCCAGCCCGACTGGATCTCGACCGCCTCGAGCGGCGTCCCCGCGGCAGCGAGCGAGAACGACGCCTCGTCCGCCCAGACCTCCCACACGAGACCCTCACCAGTGAGGTCGACGCTCGCGATCCGCTCGCCCCGGTAGGCGAGGCTGCGCGCCTCGCTCGTCACGTTGACGCCGCTGACCAGGTAGGTCGTGTCCTGCCCGCCCGCGGCGGCCTCCGCCAGGTCAACGGCGAACGACAGCGGCTGGTTCCCGCGCCCGACTCCCTGCTCGCGAGAGACGATCGGCACCCGCCGGCCGCGCAGGTCGAAGTCGCCGCTCTGCGCGCCGAGCCCATGCACGCTCTCGTCCTCGGCCAGCACGGAGGAGAGGTAGAGCCGGTTCGGCGCGCGGCCGTCCGCCTCGCCGTCGCCGGACTCCCCAGCGGCCCCCTCCGCAGCGATCCGCACGTCGACGTCGAGCCGCCCGGGCGCCCCCTCGCTCAGCGCCATCTCCCAGCCGACCGGGCCGAGATCGCCGTCGTCCCCGGTCAGGGTCCCGGTCAGCCGCAGGGTGTCGCCGTCGGGCTCGACGGAATCGATCGTCTGCGCCGCCCACGTCGCGTCGTGCTCGTCGTCGATCCGCAGCAGTCCGACGTCGTCCCGGTAGGTCGTCTCCCCAGCCGCCGCGGTGAGGAACGCGTCCCCGGGCGCGGTCTCCCAGACCGGGCCGTCGGCGTCGTCGTGCGTGACCGTGAGCGAGTCCCCCACGACGACGTCGAACCCCCCGACCTCCCACGTCCCCCCGTCCCCGGCATCGAGGTCGCCCGTGGGCGGATCGGCGAGGTCGGTCGCCGGTGGGGGTAGTCGCCACAGGATCCCCGCGGTCACGCCGACGACCAGGACGAGTGCGACGACGAGCGTGATCCGGCGCCATCGCCTCGGGCGTCGTCGCCCCCGTCGTCGCCCGGCATCGCTGCTCGTCACCGCGTCATCGTAGGTCCGCGTCGCGTTGTGGCCCGGACCGCCTGGTGGCAGCGTGGAGACACTTGCCGACGAAGTGGGCACGACGATGACCATGCGACCGCAGGAGACCGCCACCCGCGACCGCCGTCCGCTCGACGGGATCTGGGACTTCGCCCTCGACCCCGACGGCCGCGGTCGCACCGACCGCTGGTTCGCCGGACGGCTCCCCGGCGCCCGGGACATGGCCGTGCCCGCGAGCTACAACGACCTCGTCCCCGACCGTGCGGTCCGGGAGCACGTGGGCGAGGCCTGGTACCAGCGCACGGTCCGTGTCCCGCGGGGCTGGGCCGGCGAACGGATCGTCCTCCACCTCGAGTCTGTGACGCACCGCGCCACCGTGTGGGTGGGCGAGACCGAGGTGGTCTCCCACGAGGGCGGCTACACGCCGTTCGAGGTCGACGTCACCGACCACGTACGCCCCGGGGAGACCGTCCGCGTCACCGTCGTCGTCGACAACACGCTGACCTTCCGGTCGATCCCGCCGGGCGTCGTCGATGACACCGAGGACGGGCGCCGCCAGACCTACTGGCACGACTTCTTCAACTACGCCGGGCTGCACCGCTCGGTCTGGCTCCACTCGACGCCGCGCGACCACCTCACCGACATCACCGTCGTCCCCGGCCTCGACGGCACCACCGGGACGATCGACTGGCTGGTCGAGGCGTCCTCGCAGGCCACGGAGACGGTCGCGGTCATCCTGCGGGACGCCGACGGTCGGGTCGTCGCGGAGGACGACGCCGAGGCCGGCCCGGGCGGCGCCGCCGGCACGCTCACCGTCCCGGACGTCCACCGCTGGGCACCCGGGGACGGCTACCTCTACGACCTCGAGGTCCGGCTCGTCGACGGCGAGGAGGTGCTCGACAGCTATCACCAGAGCGTCGGCGTCCGCACGGTCGAGGTGCGCGGCACCGAGCTCCTCATCAACGGCGAGCCGTTCTACTTCCGTGGCTTCGGTATGCACGAGGACCACGACATCATCGGCAAGGGGCACTCCGACGCCCACCTCGTCCACGACACCGAGCTCCTGCACTGGATCGGCGCCAACTCCATCCGAACGTCGCACTATCCCTACTCCCAGGACGTCCTCGACCACGCCGACCGGCACGGGCTGGTGGTCATCGACGAGGTGGCCGCCGTCGGGCAGAACTTGGGACTGGGCGGCGGGATCTTCGGCGCGCAGGGGTACACGACCTTCTCGCCGGAGACGATCAACGACGAGAGCCGCGAGGTCCACGCCCAGGCGATCCGCGAGCTCGTCCACCGGGACAAGAACCACCCGAGCGTGGTGCTGTGGTCGATCGCCAACGAGCCGGAGTCGGACACGGAGGCCGCCGAGGCGTACTTCCGGCCGCTGTTCGCGCTCACCCGCGAGCTCGACGCCACGCGCCCGGTCGGGTTCGTCAACGTCATGCTCGCCCCGCACGGGACGTGCCGGGTCTCGCAGTTCGCCGACGTCCTCATGCTCAACCGCTACTACGGCTGGTACGTCCACACCGGGGAGCTCGCCGCCGCCGAGCGAGCCTGGACCGAGGAACTCCAGGCGTGGGCGACCGACCGCAAGCCGATCATCATCACCGAGTACGGCGCCGACACCCTGGCCGGGCTCCACTCCGACCCGGCCGAGCCGTGGAGCGAGGAGTACCAGGTCGAGTACCTCGAGATGAACCACCGGGTGCTCGACTCGATCGACGCCGTCATCGGCGAGCACGTGTGGAACTTCGCCGACTTCGCGACCGAGGCCGGGGTCATGCGGGTGGGCGGCAACAAGAAGGGCGCGTTCACCCGCGACCGGCGCCCCAAGGCGGCCGCGCACGCGCTGCGGGAGCGCTGGCGGGCGGCTCGCGATCGAGACGCAGGGCCCGACGACGACCACCGCACCGACCGACCCGCGCGGTAGTCGCCGCCGAGCGGTCAGCGGATGGTGAATCCGCCGTCGACCACGAGGTCGGCGCCGTTGATCATCGCCGCAGCATCGGAGGCGAGGAACACGGCGGTCGCCGCGATCTCCTCGGGGTAGGCGAAGCGGCCGATCGGGATCTCGGCCTTGTGCGCGTCGCCCTTCGGGCCGGCCCACGCCTTGCGGCCCATGTCCGTGAGGACGACGGTCGGCGAGATCGTGTTGACCGTGACGCCGCGGCCGCCCCACTCGTTGGCGAGGTTCCGCGTCAGGCCGATGACGCCGAACTTCGAGGCGCCGTAGGCCACGTGCTGGTCGAGGGCAACACTCCCTCCCTGGGAGGCCATGTTGATGACTCGGCCCTGACCGGCGGGCAGCATGTGCCGGGCCACGGCCTGGGCCACGAGGAACGAGCCCGTGAGGTTGATGTCGATCGTCTTCCGGAAGTCGGCCGCGGGGAGCTCCTCCGCCGGGCCGAGGAGGGCGATCCCCGCGCTGTTGACGAGGATGTCGATGCGCCCGGTCTCGGCGATCACCGCGTCGACGGCCCGCTGCACCGACGCCTCGTCGGAGACGTCGCAGGCCTCGGCGAGCCCGCCCTCGAGGTCGGCGACCTTCGCGGCGGCGGCCTCGCCGTCGAGGTCGAGGACGGCGATCCGGGCGCCCTTCGCTGCGAAGGCGTCGACGATCGCGGATCCGATGCCGGCGGCTCCGCCGGTGACGAGCGCGACCTTCCCGGCGAGGCTGAAGTCGAGGTCGACGGTGGGTGCGGTCTCGGACACGGTGGTCTCCTTCGTTCGGTCGACGATCCGGCGCCCGGCACTCGACCGGCGTCTCGTCCACCGTCTCACCCCGGAGCGGTCACCGCACCAGGACCTCGGTCCTGTGCCGCGTCCGAGGCCGACGGCGACATCCGGGCGTTCATCGACGACGAAGTGACCTCTGCGATTCGCGGGCTCCTGCTGACGGCACAACCCAGAGCCCGGCTCACTGCGGCGCGCCGAGCAGATGCTCGAGGATTACGCGGACCTGGCTCTAGCGAGGCCGCCAGGGTCTGCCCCTCGTCAGGCCGAGGACGCCGCCGCGAGGTCGTCCGCCAGGCGGTGCGCGGCGTCGTCGTCGAGGTGGTGGACCGTGAGGCGGAGGTGCCGCGACCCCTCGGCGTCGTCGATCGCGAACTCGCCCCCTGGGCGGGCGAGCCAGCCGCGCCGCATGAGGCGCTCGGCGACCTCCCGGGCGGGCGCGGCCACCGGCACCCACAGGCTGAGCCCGTCGGAGCCCGGCACGTCGATGCCGCGCTCGGCGAGCAGCCCCGCGAACGCCGCGTTCCGCGCCCCGTAGTGCGCCGCCGCCCGCTCGATGGTGGCCAACGCGTCCGCATCCGTGAGGAGCGCGTGCGCGAGCCTCTGGAGGACGTGGCTCACCCACGTGGTGCCCGGGCTCAGGCGCAGGGCGAGCCGCTCGGCCGTGCCCGGATCGGTGGCGGTGATGGCGAGCGACATGTCCGGGCCGAGAAACTTGGACACCGACCGGACGAGTGCCCACCGCCGGTGGTCCGGCCTTACGATCGTGCGGAAAGGGCGGCGCGAGAGCCTGGAGAAGTGGTCGTCCTCGATGACGAGCACGTAGGGGTGGTCCACCAGCAGCGCCCGCAGCTCGGCCGCCCGCGCCTCGCTCAGGCTCGCGCCCGTCGGGTTCTGCGCCCGCGGCGTGCAGACCACCGCGCGCACGCCCTGCTCGAGCGCGGCCCGCAGCCCCTCGACGGTCATCCCCTCGGCGTCCATCGGGACCGGGACGGGGCGGTAGCCGGCCAGCCGCACGGTCCGCAGCGTGGCGAGGAAGCACGGGTCCTCGAGCGCGACGGCGTCGTCCCTCGTCAGCGCCTGCGCGAGCAGCCGCTCGACGGCGTCGAACGCCCCGCCCGTGACGGTCAGCCGGGCCTCGCCCTCGGCCCCGACGTCGGGCAGCAGCCACTCCCGCGCCAGCCCCTCGAGCCCGGCGTCGATCACGCGCTCCCCATACATCACCGGCCGGCTCGACAGCGTGGCGAGCGCCCGCTCGATGCCCGGGACGAGCGTCGGGTCGGGGTTCCCGGTCGCGACGTCGCGCAGCACGCTGTCCGCGGCGTACCCCTCCTCGGGGACCGACGCGAGCCCGGCGACGTGCGTCCCGGCGCGCCCGCGGGTGACGACGAGCCCCGCCTGACCGAGGAGCCGGTAGGCGGAGACCACGGTGTTCCGGTTGAGCCGCAGGCGGTCGGCGAGGGAGCGGACCGACGGGAGCTGCTCCCCCGGCACCAGCCGTCCCCGCTCGACGAGGCCGCGGACGCTCTCGACGATCTCGGCCGCCGTCGAGCCCGTGATCTCGCGGGCGGTCTCAGATGTCGTCATCGGGTCCGAGCCTACTGACAGGACAGGTAGCCTGTTTGGCCTAGGTCAAAACCCTCACCCTGCACGACGACGAACGGATCCCTCGCCATGACCACCGCACCTGCCTCCGCCACCCGCCTCTCCCCCGACGCCCTCACCGACTCCCTGCGCGGGGGCGTCATCATGGACGTCGTCACCCCGGAGCAGGCGACGATCGCCGAGAACGCGGGCGCGGTCGCCGTCATGGCGCTCGAGCGCGTGCCGTCCGACATCCGCGCCCAGGGCGGCGTGGCCCGGATGAGCGACCCCGACCTCATCGACGGCATCATCTCCGCCGTCTCGATCCCCGTCATGGCCAAGGCGCGCATCGGGCACCTGGTCGAGGCGCAGGTGCTGCAGCACCTCGGGGTCGACTACGTCGACGAGTCCGAGGTCCTCTCCCCCGCCGACTACGCCCACCACATCGACAAGCGCGCGTTCACCGTGCCGTTCGTCTGCGGGGCGACCAACCTCGGCGAGGCCCTCCGGCGCATCACCGAGGGCGCGTCGATGATCCGTTCGAAGGGCGAGGCCGGAACCGGCGACGTGTCCGAGGCGACCAAGCACATCCGCCAGATCACCGGCGAGATCAATGCCCTGCGCTCACGGTCGGCGGACGAGCTCTACCTCGCCGCCAAGGAGCTGCAGGCGCCCTACGAGCTCGTCGTCGAGGTGGCGCGCGAGGGCCGGCTGCCGGTGCCGCTGTTCACCGCCGGCGGGGTCGCCACCCCGGCCGACGCGGCGATGATGATGCAGCTCGGCTCCGACGGCGTGTTCGTCGGCTCCGGCATCTTCACGTCCGGCAACCCCGAGGCGCGCGCAGCGGCGATCGTGAAGGCGACGCAGTCCTACCAGGACCCGGCCGTCGTCGCGGAGGTCTCGCGCGGGCTTGGCGAGGCAATGGTGGGCATCAGCGTGGCCGACCTGCCGGCCCCGCACCGGCTCGCCGAGCGCGGGTGGTGACGGCGGGCGCGGGCCGGCGGCGGTTCGACCATCCGCCGGCTCACGGCACCCGGTAGGTCCACTTCTCGTCGGTGAACTTCTCGTCGACGAGCCTCTGCGCGGCCTCGAGCTCCTCGGGCCGGATCCCCGACTCGGTCGTCGAGTACCGCAGCCGCAGGTGGTCGAGGAACGAGGAGATGATCGCCTCGCGCGCCATGCCGGTCTGACTGCGCATGGGGTCCACGCGCTTGGCGGCGGACCGCACGCCCTTGTCGGAGAGCTTCTCGCGGCCGATGCGCAGCACGTCGAGCATCTTCTGGGCGTCGATGTCGTAGCTCATCGTCACGTGGTGGAGCACCACGCCGTTCGCGAACCGCTTCTGGGCGGCTCCGCCGATCTTTCCGACGTCGGAGGCGATGTCATTGAGCGGCACGTAGCGGGCGTTGACGCCGATCTCCTTCAACGCATCGAGCACCCACGCGTCGAGGAAGGCGTACGACTGCTCGAAGCTGAGGCCCTCGACCAGCGACGTCGGCACCACGAGCGAGTACGTGATGCAGTTGCCGGCCTCCATGAACATCGCGCCGCCGCCGGAGACGCGGCGGACCACGGACATGCCGTACCGGTCGAGCGCCTCCTCGTCGACCTCGTTGCGCACCGACTGGAACGAGCCGATGACGACCAGCGGCGCGTCCCACTCCCAGAACCGCAGGGTCGGGCCGCGGCGTCCGGCGGCGACCTCGGCGGGGAGCACCTCGTCGAGCGCGACGTGCATCGCGGGGTGCAGCGTGGGGCCGTGGACGAGCTCGAGCGTGAGGTCGTCCCAGGAGATCGCGCGGCCGAGCGCCCGGCGGACGGCGATGCCGACACCCTCGGCGGTGAGGCCGAACGGGTGCACGTCGGGCCGGTCGAGGACGGCGGCCGCGACAGCGGCGAGGTCCGCCGCGGACGCCGACTCCGGCTGCCCGGTCAGGGCCGCGTCGAGGTCGGCGAGCGCCGAGTCGGGCTCGAGGAAGAAGTCGCCGGCCAGGTGGACGTCGCTCAGGCGCCCGTCGCTCACCTCCAGGTCGACGACGACGAGCTTACCTCCGGGGACCTTGTACTCACCGTGCACGTGCTCGAGCCTACGCACTCACCGAGATTGCGGTTCGTCGGCATCCGTGCCGTGAGTGCGGCTCAGGGGCGCTCTTACCCGCACTCTCGACATGCCGTGGGGCTCCCAACCGCAATCTCGACGTGCACCAACCGCAATCTCGACGAACGGGGGGACGGTCACGAGCCCGACGCGTGGCGGTCGAGGAACTCGTAGACCTCGGTGTCGTCGACCCCGGGGAACGTGCCCGGCGGCAGCGCGGCGAGCAGGTGGGAGTGCGCCCGTGCGCTCGGCCAGGCGTGCGACTTCCAGCGGCCGGCGAGCTCGGCGGGCGGGCGCCGGCAGCAGGCGGGGTCCGGGCAGCTCGACCGCGCCCGCTCCCCCGTCTCGCGACCGCGGAACCACTTGGCGTAGTCGAACGGCACGCCGACGTCGATGGCGAAGTCCCCGGCGTCCGTGCGCTCCACGTGAGTCGTGCACCAGTACGTGCCCCGCCCCATGTCCGTGTACTGGAAGTGGGTGGCGTAGCGGTCGACGTTGGCGAACACCCGCCGCGAGGCCCACCGCCGGCAGACGATCTGCCCCTCGACGGCGCCGGTGACGTCGGTGGGGAACGTGACGTCGTCGTTCTCGTAGGCCTTGTAGATCACCCCGTCCTCGCCGACCCGCATGAAGTGCACGGGCAGCCCGAGGTGCTCGGTGGCGAGGTTGGTGAAGCGGTGGGCGGCGGTCTCGTAGGACACGGCGAAGGCGTCGCGCAGGTCGTCGATCGCGAGCGCCCGCTCCTTCTTGGCGGCGGCGAGGAAGTCGACCGCCGCCCGCTCGGGAACGAGAAGCGCGGCGGCGAAGTAGTTCGCCTCGACCCGCTGGGCGAGGAACTCCGCGTACCCGCGCGGGTCGGCGTGGTTCAGGGCGAAGTGACCGAGGGTCTGCAGGACGATCGTGCGCGGGTCGTGCCCGCCCTGCGCGGTGAGCGGCAGGTATATCCGGCGGTGGTGGAGGTCGGTGACCGAACGGGTCGAGCGCGGCAGGTCGTCGGTGCGGTGGATCGTGAAGCCCAGGTGCTCGGTGACGGCGGAGACGCCGCGGTCGGTGAGCGGCCCGCCGCGGTGCCCCACGGCCGCCGAGATCTCCGCCGCGGCCGTCTCGATCTCCGCGAAGTAGTTGTTCCGCCCCCGCATCGAGGCGCGCAGCTCGGCGTTCGCGCGCCGCGCCTCCTCCGGTGTGGCCGAGCGGATCGTCGCGCTGCGGGCGAGCTCGACGTGCAGGCCGACGAGCGCCTCGAGCGCGTCGGCCGGCAGCTTGGCGGTGGCGCGCACGGACGGCAGGCCGAGCGCCGCGTACCCGGGGTCGGCCTGGGCCCGCTCGAGCGCGAGCTCGAGGGCCGCCCGGCGCGAGGGCGGCACGGACCGCATGAGGTCCGCGACCGGAACGTCGAGGGCCCGCGCGATCGCGTGGACGAGCGCGAGGCGCGGCTCGCGCTTCCCGTTCTCGATCTGGGAGAGCAACGACGGCGCCCGCTCGACCCGCACCGCGAGCTCGGCCAGCGTCAGCCCCGCCTCCTGGCGGGCGTGCCGGATCCGGCGGCCGAGGACGGCGAGGTCGAGCTCGTCGTCGGAGGCGTTCGGGTCGGCCTCCCCGCGAGAGCGCGGCCCGTCCGGCAGGGCGCCGGCGCGCCGCGCGGGTCCGTCGTCGTCGGGCGTGGTCGTTCGCGTCGTCGCGGCCATCTCTTCTCTCTCGGTGAAGATCGCTCGAACTTTACACATTCTACTGCTGGTCGCGGCCAGAACGAGCCACGAGCGTGTACTCAGCGCGGATTTCACCCGAGGTTCGCCGACCGCCACGAGGAAGAGGCACACCATGAGCATCGACGTCGAGACGCACCAGACGCACACGACGACCGCGCCCCGCACCACACCCCGCACGCAGCCCCGCCCCGAGCCCCGCTCCGTCGAGGGCCGCATCCGCTCCGAGGCGGCGGACCTCGCACAGGACTGGGCGTCCAACCCCCGCTGGGCGGGCGTGCGCCGCGACCACTCGGCGGAGGACGTCGTCCGGCTGCGCGGTACGGTGCGCGAGGAGCCCACGCTCGGGCGTCGCGGCGCCGAGCGCCTGTGGGAGCTGCTCCACACCCGCGACTACGTCCACGCGCTCGGCGCGATCACCGGCAACCAGGCCACGCAGATGGTCCGCGCCGGCCTCGAGGCCATCTACCTCTCGGGCTGGCAGGTCGCGGCCGACGCCAACTCGGCCGGCCAGACCTACCCCGACCAGTCGCTCTACCCCGTCAACTCCGTCCCCGCGGTGGTCCGCCGGATCAACAACGCGCTCCTGCGGGCGGACGAGATCAGCTTCTCCGAGGGCACGGACCCGGGCTTCGACTGGCTCGCCCCGATCGTCGCGGACGCGGAGGCCGGGTTCGGCGGGGCGCTCAACGCGTTCGAGCTGACGAAGGCACTCATCGTCGCGGGAGCGGCCGGCGTCCACCTCGAGGACCAGCTGGCCTCGGAGAAGAAGTGCGGCCACCTCGGCGGCAAGGTCCTCGTCCCCACCTCCCAGCACGTGCGCACCCTCTCCGCGGCGCGCCTCGCGGCGGACGTCCTCGATACGCCCACCCTCGTCGTCGCCCGCACCGACTCGCTCGCGGCCACGCTCATCACCTCCGACGTCGATCCCCGCGACCAGGTCTTCACCACCGGCGAGCGCACGGCGGAGGGGTTCTACCGCACCACGCCGGGCACCGAGGCCGTCATCGCCCGCGCGCTGGCCTACGCGCCCTACGCCGACCTGCTGTGGGTCGAGACGTCGACGCCGGACCTCGAGCACGCCCGCGAGGTGGCCGAG
Source organism: Georgenia sp. G2120 (assembly GCF_055326485.1). Classification (NCBI taxonomy): domain Bacteria; kingdom Bacillati; phylum Actinomycetota; class Actinomycetes; order Allobogoriellales; family Allobogoriellaceae; genus Georgenia; species Georgenia sp. G2120. The sequence goes on along the minus strand of NZ_JBUZNL010000012.1, from coordinate 28,472 downwards.
GCGGTCCACGCCGAGCACCCGGACCAGATGCTCGCGTACAACTGCTCGCCGTCGTTCAACTGGCGCAAGCACCTCGACGACGACACGATCGCCCGGTTCCAGCGCGAGCTCGGCGCCATGGGCTACCGCTTCCAGTTCATCACCCTGGCCGGCTTCCACCAGCTCAACCACGGGATGTTCGAGCTCGCCCGCGGCTACTCCCGCGAGGGGATGACCGCCTACGTCGACCTCCAGGAGCGCGAGTTCGCCGCCGAGGCCGAGGGCTACACCGCGACGCGCCACCAGCGCGAGGTCGGCACCGGCTACTTCGACCTCGTCGCCACCGCGCTCAACCCGACCGCCGAGACCCTCGCCCTGCGCGGGTCCACCGAGGAGCAGCAGTTCCACTGAGCGGCCCCGCCGCCCCGACACGAAGGAGTGCACCGACATGACCCTCACCGACCTCCCGATGACCGCCCCGCTCCGTCGCGTCCCCGCCTCCCGGGTGCCCGACGCCGACAACCCCATGCCCGACGGCGAACGGCCCGCCCTGTCCGCCGACCGAGGCGCCCGCGTCGCGGTGGTCCGCCGCCGCGCCGGCCGCATCCCCTCGCCGGTGGCCCTCGCACTCGTCGGCGCCCTCCACGAGCGGTTCGACGACGAGCGGCGCGAGGTCCTGCGCGAGCGCCGGTGCCGGGCCCAGTCCGCGGCTGATGGCGCACCGATCGCCCCGGACCGCCGATCCGGCGGCGCGCACGAGGACCCCGCGTGGCGGGTGCTGCCGGGCTCGGCACGGGCGGCGGTCGTCGCGCGGCCCCGCGGGTGGGAGGAGATCGAGGACAGGCTCGAGGTCGGAGGCCGTCCCGCGTCGGCGACCCTCGTCGACGTCGCCCTGCACGTGGCCGACGCCCACGCCCGCCGCGCGGACGGCCCCGGCATCGAGGTCCGGCTGACCGGCCTGCAGGGGCGCCGGGAGGCACGGCTGTGGGACGAGGTCCTCGCGTTCACCGAGCGGTGGCTCGGCCTGCCGGGCGGAACCGTGCGGGCGCGCATCGTCCTCGGCTGCGTCCAGGCGGCGAGCGAGGCGGAGGAGGTCCTCTTCGAGCTGCGCGGCCGGGCGGCGACCTTCGCGCTCGGCGACCTCGACGCGCTGCAGGCGGAGGCGGCCGACGCCCGCGCGCGCACGGCCGCCGTGCACCCCGGCTGCGGGGAGGTCGGCCCGACGCCGGCGTCCGTGCGGGCGCTGCCGGAGCGGGTCGCGCAGATCCGGTCGCGGCGCTACACCGAACCGGTCAGCGGGAGCGTCGCGATGGCCTCGTGACGCGGGCCTCCGCCGCGCCCCTCGCCCAGGTGGGAGGACACGAGCTCGACGACGTCGGCCCGCCACGTGGGCCCCTCGTAGATCGCGAGCGCGGAGGCGAGGCCGGCCAGGTCGGTCCCCCGCGAGCGGCGTGACTCGCGGGCCACGGTGAGGTGGGCGCGGCGGCGGTCGTGGCCGGCGTGGGCCGACCGGCCGCGGCTCGAGCGGGAGCCGTTGGGCCGGGAGCCGTTCGACCGAGCACCGTTCGGCCGGCCGCGGGCCGGGGCGCCACCGGGGCGTCCCGGCTCGTCGTCGTGCTCCTCGTCCTCGTCCGGGTCGAGGTCGAGCTCGTACGGGGCTCCCGCGACGTCGGACATGAGGGCGGTGAGCCGGTCGGTGTCCCCGCCGACCCCGACCCACAGGGTCCGGCCGGTGAAGGAGCCGGCGCCGCGCAGCCGCAGGTCGAGCGGGGCGTGCCGGGCGGCGGCCTCGGCGAGGGAGTCGGCGACGTCGTCGGCCGCGCCGTCGGGGATCTCGCCGTAGAAGGCGAGCGTGAGGTGCTGCTGGTCGGGCGGCACCCAGCGCAGCGGGGCGCCGGCGCCGAGCCGGAGGTTGGTCAGCGGGAGCTCGAGGTGGTCGAGCACCTCGGCGGGCGGCCGGATCGCGGCGAACAGGCGCATCAGGTCAGCCTCTCCCCCGCGGCGCCCGGCGTCCATCCGAATCGGGCGCAAGGCGGGGTCCTGCCACGGTGCTCGGCGCGCGGTGGCCGGTTCGCGGTGGCCGATCTGCGACTACCGGCTGAAGCGGGCGATCGCGTCGGCGACCTCCTTGAACTTGGCGTCCGCCTCCTCGTCGCCGGCGATGACGGCGTCGCGGACGCAGTGCCGCATGTGGTCGTCGAGCAGCCCGAGGCCCACGTTGCGCAGCGCGGAGGTCAGCGCCGTGATCTGCGTGAGGATGTCGATGCAGTACTTCTCCTCGTCGACCATCCGCTGGAGGCCGCGCGCCTGCCCCTCGATCTTCCGAAGCCGCGCGACGTAGCGGGCCTTGTCGTTGATGTAGCCGTGGTGGTGCGCGGGGTCGCTCTCCACGGAGTCGGTGCTCGCCCCGGTGGAGGCGGTCGCCGCGCCGGGCTCGGCGTCGACGGGCGGGTCGATGTCGGTCGTCGTCATGGCTGTCTCCCGTTGGTCTTCTGGTTCGCTGGTTGGTTACTTCGCCTCGACGAGCTCGCGGTCCCCCGCCGCGGTCTCCGCACCGTGCTCGACCCCGGTGGTATCCGCCGGGCGGCCCTCGCCCAACGTCGACCGGAAGCCGCGCAGCGTCAAGGAGTTCGACACGACGAACACCGACGAGAATCCCATCGCGATGCCGGCGAGCCCAGGGTTGAGCAGCCCGAGCGCGGCGACGGGGATCAGCGCGACGTTGTACGCGAACGCCCAGAACAGGTTGCCTTTGATCGTCCGCAGCGTACGGCGCGAGAGTCGGATCGCGTCACCCGCCGAGCGCAGGTCGTTGTTCATCAGCGTGATGTCGGAGGCCTCGATCGCGACGTCGGTGCCGGCGCCCATCGCGAGGCCGAGGTCGGCCTGCGCCAGGGCGGCCGCGTCGTTGACGCCGTCGCCGACCATCGCCACACGCCTGCCTTCGTCCTGCAGTCGTGCCACGACCGCGACCTTGTCCTCCGGCATGACGTCGGCGATGACGTTGCCCTCGCCGACCCCGACCTCGGCCGCCACAGCGGCGGCGGCCCGGGCGTTGTCCCCGGTGAGCAGGTACGGCGTGAGCCCGAGCTTCGTGAACTGCTCGACCGCCTGCGCCGAGGACGACTTGATGGTGTCGCGCACGACCACCACCCCGGCGGGGACCGAGTCGACGGACACGACGACGGGCGTCGCGCCGCGGCCCTGCGCGTCCTCGAACGCCTGGGACAACTCCGCCGGGAGCTCACCGTCCGGGCGGCCGACGACGACGGTCCGACCGTCGACGACGGCGCTCACGCCCCGTCCGGCGGAGTTCTCGAAACCGGTGGCCGCGGCGAGCTCGCCGCGCTCGGACGCGGCGGTGACGATCGCCTTGGCGATCGGGTGCTCCGAGCCCGACTCGACCGCGCCCGCGAGCGCGAGTACCGCGTCCTCGTCGAAGCCGTGGGCCGCGTGCACGCCGGTCACCGACATGACGCCCTCGGTGACGGTGCCGGTCTTGTCCATGACGATCGTGTCGACCTGGCGCGTCGACTCGAGCACCTCGGGTCCCTTGATGAGCAGGCCCAGCTGGGCTCCGCGGGAGGTGCCGACGAGCAGCGCGGTCGGCGTCGCGAGTCCGAGCGCGCACGGGCAGGCGATGATGAGCACCGCGACGGCGGCCGAGAACGCCCAGTTGACGTCGTTGCCGATCGCCAGGTGGACGATCAGGGCGATGACGGCGAGGACGATGACGGTCGGCACGAACACCGCCGAGATCCTGTCGACGAGGCGCTGCACGGGGGCCTTCTTCGACTGCGCCTCGGTGACGAGCTTCGCCATCTGGGACAGGGTCGTGTCGGCGCCGGTGCGGGTGACCTCGACGAGGAGGCGGCCGGAGGTGTTGATCGTGGCGCCGGTGACGAGGCTGCCGGGCGACGCGTCGACGGGGACCGACTCGCCGGTCAGCATCGACTCGTCGATCGCGGAGGCGCCCTCGACGACCCGGCCGTCGGTCGCGATCTTCTCGCCGGGGCGGACGACGAAGACGTCGCCGACTGCCAGCTGTCCGACGGGCACGCGGACCTCACGTCCGTCGCGAAGAACGGCCGCGTCCTTCGCGCCCATGTCGAGGAGCGCCTTGAGCGCCGCCGAGGAGGCGCCCTTCGCGCGGACCTCGAACCAGCGGCCGAGCAGCAGGAAGGTGATGACGACCGCGATCGTCTCGAGGTAGATGTGGTCCATGCCGTCGGCGCGCGGCAGCAGGCTCATCTCCATCGTCATCCCGGGGTGGCCCGCGGTGCCGAAGAACAGCGCCCACAGCGACCACACGTACGCGGCGGTCGTCCCGAGCGACACGAGGGTGTCCATCGTGGTCGAGCGGTGCCGCAGGTTGAGGAGTGTGGCGCGGTGGAAGGGCATGCCGCCGTACAGGTAGATGAGCGTCGACAGCACGAGGATCGCCCACTGCCAGTTCATGAACTGAAGGGCCGGGATCATCGAGATCGCCACGACCGGCACGGAGAAGATCGCCGACCAGATCAGGCGATTCTTGAGGTCCTTCTCCTCGGCGAGGCGGGCCTCCTCGTGCCGGTCGACGATCTCGTCCCCACCCGACTCGTCGACGGCCGGCTCCTCCGCCGCCGTCATCGCGAAGGCGTCGTACCCCGCGCCGCGGACGACCTCGATGAGCTCGTCCTCCGTGATCCTGCTCGGGTCGTAGTCGATCGTCGCGGTCTCGGTCGCGTAGTTGACGATCGCGTCCGCGCCGTCGACCTTGTTGATCTTTCGCTCGATCCGGGAGGAGCACGACGTGCACGTCATGCCCGTCACCCCGAGCTCGAGGTGGACGAGGTCCGTCGCGTCGACCGGTGCAGCAGTCTGTGCCATGTGCTCTCCCCTTCCCTAGGAGGTCGCTGGATCGTTCGTTATGCCCGGTATGGGTATCCCACGGGCGGCGGCGCGGGGCGTCGCGAAGGTCAGGCCTTGAGCGAGTAGCCGGCCTCGCTGACAGCTGCGGCGACCTGCTCGTCGGTGAAGTTCTCGCCCGTGACGCTGACCTTGCCGGACTCGTGCGACGCCTCGACCTCGGAAACGCCCGCGATCTCGCCGATCTCCTCCTTGACCGACATCTCGCAGTGCCCGCAGGTCATGCCGTCGACGAGGTACTCCTTGGTGCTGGCAGCCATGACTGTTCCTTTCGTCTCGAACGGCAGCGCTCACTGCCGTTACGACCGAGCATATACCCCCTATAGGTATCAAACAAGGGCAAGGAGCGGCCTGGCACCGGGCGTGCGTCCGAGCATGGGCGAGGGCCCGACGAGCGGAAGCGGCCCGGACAGTCACGTACACGTAGAAGCACCGACGGGTCAGAATGGTTAGCCTCGAGACGAACCACGACGACAGGCCGATTCATCGACACCCGAGCTTTCGGCATGCGATCGGGCCATGGAAGGAGCTGACGACCGATGCCGACCTGGTCGATCGAGTCGTTCCCCTTCGACGAAGGGTCCGTGACCAGCTGGGCCGGCCAGGATCCACGGCATCGCAACTGGCCGGTCGTCTACAGCATCAGCGGCACGGGGTCCGTCTACGTCGGTGAGACCGGTAACGCCGCCGGCCGTATGCGCCAGCATCTGTCGACACGGGACGGGCTCGACACCGCCAACGTCATCGTCGACGACACGTTCAACCGGTCGGCATGCCTCGACCTGGAGTCGACTCTTATCAGGCTCTTCAGCGGCGACGGCCAGTTCGAGGTGCTCAACCGCAACGACGGGATCGTCGACGCCGAGTACTACGACCGCGGCCGGTATCAGCTGCTGTTCGACGAGATCTTCGAGTCACTGCGCGAATCCGGGTACTTCACCCGGTCGATTCCCGAGATCGTCAACAGCGACCTCTTCAAGCTGTCGCCGTTCAAGGCGCTGAGCAACGACCAGGCGATCGTCGTCGAGAGCATTCTCGACGGGCTCTTCGAGGACCTCTCGAACGACGCCGACAGCCGAAGCCTTGTCGAAGGACACCCCGGCACCGGGAAGACGATCGTCGCGATCTTCCTCGTCAAGCTGCTCGTCGACATCGCGCTCTCCGACGACGAGGAGCAGATCTCGTCGGACTCGTTCCTCGCCGAGTACTTCACGCCCGGCCACCGTGAGCTTCTCGCGGACTTCCGAGTCGGACTCGTCGTCCCGCAGCAGTCGCTCCGACACTCGGTGCAGAACGTGTTCAGGCGGACGCCCGGGCTCGAGCCGGGCATGGTGCTCACGCCGTTCGAGGTCGGACGGAGCACCGACACCTTCGAACTCCTGATCGTCGACGAGGCTCACCGACTCACCATCTACTCGGCCCAGGCGATGGGAACGATGACGAAGGCCTACAGAGAGATCAGCCAGGAGCTGTTCGGGGAGGACTGGCAGGCAAAGACGCAGCTCGACTGGATCACCGCGAGGAGCAGGCACCAGATCCTGCTCGTCGACACCGGGCAGAGAGTCCGTCCCGCCGACATTCCCGAACAGACGCTGGCGGCACTGCAGGACGACGCGCACCGTGACGGCCGTCGTTACACCCTCACCTCGCAGATGCGAGTCAGGGCCGACGCCGACTACGTCGGATACATCCGTCGGGTCCTGGCCGGCTCTCAGCCGGGACGACAGGAGTTCGGCGAGTACGAGCTCGAGCTCTTCGACGACTTCGATGCGATGTACGAACGCATTCGCACGCAGAACGAGGAGTACGGGCTGTCGCGCCTCGTCGCCGGCTACGCATGGAGGTGGGTGAGCAGGCGCGACAACGCCGCCCACGACATCGAGCTCGGCAGCCACAAGCTCGCCTGGAACCGCGCAACACGGGACTGGATCAACTCACCAGGCTCGATCGGCGAAGTCGGATCGATCCACACCGTCCAGGGATACGACCTCAACTACGCGGGCGTGATCATCGGGAACGACCTGCGTCTCGACCCGCTCAGCGGACGAGTCGTCGCCGACCGCTCCTCGTACTTCGACGCCAAGGGCAAGGCCAACAACAACCTGCTCGGCATCACCTACTCCGACGACGACATTCTCGGGCTCATCCGAAACATCTACGGCGTGCTCCTGACCCGAGGGATTCGCGGGACCTACGTCTACGTCTGCGACGCACCGCTGCGCGAGTACCTGCGCCGGTTCTTCTGACGCCCCCGCACCTCACACGATCGCGGTCCCGTCCTCCCGCCGGTCCCGCAGGTCCTTCACGGCCACGGCCAGCGCGGCGAGCAGCATTTCGAGCCCCGTGCCATCCATCAGGCGTCGTCGTCGGACTCCTCGCGCTCAAGATGCGTCATGAACCAGGTCAGGCTCTCTGCAATCACGTCGAATGCGGCGGCATCCGCCAGCACCTCGACCGAGAAGCCGGGCCTGGGCCGGTCCAGCAGGTCCACTCCGGGCGCGCCGTTCAGTCGCTCTCTGAGCTCGTCCCGCAACAGCACGTCATCGAACGGCGGTCGACTCTCGAGATATTGGAAGACCACTTCAACCTTTCCGCTGGGGTACAGCGCGAACGGCCAGACCGAACCATCTGCGCCCTGAGCGTTGAAGAACGCCGTGACCTCCGAGGCTCGGCCCCAATCCATCTCGCCACCGATCGTTTCCCAGTGAGCGATCAGCCGGTGGACAGCGTCCACAATATCGGGCCCCTGGTACGAGCTGAGTTGTCTCTCGAACTGTTCAGGTCGCAGTTGGGGCACCGAAAGGCCAGACAGTTCGGCAAGGTCGATCGCCCTCAGGCGATCAGCCTCCAGGGCGCGCCCATCCTGACCGAACAACACCCCTTCAGCCCGCAGCACGTCGTGCGGGTCGTCCGTGCGCTGTGGATCGATCCACCTGAACCCGGACGCGACCCGCCCGTCTGCGGTCAGGACGCGGTGAGCGTTGGCCGTGGGGACGCGAGCGAGCCGCTGACCGACGGGAACAGGGTGCGTACCCGCAACGATGGCGACGTCTCCGTACGAGGTCCATCTACCGGCTGGAATCTCGGCCAGAATCTCGGCGACCGTCAGCCAGAGTTCCTCCGACGATCCGTCATCGACAAGCGCCTCGACCGGTCCCGGCCAGATCTCGATGATCGCATCAGCAATAGCCGACGCCCGCCGCTCGATCTCGTTCGGGCCCCACGTCTCGTGAGCGCCGATCAACTGATTCAGACGCAGCCCGCTGCGCGCGAGCTCGACCCGTTTGCGCGCGAACTCATCGTTGCTGAGTTCGCTGTTGTACCCGGTGAGAGTGAGGTTGCCGATCGCGTGCACCTTCGATTCGTGGAAGGCATGAATCTCCTCGACGCTGAGCCACTGCGACAGGTCTGCACGCCACTCGTCGGACAACGACTGAGGCATGACGTGCTCGATCGAGAGGCGTTTCATGTCGACCGGCTCCTTGGAGCCGAACGACTCCTCCAACCACTCGAGGATGAGTCGCTTGTGCAGCCCACGTCCCTGCCAGTAGTAGGGAACTGCATGCACCGCCTCGCGGACCTCGCGATCCGTCCCGTAGTACTTGCGACCACGTGACAGGAACTCACGAAGCCCGGCAGCGACATCATCTGCGGCGACGACTGCCTGGACGGCCTGGAGGAGAGTCCGGTTCAGACTGGCGGTTGCACGCCCGATGACGATCCGGCGCACGAGGTAGCTCTCGAGGATCCGAAGCGCGTCGGCTACCTCTTCTGCCGTCGACGTCCCGTCGGCGCGGCGAGACAGCAGCTGGAGCATGACGGGGAACGCAGTCTTCGTACCCCAGGTCCACAGCCGTTCGAGCCGCACCCGCACTCGTGGGTCCTTCTCTCGATCAGGCTCGAGAATGAGGACGAGCAGCTCCCCGAGCGCGGCGATGCGTCGCACCTCCAGCTCGATCTGCTCCGTCTCGACCATCACGTCGAGACGCCTCTGCTGCTTGTCGTAGGTCTCCGACTGCTTGACGCGCTCGTCACGCTGGACGGAATCGAGCCAGAACAGCAGCTCGATGTTGTCGGACGACAGCAGTCTCTCGAGCGGGAGCCATACCGACTGGTAAACGGAGTCACCGCTGTCGCCAAGCCGCATGAACAGGTAGTTCTTGAGCAGGTCAGCCTGGGTCAGCTGCAGACCGGTGTTGTTGAGCGACTCGAAGATCCGATGGACGTTGTCACCCTGCTGAGCGGTGACCGAGACAAGTGACAGGCCGGCAAGAACTGCATTCTCGATGCCCTCAACCTGATCGGCAGGAACCGAGCTGAGGACCGATCTGAAGTACCGGTACGCGGCCCCCACATGGTCCGTGCCGCCCGCGCTCGGGGCGGCACGGATGACCGCGAGATAGGCGTCCCTGTCCGCCTGGGTCGGGAGAAACTTCGTCGGTGTGCCCTTGTCCCAGACGTTGACGAGGTACTGCGAGTTGAGTCGGTCGAAATGCTCGCGACCGGTGTGCTCCGACTGATGGTCCCGCAGTGCCGCCAGCAGCAGGGTCAACGTGGTCAGTCGCTGCTGACCGTCGACGACAAGGAACTGCTGCACGCCCACCGGTCCGGCTGCCGGGCTCGTCGCCAGGACGAGCGACCCGATGAAGTGCGTGGCCGCCGGGTCGGTCCGACGAGTCTCCTCGAGCTCGACGATGTCGGACCACAACTTGGTGAGTTGTCTAGGCCCCCATTCGTACCGCCGCTGGAAGAGCGGGACGACGTACTGCTTCTTGCCCTCGAAGATGCTCTGGAGGTTGGCCTCCAATGCCGTAACCACTGATGTGTCCCCCGAACGTGTGAGCGTGTCGTCCACCCTATGCGGACGGGGCCCCACACCTCAGACCATCGCTGTGCCGTCCTCCCGCCGGTCCCGCAGGTCCTTCACGGCCACGGCCAGCGCGGCGAGCAGCACCACGGCGATGACCCCGAACCCGAGCGACGCGGCCGTGGGCCAGTCCGTCGCCTCCAGCGTGCCGAACACGGCCGCGGTGATGACGGCGATGCCGATCGAGGTGCCGATCCGCTGCCCGGTCTGCATGACCGCCCCCGAGCTCCCGGCGTACGCGAGCGGGACCTCGGCGAGCGTGAGGGTCTGGTTGGGGCTGACCACACACCCCTGCGCGGCGCCGATGAAAGAGAGGGACAGCAGGAGCCACCAGACGCTCAGCCCCGCCGACGCGTGCAGCTGGACCACGACGATGCTCAGCACGAGGCCCACCAGCCCCATGAGCAGCCCGCCGATCACCAGCTTGCGGCCGTAGGTGAGCACCCGCTTGCCGGCCCAGTTGGCCCCGAACGCGGACAGCACCGCCGACGGCAGCCCGATGACGCCGGCCTCCATCGCGGAGCGGCCGTCGCCCTGCTGCATGTACAGCGCGACGAGCACCCACACGCTCGTCATCCCGAGGAAGTAGAGCGTGATCATCAGGGACCCGTTGGTGAAGCTGCGGGTGCGGAAGATGGCGAGGTCGACCATCGGGCTCCGCCCGGAGCGCGCGTACCGCTTCTCCCACCACACCCAGGCGACGACGAGCAGGACACCCGCCGGCACCAGCAGCCACAGCGCGGCCGACCCGCGCCCCTCCATGAACGGGAAGAGGATGGCGAGGACCGCGGCGCCGAGCAGCAGCGCGCCGACGGGGTCGAGGGAGCGTTCTGCGCGCGTGGCGGGATCGGCCCGGCGCAGCGACCGGATGAGGGGCCGCGGGAACCACCGCAGCCCGAGGGCGATCGTCACGAGCCCCACCGGCACGTTGACGAGGAAGGTGAGGCGCCAGCCCAGGTCGGTCCCGCCGGCGCTGATGAGGACCCCGCCGAGGACCGGTCCGATCGCGACCGACACCCCGACCGCGGCGCCGAAGTAGCCGAAGGCCCTCGCCCGCTCGGCGCCCCGGAAGTATTGCTGGATCATCCCGACGCCCTGCGGGTTGACGAGCCCGGAGCCGACCCCCTGCGCGAACCGCGAGACGTTGAGCCACTCGGCGTTCGGCGCGAGGCTCGAGGTGATCGAGAAGACGGTGAAGATCGCCATCCCGACGAGGAAGATCCCGCCGCGCCCCATGACGTCGCCGGCCCGGCCGGCCGCCACGAGCACTACGCCAAACGTCAGCGCGTAGCCGGACAGCACCCACTGGAGGTCGGACTGCGAGGCGCCGAGGCCCTCCTGCATCGACGGGAGCGCCACGTTGACGATGCTCACCGAGATGAGGGCCATGAAGATGGCCCCGAGGGTGACCACGAGGATCCGCCAGCGCGCAGGGTCCGGGGTGTCGGGCGACCGGTTCGGATCGTTCTCGGCCTGCACCGACGAGCTCCTCCCTCCGAGGCGTGGGCACCTGCCGCACGCCACTCCCCGACGACGAACACCCCGCGTCGACCCGCCGAGCCTACGTCGGCGCCCGCTCGATCACCCCTCGACGTTCACTTCCGGTCGGCGCCGTCACGCACGAGGTGCGACCGAGCACCGCGCAGGCAGGACAGGGCCTACAGGCAGGACGTGATGGGCGACGGGCCGAGGTGCCGACCGTCGAACCCGGGCGACGCGCGCACTCGCGCGGTCCACCTGGCATTCGCCGCCCGATCACCCGAGATCCATGTCGGCGGTTCAGGCTCGAGGGTATGGACACCTCGGACCGGCAGCAGCTGACGAACTGGATCCGCCGTCACGGGCCCGACTACCTCGCCGACCCGAACATCACCTCGGTCGGTATCGGCTACAAGGAGACCGGCGGGGAGCGCACGGACGAAATCTCGCTCCAGTTCACCGTGACGCGGAAGGTCCCGCTCACCGAGCTCGAGGCGCTCGGTACGCGGGCGATCCCCGAGACGATCGAGGCCGAGCGGATCTCCGTCCCCACCGACGTTCTCCAGCGCGGCTTCCGGCTCTCCTACGAGATCGTGCCCGAGGCATTCGACGACGCGCGCCGGAGGCGCGTCGATCCGCTGGTGCCGGGCGTGAGCGTGTCCCACCCTCGGGTCTCGGCCGGCACCGCGGGGGCGATCGTCCACGACCGGCACACCGGGGAGCCGGTGCTGCTGTCGAACTGGCACGTCCTGCACGGTCCGGACGGCGCGATCGGCGACGCCGCGCTGCAGCCGGGCACCCACGACGACAACCGCGCCACCGACAACCGGTTCGGCCGCCTGCTCCGGTCGCACCTGGGTGCTGCGGGGGACGCGGCGATCGCGACGATCGACAACCGCGGTGCCGACCCGACGATCCTCGAGCTGGACATCGTGCCGGACCAGATCGGCGACCCGGACCTCGGCGACCAGGTGGTCAAGTCCGGACGCACGACGGGCGTCAGCCACGGGCAGGTGTCGCGGATCGAGACCCTGGTGTCGATCGACTACGGCGACGGGACCGGCGAGCAGCAGATCGGCTGCTTCGAGATCGAGCCGGACCCGCGCCGCTCCGGCACCTCCGACCGGCTCAGCGACGGGGGCGACTCCGGCGCCGTCTGGATGCTCAAGGCGGGCAACGGGCACACCTCGACGGTGATGGGCGGGCTCCACTTCGCCGGGTCCGACTCCGCCGAGGGGGAACGCGCCCTGGCCTGCTACGCCTCCTCGGTGCGAGACAAGCTCGAGTTCTCCCTGTCCGCGGAGGTCGCGGACGAGTCCGCCACGGCCGAGGCCACAGGCGGAGGATTCGACGAGGAGTTCCTTTCCCTCCCGGTCGCGGTCCCCGAGCTCGGGAAGGATCTCGCGTCCGACGCCGTCGAGGTCGACGGCTCCCCGGTCGTCCCCTACACCCACTTCAGCCTGACCCAGTCCCGGAGCCGCCGGCTGGCCCGGTGGGTCGCCTGGAACGTCGACGGCACCGGCCTGCGGCGGCTCAGTCGCGACGGGATCGAGTTCCGCTACGACGAGCGGATCGACGAGGAGTTCCAGGCGGGTGACGACCTCTACGGGGCGAACGACCTCGACCGCGGCCACATCGCGCGTCGCTCGGACCTGCTCTGGGGACCGCGCGGCGAGGCGCAGCGCGCCAACGAGGACTCGTTCAGCTTCACCAACATCGCCCCGCAGATGAACACCTTCAACCAGTCCGGCCTCGCGGGCGTCTGGGGCAAGCTCGAGGACGCGCTCTTCGACCGGGTCGAGGTCGAGGACCTGCGGATCGCCGTGGTCGCAGGACCGGTGTTCAAGGAGTCCGACCGCGAGTACCGCGGCTTCCAGGTCCCCCGCGAGTTCTACAAGATCATCTACTACGTGGTCGGCGGCGAGCTGCGGGCACAGTCCTTCCTGCTCTCGCAGGACCTGTCCGACCTCGAGGTGCTCGACCTCTCCGAGTTCGCGACGTACCAGGTGGCGCGCGCCGAGCTCGAGGAGCGGACAGGGCTGACGTTCGCCGCAGCCGCGGCCGGTGACGGTCCCGACGGGTCGGGTCCGGAGGCGGAGCGCAGCCGCGCGCTGGGGTCGGTGGACCAGATCGCCTGGTGAGGGCCTCCCGCACGCGGCGAACGCCCTCGGCGAACCGCACTCTCGATGACAGCGGGCCGAGCTAGCGCGGCGCGACCTCCGCGTGCACGAGGCCCCAGACGAACGAGTCGACGAGCGCCTCCCAGGACGCCTCGACGACGTCGGTCCCGACCCCCACCGTCGACCACGAGCGCACGCCGTCCGAGGACCGCACGAGCACGCGGATCGAGGCGTCGGTTCCCTGCTGGGAGTCGAGGATGCGCACCATGTAGTCGACGAGCGCGAACTCCTCGATCTCCGGGTAGGTGTCCACGAGCGCCTCGCGCAGCGCGTGGTCGAGCGCGTTGACGGGGCCGTTGCCCTCGCCGGTGCGGACGATCCTCCCCTGCCCGGTGCGGAGCTTGACGGTGGCCTCGGCCTCGGTCCGGCCGCGGCCGTCCAGCGAGGTCACCTGCGCACGCCAGGACTCGACGTCGAAGTACGCGCCTGCTCCGCCCTCGCCGAGCTCCTCGCGCAGGAGCAGCTCGAAGGAGGCGTCGGCGGCGTCGTAGGTGTAGCCGCGCGCCTCGGCCGCCTTCACGCGCTCGGTGACGCGGGTGAGCAGCTCGCCCCGGCCCGAGAGGTCGAACCCGAGCTCGCGGCCCTTGAGCTCGATCGAGGCCCGCCCGGCCATGTCGGACACGATCATCCGCATGTCGTTGCCGACGGCCGCCGGGTCGGTGTGCTGGTAGAGGTCCGGGTCCACGCGGATCGCCGAGGCGTGCAGCCCGGCCTTGTGGGCGAACGAGCTGTGGCCCACGTAGGGCTGGCGCGAGAAGGCGGGGATGTTCGTCAGCTCGGCGATCTGGTGGCTGATGCGGGTGGCCTCGCGCAGACGGTCGGGCCCGATCGTCTCAAGCCCGCGCTTGAGCTCGAGGTTGGCGATGACCGCCACGAGGTCGGCGTTGCCGGTGCGCTCGCCGTAGCCGTTGACGCAGCCCTGGACGTGGGTCGCCCCGGCGTCGACCGCCGCGATCGAGGACGCGACGGCGGTGCCGGCGTCGTTGTGCGTGTGGATCCCGATCCGGCCGTCCACGCCCGCGCGGACCTCGGCGACGATCCGCCCGACCTCGTCGGGCAGGGTGCCGCCGTTGGTGTCGCACAGGACGGCGGACGTCGCGCCGGCCGCGAGCGCGGTGGCGGCGACCTCGCGCGCGTACCCCGGGTCGTGCCGGTAGCCGTCGAAGAAGTGCTCGAGGTCCACGTGCACCTCGCGCCCGAGCCCCACGAGATGGGTGACGGTGTCCCGCACCATCCGCAGGTTCTCCTCGGGCGTGGTACGCAGCGCGCGCTCGACGTGCCGCGAGTCCGACTTGGCCACGAGCGTGAGCACGCCGGCGCCGGAGTCGACCAGCGCCTGGACCTGGGCGTCCTCGGCGGCCGGAACGCCGGGTTTCGCCGTCGACCCGAAGGCCGCGAGCCGCGCGCGGGTGAGCGTCAGCTCCTTCTCGGCGAGCTGGAAGAACTCCGTGTCGCGCGGGATGGCGCCGGGCCAGCCGCCCTCGATGTAGTCGACGCCGAGCTCGTCGAGCAGGGCGGCGATCGCCATCTTGTCCGCGACGGTGAGGTTGATGCCCTCCTGCTGGGCGCCGTCGCGCAGGGTGGTGTCGTAGACGTGCAGCTCGCTGGTCATCGTGCCTCCCGCCGGCTCAGACGAGCCGGTACATCCACTCGTGCGCGTCCGCCGCGCGGCCGTACTGGATGTCGGTGAGCTCGGCGTGCAGGGAGCGGGTGACCGGCCCCGGCCGACCGTCGCCGACGGTGACGTCGAAGTCCTCCCCCGCGAGCCGGCCGATCGGGGTGACGACGGCGGCGGTCCCGCAGGCGAACACCTCGGCGACGGCGCCGGAGCGGATGTCCGCGAGCAGGTCGGCGAGCGCGATCGGCTCCTGGCGCACCTCGCGGCCGGACTCGGCCAGCAGGGTGAGCAGCGAGTCCCGGGTGCCGCCCTCGAGGATCGTCCCCGTGAGCCCGGGGGTGCGGACGGTGCCGTCGGAGTCGACGACGACGAGGTTCATCCCGCCGAGCTCGTCCACGTAGGTGTTCGTCGAGGCGTCGAGGAACAGGACCTGCTCGAAGCCCTTCTCGTAGGCCTCGGCCTGCGGGAGCAGGGACGCGGCGTAGTTCCCGCCGGTCTTCGTGTCCCCCATCCCGCCGGCGCCGGCGCGGTGGTAGGTCGAGGAGACCCAGATCCCGACCGGCTCGAAGCCGTTGACGAAGTACGGCCCCACGGGCGAGGCGATGAGCAGGTACTCGACCTGCCGCCCGGCCCGCACGCCGAGGAACGGCTCGGAGGAGAACATGAACGGTCGCAGGTACAGCGAGGCGCCCTCGTCGCCGGGCACCCAGCGCTCGTCGTGCGCGAGCAGCGCGGCGAGGGAGGCGATCATGTCCTCGGCGGGCAGCTCGGGCAGCGCGAGGCGGCGGGCGGAGTGGGCGAGCCGAGCGGCGTTGAAGCCGGGCCGGAACGTGCGCACGGAGCCGTCGGCCCAGCGGTAGGCCTTGAGCCCCTCGAAGACCTCCTGC
Source organism: Georgenia sp. G2120 (assembly GCF_055326485.1). Lineage (NCBI taxonomy): Bacteria > Bacillati > Actinomycetota > Actinomycetes > Allobogoriellales > Allobogoriellaceae > Georgenia > Georgenia sp. G2120. The sequence goes on along the minus strand of NZ_JBUZNL010000012.1, from coordinate 12,554 downwards.
CCGTAGTGCAGGACGGACGCGGCCGGCGAGAGCTGGAGCGGGCCGTAGGGCTCGAGGCGCAGCGGCCCCCACCCGGAGTCGTGCGTCCAGGTCGCGCGGACCATGTGGTCGGTGAAGGCGGTGCCGAACGCGAGGTTCCCCATGACGTCCGCGTACGCGGCGTCGTCGGCGGGGTGGTCGCTGCGCTCCCCCGTCACGCGAGCGGCGAGCTCACCGGCGGGCGGCAGGGCGGCGGAGTCCAGGCCCGGCATCTCGAGACCGTGGCCCCGGCCGGGCAGGGGAAGGCCACCGGGCGTCGTGGCGTCGCCGGGCTCGCCGGCGGTCACCTGGGCGTCCCCGACCTCCTGGCCGACGGCGATGGGCGTCTCGTCGCTCATCGCTCGGCCCCGGTCGTGGCCGTGGCGTCGGCCGTCAGCGAGACGGCGGCGGCGATCGCGTCGCCGACCTCGCTGGTCGATCGCGGGGCGCTCCCCCGGGCGGCGAGGTCGGCCTCGACAGCGGCATCGATCCGCGCGGCCGCCGCCTCCTCGCCGACGTGGGTGAGCATGAGCGCGGCGGACAGGATCGCGGCCGTCGGGTCGGCCTTCCCGGTCCCGGCGATGTCCGGGGCGGAGCCGTGGACGGGCTCGAACATCGACGCCGACGTGCGGTCGGGGTTGACGTTGCCGGACGCCGCGAGCCCGATCCCGCCGGTGACGGCGGCGACGAGGTCGGTGACGATGTCGCCGAACAGGTTGTCGGTGACGATGACGTCGAACCGCGCCGGGTCGGTGACGAGGTAGATCATCGTGGCGTCGACGTGGGCGTAGTCGACCGTGACCTCGGGGTGCTCGGCCGCGACGGCGTCGACCGTGCGCCGCCACAGGTGGCCGGCGTGGACGAGGACGTTGTGCTTGTGCACGAGCGTGAGCTTCTTGCGCGGGCGGGCCTGGGCACGGGCGAAGGCGTCGCGGACCACGCGCTCGACACCGAAGGCGGTGTTGACGGAGACCTCGGTGGCGAGCTCGTTCGGGGTGCCCACGCGCAGCGCGCCGCCGTTGCCGACGTAGGGGCCCTCGGTGCCCTCGCGGACGACGACGAGGTCGATCGCACCGGGGTCGGCGAGCGGCGTGCCGACGCCGGGCAGGAGCTTGGCGGGGCGCAGGTTGACGTAGTGGTCGAGCTCGAAGCGCAGGCGCAGCAGGAGGCCGCGCTCGAGGACGCCGGAGGGGACGCTCGGGTCGCCGACGGCGCCGAGCAGGATCGCGTCGTGCTCGCGCAGGGCCGCGACCTCGTCGTCGGTGATCGTCTCGCCGGTGCGGTGCCAGCGCTCGGCGCCCAGCTCGTAGGGCGTCTCCCTGAGGGTGACGCCCGTGCCGTCCAGCGCGGCGCGCGCGACCTTGAGGGCCTCGGCCACCACCTCCGGGCCGATCCCGTCGCCACCGATGACGCCCAGGTCGATCTCGCGCTGCTCGCTCACAGTTGTCCTCTCCACATTCGTGCGGGCCTCGCGGCCCCGATGATCATGACGGGCCGCCCCGGCCCGGCCCACCACGCGAGGTGGCGGGCCGGGCCGGGGCGAGCTCCGGCGTCGGGCAGGTCAGCGACCGACCTGGCCCTGCGTGTAGTCCGCGTCCCGGGTCTCGACCCAGGAGAACAGGTTGCGCAGCTCGAGGCCCGTGGCCTCGATCGGGTGCTGCTCGCCCTTCTTGCGCAGCGCGGCGAACTCCGGGCCGCCCTGGTCCTGGTCGGCGATGAAGCGCTCGGCGAAGGCACCCGACTGGATGTCCGCGAGGACCGCCACCATGTTCTCCTTGACCTGCGGCGTGATGACGCGCGGGCCCGAGACGTAGTCGCCGTACTCGGCCGTGTCGGAGACCGACCAGCGCTGCTTGGCGATGCCGCCCTCGTACATGAGGTCGACGATGAGCTTGAGCTCGTGGAGGACTTCGAAGTAGGCGATCTCCGGCTGGTAGCCGGCCTCGGTGAGGACCTCGAAGCCGTACTGCGCGAGCTGGCTGACGCCACCGCAGAGCACGGTCTGCTCGCCGAACAGGTCGGACTCGGTCTCCTCGGTGAACGTGGTCTTGATGCCGCCGGCGCGCAGGCCGCCGATCGCCTTCGCGTAGGAGGCGGCGATGTCCCAGGCCTGGCTCGAGGCGTCCTGCTCGACCGCGAGGAGCACCGGCACGCCGCGCCCGTCCTCGTACTGGCGACGCACCGTGTGGCCCGGGCCCTTCGGCGCGACCATGGCGATGTCGTGGCCCGCGGAGGGCTGGATGAGGTCGTAGCGGATGTTGAAGCCGTGGGCGAAGAAGATCGCGGCGTCGTCCTTGAGGTTCGGCTCGACCTCCTCGGAGAAGATCTTCCGCTGGTGCTGGTCCGGGGCGAGGATCATGACGACGTCGGCGCCGGAGACGGCCTCGCCGACCGTCGCGACCGCGAGGCCCTGCTCCTCGGCCTTGGCGCGCGAGGACGAACCCTCGCGCAGACCGACGACGACCTCGACGCCGGAGTCCCGCAGGTTGAGCGCGTGCGCGTGCCCCTGGCTGCCGTAGCCGATGACGGCCACCTTCTTGGACTGGATGATCGACAGATCGGCGTCGTCGTCGTAGTACAGCTCGGCCACGAGGGCCCTCCTTCGTTGTGTGCTGCTGGGCTTCGTTCGATGGTGCGTTCGTGCGTGCCGCCGGCGCCGGCCGGCGGGGTGCGCGGTGGGCCGGTGGCTCCCGCGCGGGTGAGGTGGCCGCCCGCCGTCAGGCGGAACGGACGCGGTCGAGCGTGCGGTCCGTGAGCGAGCGGGAGCCGCGCGCCAGCGCGACCGACCCCGACTGCACGATCTCACGGATGCCGTACGGCCCCAGCGCGGTGAGCAGGGCCTCGAGCTTGGCGTCGCCGCCCGTGGCCTCGATCGTCACGGCCTCCGGCGCCACGTCCACCACGTGGGCGCGGAAGAGCTCGACCACCTGGAGGACCGCGGTGCGCGACTCGTCGTCGGCCCGGACCTTGACGAGCAGGAGCTCCCGCTCGACCGTGTTGCCCGGGTCCAGCTCGACGATCTTCAGCACGTTGATCAGCTTGTTCAGCTGCTTGGTGACCTGCTCGAGCGGCAGCTCGGCGGCGTCGACCACGACCGTGATGCGGGAGACGTCCTCGCGCTCGGTCGGGCCGACCGCGAGCGAGTGGATGTTGAACGCCCGCCGGGCGAACAGGGCCGTGACCCGCGTGAGGACGCCGGGCTTGTTCTCGACCAGAACGGACAGCGTGTGCCTGGTGCTCATGTCCTTCCCCTCAGTCCTCGTGCTCGAAGTCGGGCGTGAGCCCGCGCGCGTACTGGATCTCGTCGTTGGAGACGCCCGAGGCCACCATCGGCCACACCATGGCGTCCCTGCTGACGACGAAGTCGATGACGACCGGGCGGTCGTTGATCGACATGGCCTTCTCGATCGCGGCGTCGATCTCCTCGACCTTGGTCACGCGGATCGCCACGCAGCCGTAGGCGTCGGCGAGCTTGACGAAGTCCGGGATGTGCACCGTGTCGTGCCCGGTGTGCAGGTCGGTGCTCGAGTACCGGCTCTCGTAGAACAGGGTCTGCCACTGGCGGACCATGCCGAGCGAGGAGTTGTTGATGATCGCGACCTTGATCGGGATCTGGTCGAGCACGCAGGTGGCGAGCTCCTGGTTGGTCATCTGGAAGCAGCCGTCGCCGTCGATCGCCCAGACGGGCGTGTCCGGCAGCGCGGCCTTCGCGCCCATCGCGGCCGGGATCGCGTAGCCCATCGTGCCCAGGCCGCCGGAGTTGAGGAAGGTGCGCGGCTTCTCGTAGCTGATGAACTGCGCCGCCCACATCTGGTGCTGGCCCACGCCCGCCGCGTACACGGCGTCCGGGCCGGCGAGCTCGCCGAGGCGCGAGATGACGTGCTGCGGCGCGAGCTGGCCGTCGTTCGTCGGGGCCCAGCCCAGCGGGTAGCGGCTGCGCAGGTCGCTCAGCTGCGCCCACCACGCGTCGAGCTCGGGCTCGCCGTGCTGGGCCTGCGCGTCTCGCAGCGCCGACGCGAGCGCCGGGATCGTCTCCGACAGGTCGCCGACGATGGGCACGTCCGCGTGACGGTTCTTCGAGATCTCCGCCGGGTCGACGTCCGCATGGATGACCTTGGCGAGCGGCGCGAAGCTGTCGAGCCGGCCGGTCACGCGGTCGTCGAACCGGGCGCCGAGCGCGACGACGAGGTCCGCCTTCTGCAGCGCGGCCACCGCAGCGACGGTCCCGTGCATGCCGGGCATCCCGACGTTGTTCGGGTGCGAGTCCGGAAACGCGCCGCGCGCCATGAGCGTGGTGACGACGGCCGCGTTCGAGACCTCGACGAGCTCGGCGAGCGCGTCGGTGGACTGCGAGCGAATGACGCCGCCGCCCACGTAGAGGACGGGGCGCGACGCCGACGCGATGAGGCGGGCCGCCTCCTTGACCTGACGGCCGTGCGGCTTGACGGTCGGCTTGTAGCCGGGCAGGTCCATCGCCGGCGGCCACACGAAGTCCGACTCCGCCTGCTGGGCGGACTTCGCGACGTCGACGAGCACGGGGCCCGGCCGGCCGGTCGCCGCGAGGTGGAACGCCTCGGCGATGCGCGCGGGGATCTCGTCCGGGTCGGTGACGAGGAAGGAGTGCTTGGTCAGCGGCATGGTGGCGCCGACGATGTCCGCCTCCTGGAAGGCGTCCGTGCCGATCGCCGCCGCGCCCACCTGGCCGGTGATCGCGACGATCGGGACGGAGTCCATGTTCGCGTCGGCGATGGCGGTGATGAGGTTCGTGGCGCCCGGGCCCGACGTCGCGATGCACACGCCGGTCTTGCCGGTGGCGGCCGCGTAGCCGACGGCCGCGTGGCCGGCGCCCTGCTCGTGGCGGACGAGGATGTGGCGGACCTTGTCCGACTGGAACAGCGGGTCGTAGGTCGGCAGGATCGCGCCGCCCGGGATCCCGAAGATCGTGTCGACGCCGAGCTCCTCGAGCGCACGGACGATGTTGCGGGCACCCGTGGACGGCTCGACGATCTGGGCCTCCTCCGCGACGGCCTCGATGCGACCGCCCCGCAGGACGACTCCCGTGCCGCCCGTCCCGCCGTGCGCGAGCGTGCGCTCCGCGACGGCGGCCGTGGCGAGGATGTCGGCCTCGACCGGGTCGATGCCGGGCGTGGGGCCGCGGCGGGCCGGGGCTGCGCCGTTGGAACCGGAGTCGCCCGCGAGTACGGCGTCGTCGGTCCCGGTCCTGGCAGCGTCGACGACGGGGCGTGCGGCCTCGTCGTCGGGCGCGGTACGGCCCGGCGCGCTGTGCGACGTGCTCGTCATGGTCCCTCCTTCGCCTGTCCGGCCCGCGGGGCCGGTTCGTCCGCGACCCGGGTCCGGGTCATCGGGGTGGTGCTGGACATGCAAAAGCCCCTCGACCCGATGGGTGTCGAGGGGCGCGGCCGGACCAGCTCTCAACGAGGGTCGGCCGCGCGGCCGACTACGAGAATGCTGATCCGAGGCATGCATGCACTGTACGCCCGCGCGCGAAGGGGAAGCCACCCGTCTCGCATCGTGGTTCACGTTCCCACTCTGCGAGACAATTCATTCGCCGAGATTGCGGTTCGTCGTCGTCGAGATTGCGGTTGGGAGCGCCCGTCACCCCTTGACTCCCTCACGTCCACCCCCAACACTTAGGTATATGCCGAAGTATCTGGCGGAGCTCGACGCGGTGATCCGCGCGCTCGCCGACCCGACCAGACGCGCCGTCGTCGAGCGCCTTGCGAGCTCGCCCGCCGTCGTGTCCGAGCTCGCCGCCCCCTTCGACATGTCGCTGCCCTCGTTCATGCAGCACCTCGGCATCCTCGAGAGCGCGGGCGTCGTCGCCACGGAGAAGCAGGGCCGCGTCCGCACGGTCAGCCTCCGCCCCGGCGGGCTCGACGTCCTCCACCTCTGGCTCGGCGAGCAGCGCACACCCGCCGAGCACCGGGCCGACCGGCTCGGCATCCACCTCGTGCGCACCCACCAGGACAGGAGCACGCCATGACTCGCGTCCGAGTCGACCTCAACATCTCCCTCGACGGATTCGCCACCACCACCGACCAGACGCCGGAGAAGCCGTTCGGCGAGGACTGGGAGCGACTGACCGCCGCCTACGTCGCCACCCGGACGATGCGCCGGAAGGTCCTCGGGATCACCGATGGCTCCGGCACCACGGGCGTGGACGAGGACTTCGCCGCCCGCTACTTCGAGGGGATCGGCGCCGAGATCATGGGCGCCGGCATGTTCGGGCTGCACGCCCACCCCGACGACCCCGACTGGACGGGCTGGTGGGGCGACACTCCCCCGTTCGGCTGCCCGGTCCATGTCCTCACGCACACCCCACGTGCCCCGATCGAGATGAACGGCGGGACCACGTTCCACTTCCTCGACGCCTCGCCGCAGGAGGCGCTCGAGGTCGCGGCCGCCGACGCCCGCGGCAAGGACGTGCGGGTCGGCGGCGGCGCACGCACCGTCCACGACTTCCTCACCGCGGGCCTCGTCGACGACCTGCACCTCGCCGTCGTGCCGATCGTCCTCGGCCGCGGGTTCCGGATCTGGGACGACCTGCGCGGCCTGGAGAACGACCACCGGGTCGCCTCGGTCGCCGCGCCCAGCGGCACCACCCACCTCACCTTCACGCGATAAGGAGCACCACCATGTCGACGACGACAGGCCGCACGATCGCCCACGCCGGCTTCACCCTCGTGCGGGACTACCCGGTCCCGGTCGAGAGCACGTGGGCCGCGTTCGCGGACGGCGAGCAGAAGAGGCAGTGGTTCGGCGACAGCGACGACTGGAGCACCGGCGAGTGGCGCCACGACTTCCGGGTCGGCGGCCGGGACGTCGCGGAGGGGACCTTCCACGACGGCCCGCACTCGAGGTACGAGGCCGAGTACACGAGCATCGTCGAGCACGTCCGCATCGTCACCACCTACAACATGTGGATCGACGGACGGCACATCTCCACCTCGGTGGCGACCATCGAGCTGGAGCCGACCGCGAACGGGACCCGCCTCACGCACACCGAGCACGGCGCCCACCTCGACGGGTTCGACACCGGCGCGCAGCGCGAGACCGGGACCGACGAGCTGCTCGACCGCCTCGCCGCGTTCCTCGCCCCGGGTCAGGACACCTCGGTGAGCGTCCCGTCCTCGACCGAGTAGACGAAGCCGCGCACGCTGTTGACGTGCACGTCGCCCCCTCACTCGCTAGGCAGACATCCACACGCCCCAGGCGGAACCGCGCTCACCCCCCAGATCGGGTTCCGCTCACTCCCCGCGGCCGAGGGCGCGGGCGACCGCGCGGCGCGCGTCGGAGGCGGCCGGCACGAACCGCGCCCCCTCGACCACGTCGAGGGCGGCCGTGGTGGCGACGCCGGTGACCACGAGCGCGCCGACGATCTCGGCCGCGGGGACCCCGGCGGCGAACGCCGCGGTGGCGACGGCGGCGAGCCCGAAGCCGACCACCACGATCCCCACCCCGCGCAGCGTCCCGAGCGCGTCGGCCGAGGCGGACTCGGAGGCACCGACCGCGTCGAGCGCGGCGCGGACGTCGGCCGGAAGTGCGTCGCGGTCCGGCTCGGCGGCACCGGACCCGGCACCAGCGCCGGACCCGCGGACCGCCCGGGGACGGGCCGCCTGCAGCGCCTCGTCGTCGACGGGGTCGAGGGTGTCCGCGACGGCGTCCTCCCCCGGCTCCGGCTCGTGGTCGCGTCCCTCGTGCACGACGTGCGCGTCGACGCGCATCACCTCGTCGTCCACGGCCGGCGGCGCGAGCGCCTCGGCGAGCGAGGTCGTCAGCTCGTGCCGCGCCCGACGCTCCTCACGGACGGCGCGCGAGGCCGGGACCGCGGTGGCGGCAGCGGCCGCGCCGAGCATGATGAGCGGGGCCGCGGCCACGAGGGCGAGGCTGCGGTGGACGAGCGTCAGCGCCACCGCGGCTCCGGCGAGCAGGACGACGAGCGGGACGAGCCGCGCGTGCAGGTGCGCGTTGGCGTCGCGGACCGCGCGCACGGAGTGGGCGCCGAGGCGCGAGACCGCGGCCGGGTGCTCCGCGTGGTTCTCGACGACCCCGGTGAGGAGCTGGTTCGCGTACCGGCGGGCGACCCGGTCGGACAGCGTGTGGTCGAGCCAGCGCGCCACGCCGATGAGCGCGATCGCGCCGAGCCCGACGAGGACGGTGCCCGCGAACGCCCGCGTCGAACCGGCGTCGGCCAGGTCGGTCACGACGGGGGCGACGAGGACGAGCGCGCCCGCCGAGAGGAGGCCCGCGGCGAGAAGCCCGAGCAGGTGGAGCATCCGGGACCCGGCGAACACGCCCGGCAGCGACGCCTTCGACCGTGCGTCACGCACGCCGTCCGACGCCTGCGACCGGTCGGTCCGCACGACCTCCGCCCGCGCATCCGGGCGCGTGACGGCGCGATCGCGGAACGGCACGAGGTCGGCCCGCTCGTCGTCGTGCCCGTGGTTCTCGTGCCCGTGGTCCTCGTCCTCGACGGGAGCGGCAGGCGTGGCAGCCACCGGGTCGGCGGTCGCCGAGGTGGCGCCCACGGGGCGCGCCGCCACCGGGATGGGGGCGGTCGCGGGCTCCTCCTCGACGGTGCGCAGGGGTCGCGTACCGGCGTCCGACGGCGCATACCGGGCAGCGATGCGGGCGGCCGCGGAACGGGTCGGGCGTGCGGGGGAATCGGTCATGGCTCTGCGTCCTCACGGCTGCCGGGCATCTCCCGGCTCTGGCTCGAGGTTAGGCACCCGGCCGGACCGCGAGGGTGAGTCCGCGGTGACAGCGTTCTCACGAGAGTCCCCGACGACGACGCCGCACCGTCCAGCGGGGACCGCCCGGCGGGACCGACCGCTGCCCGGGCCACCCGAACCTGCACCGCCGTCACCCCCGCACCGCCCCGGGCTACTCGAGGATCGCGCCGCGCGAGGCGGACTGGACGAGCTTCTGGTACTTGCCGAGCACACCCGTGGTGAAGCGCGGGGCGACGGGCTCCCAGGAGGCGCGGCGGCGCTCGAGCTCGTCGTCGTCGACCAGGAGGTCGAGGGTGCCGGTGCCGACGTCGAGGCGGATCCGGTCGCCGTTCTCGACGAACGCGATCGGCCCGCCGTCGGAGGCCTCGGGCGCGACGTGCCCGACGCACAGGCCCGTGGTCCCGCCGGAGAACCGGCCGTCGGTCATGAGCAGGACGGACTTGCCGAGGCCGGCGCCCTTGATCGCGCCGGTGATGGCGAGCATCTCGCGCATGCCGGGGCCGCCCTTGGGCCCCTCGTACCGGATGACGACGACGTCGCCGTCCGTGATCGTGCCGTCCGCGAGGGCGTCCATCGCGTGCCGCTCCCGCTCGAACACGCGCGCGGTGCCCTCGAAGACGTCGGACTCGAAGCCGGCGGACTTGACGACCGCACCCTCCGGGGCGAGCGAGCCGTGGAGGATCGTGATTCCGCCGCGCTTGGCGATCGGGTCGTTCATGTAGTGGATGATCTTGCCGTCCGGGTCCGGGGGCGAGAGCTCCTCGAGGTTCTCGGCGATCGTCTTCCCGGTGACCGTCATGCAGTCCCGGTTGAGCATGCCGGCCTCGTCGAGCGCCTTGAGGACGACGGGCACGCCGCCGACCTTGTCGATGTCGTTCATGACGTACTTCCCGAACGGCTTGACGTCGCCGAGGTGCGGGACGTTGGCGCTCATCCGCTCGAAGTCGGCGAGGGTGAGGTCGACGTCGGCCTCGTGCGCGATGGCGAGCAGGTGGAGCACGGCGTTGGTCGAGCCGCCGAAGGCCATGACCACGGCGATCGCGTTCTCGAACGCCTCCTTGGTCATGATGTCCCGCGCGGTGATCCCCTGCCGGAGCAGCTCGACGACGGCCTCACCCGCGGCGAACGCAGAGGTGTCGCGGCGGCGGTCGACGGCGGGCGGCGCAGCCGAGCCCGGGAGGGACATGCCCATGGCCTCGGCCACCGACGCCATGGTGTTGGCCGTGTAGAAACCGCCGCAGGCACCCTCGCCCGGGCAGATCGCCTTCTCGATGGCCGTGACGTCCTCGCGGGACATGAGGCCGCGCGCGCAGGCGCCGACCGCCTCGTACGCGTCGATGATCGTCACCTCGCGCTCCTCGCCGGTGGAGAGGCGGGCGTAGCCGGGCATGATCGAGCCGGCGTAGACGTACACGCTGGCGAGGTCGAGACGCGCGGCGGCCATGAGCATGCCGGGCTCGGACTTGTCGCAGCCGGCGAGCAGGACCGAGCCGTCGAGGCGTTCGGCCATCATCACGGTCTCGACCGAGTCGGCGATGACGTCGCGCGAGACGAGTGAGTAGTGCATGCCCTCGTGGCCCATCGAGATGCCGTCGGACACGGAGATCGTGCCGAACTCGAGGGGGTAGCCCCCGTTCGCGTGGACGCCCTCCTTCGCCTTCTTCGCGAGGCGGTCGAGAGACAGGTTGCAGGGGGTGATCTCGTTCCACGAGCTGGCCACCCCGATCTGGGGCTTGGCGAAGTCGTCGTCGCCGAGACCGACGGCGCGCAGCATGCCGCGCGCGGCGGTGGCCTCGATGCCGTCCGTGACCTGACGTGAGCGTGGCTTGATGTCGGGCGTGGCGTCGGTGCTCATGCTCGCGAGTCTAGGACCCGGGACACCAAGGGCGCGGGCCGGCGCCGTCGCCAGAGTGCGCTTCACGTACCAGGGACGGACCTGGCGCCGTCCCGGGGGCCGAGCTATCCGGACACGGCCCTCACGGGGTTCGTCAGCGACCCGAGACCGCCCACCGACACCGTCACCGAGTCGCCGTCGACAAGCGGGCCGACTCCGGCGGGAGTCCCCGTCATGAGGATGTCCCCGCGTTCAAGTCCCATGAATCGACTGACGTACTCGATGAGGAATGAGATGTCGAAGATGAGGTCGCGAGTCCGGCCACTCTGCCTCGTCTCACCCGACACGGTGCAGCTGACCTCGATGTCGGACGGATCCAGGTCGGTGTCGATCCACGGACCGACGGGGCAGAACGTGTCAAAGCCCTTTCCTCTTGTCCATTGGCCGCCCGGATCGGACTTCTGGATGTCGCGCGCGGTGACGTCGTTGCCGCACGTGTAACCGGCTCTTCCGGATTGAGGGTGTAGACGGCCTGGCGCGGTGGTGAGCGAGGTGCCGGCGTGTCAGCGTCCAGATAGGGGTCGAGGTCTTCCGATGATGGGGGTTCTCACGCCACCCACCGGGAAGACCTCGACGTGCCTGACGCTACCTTCGCCCGCCCTGATCTGACCACGTTCGCTCGTCTGGACGAGCTCGGCTTGGAGGTCGTCGGCCAGCGCATCGAGCCTGGTCGGGCGGTCCTGGCCTGCAGGGTCGTCGAACCGGACAGCTGGTGCCGGCGGTGCGGGTGCGAGGGCGTCGCGCGGGACACCGTCACGCGCGAGCTCGCTCACGAGCCTTTGGGGTGGCGTCCCACGACGCTGGAGGTGAGGGTGCGTCGGTACCGGTGCACGGGCTGCGGGCACGTGTGGCGTCAGGACACGACCGCCGCGGCCGAGCCGCGCGCTCGGCTCTCCCGCCGCGGGTTGCGGTGGGCGCTGGAAGGGATCGTGTGCCAGCACTTGAGTGTCGCTCGTGTCGCCGAGGGGCTGGGGGTCTCGTGGAACACCGCCAACGCCGCGGTCCTGACCGAAGGACGCCGCGTCCTCATCGATGATCCGACCCGGTTCGACGGCGTCAGCGCCATCGGTGTCGACGAGCATGTCTGGCGCCACACCCGCCGCGGCGACAGGTTCGTGACCGTGATCATCGACCTCACCGCTGTTCGCGAGGGGACCGGCCCGTCCCGGCTGCTGGACATGGTCGAGGGCCGCTCGAAACACGCCTTCAAGCAGTGGCTCGCGGGCCGGCCGCAGGACTGGCGCGACGGGGTCGAGATCGTCGCGATGGACGGCTTCACCGGGTTCAAGACCGCCGCCGCCGAAGAGCTGCCCGACGCGGTCGCCATCATGGATCCTTTTCACGTGGTCCGCCTCGCTGGCGACGCGCTCGATGACTGCCGGCGCCGTGTCCAGCAGGACACCTGCGGGCACCGGGGCCGCAAGGGCGATCCGCTCTACGCCGCCCGCCGGACCCTGCACACCGGCGCCGACCTGCTCACCGAGAAGCAGTCCCAGCGCCTGGAGGGCCTGTTCGACGGCGACACCCACGTAGCGGTCGAGGCCGCCTGGGCCGTCTACCAGCGCATGATCGCCGCCTACCGCGTCCCCGACCGCGCACATGGTCGCCAGCTCATGGCCCAGCTCATCGCCTCCGTCAGCTCCACCGTGCCAGCCGCCCTGACCGAGCTGCGCAAGCTGGGCAGGACCCTGAAGCGCCGCGCCGCCGACGTGCTCGCCTACTTCGACCGGCCCGGCACGTCCAACGGCCCCACCGAGGCCATGAACGGCAGGCTCGAGCACCTGCGCGGCTCGGCCCTCGGCTTCCGCAACCTGACCAATTACATCGCCCGATCACTACTCGAGACGGGCGGATTCCGACCCCAACTACACCCTCGAATGTGAAGAGCC
>NZ_JBUZNL010000011.1:28708-136834 GCF_055326485.1 Georgenia sp. G2120 | reverse complement strand
CACCGGCGGGGTCGTCACCGCCCGTGGCATCACCCGGGCAGGTCCATCCCGCTCTTTACTGCGGAGTGCCCTCCCAGTCGGCGAAGATCTCGTAACCGATGATCTCGAACTCGTTGGCCCCCAGCGGGGCGACCTCGGCGCGGCCGACGGGCCGCTCGTGGCCGTCCGCGTAGACGTCGCAGTAGATGACGCCCGTGTTGAAGTCCTGGCCGCAGCCCTGGATGCTCGACGGCGTCAGGGGCGGGTCGTAGAAGCCCTGGAACGCGTACCAGAGCTCGTCGTACCCGTCGACGTTCGTCACCTCGTCGAGGTCCGCGGAACGGCCCTCGGCCGCGGCGGTCGCCGCCGCGAGGACGGCATCCTCGACGGCGTCGGCGCGGCGCACCATCGGCGTGTCGACGCCGTCGCCGTCCCAGTCGCCGACGATCAGGCCGTCGTCGGAGCGCCCGTAGTCGAGGACGGTCTCCGCGGCGCCGGTGGTGATCGAGTTGTGCAGGTAGACGGTGATGCCGCGGCGCACGCCGAGCGAGTCCGCACCGTCGCCGTCCCAGTCGCCCACCAGCACCGTGTCGTCCGCGCGGCCGTAGACGGCGTGCTCGTCCGCCGGGCCGGACTCGAGGGAGTTGTGCAGGAAGTACTCGGCGCCACGGCGCACGGCGAGCGTGTCCGAGCCGTCGCCGTCCCAGTCGCCGACCAGCACCGTGTCGTCCGCGCGCCCGTAGTTGACGATCGTGTCCGCCGGCCCGCCGGACATCTCGTCGCGCAGGTGGTACGCGTTCCCGCGCCGCACGCCGAACGAGTCGGCGCCGTCGCCGTCCCAGTCGCCGACCACGAGCTGGTCGCCCTCGCGGCCGTACTCGAACACGGCGTCGAAGTGGTCGACATGGCCGAACGTGTTGGTGTAGCTGATGACGTTGCCCTCGCGCACGGCGAAGGTGTCGACGCCGTCGCCGTCCCAGTCGCCGACGAAGACCGAGGAGAGGGTGTCGCCGAAGGCGAAGTGCGTCCCGGTCGTCGAGTCCCAGGAGTTGCTCGCGTAGTAGCCCTCGCCGATGTCGTTGTTCGGGCTGCCGGTGGCGCTCGCGGCGGTGGCGCCGGCGGCGACGAGTCCGGTCGTCGCGAGGCCGGCGCCGAGGATGCTCATGCAGCGGGCGAGCGATGGTCGGGCGTTGGCTGGTGTGCGGTAGGTGCTCATGGTGGATGTCCCCCTGGTATCGGTTCCCCGAGCACCGACCGGCCCCCGGGTCGTGTGTCACGACCGGCGTCCGCCGGTCGCACGGCACGACCGTCCCGAACTCGCCGAGGCGTGGGCAACACCGCACGGAGGGGACATCAGACCTGGCCACAGGGGTGGGGTGCGTCGGTCCCACGGAAGGAGTACACTGCTTTGATTGTTCCGTGACCCATTCGTGACCTGGTCACAGGGGCGTCACCGCCACCTGCCGAAGCCCGGCAGGAGGTCACTCCCCGGGCACCAGCCACCCGGCACCCGGGGGACTCACCAGTCGGCGACGATCTCGTAGTCGACGACCTGCCAGGTAGTGACGCCGTCCGGCGCCGCGTAGGCGTAGCCGATCGCCACGGGATAGTCGTCGGACCGGACGTGGCACATGACGATCCCGCCCGGAACGGGCCCGCAGCCCGTCACGCGCGTCGGCCACTGGGGCGGGTCGTAGAAGCTCTGGAACGCGTACCAGAGCTGCTGCTCCGCGTGGTTGCTGCTCAGGTGGTCGAGCAGGGGACGGTCGCCGTCGGACGCGGCGCGGACCGCCCGGAGCACGACGTCCTCGACGGGCGACGGACGGCGTACCCCGAGGGTGTCGTCGCCGTCGCCGTCCCAGTCGCCCACGAGCACGCTGTCGGTCGGTCGCCCGTAGTCGAGGACGATCTCCGCGGGGCCGTCCGCGATCGCGTCGCTGAGGTAGTAGGTGTTGCCGCGGCGCACGCCGAGCGAGTCGCGGCCGTCCCCGTCCCAGTCCCCCACGACCACCTGGTCGGCCGCGCGCCCGTAGTCCACGACCAGGTCGGCCGGACCCGAGTTCTGCGAGTTCCGCAGGAAGTACGTGTTGCCCCGGCGCACAGCGAACGTGTCCACGCCGTCCCCGTCCCAGTCCCCCACGAGCACGGTGTCACTCGCCCGCCCGAAGTGGACCACGCGGTCCGCCGGGCCGTCGGTCAGGGTGTTGCGCATGAGGTACTGGTTGCCCCGGCGCACGGCGAACGTCTCGGTCCCGTTGCCGTCCCAGTCCCCCGTGTAGAGGGTGTCGAACATCCGGCCGAACCGGAACGCGAGGTCGAACTCGGTGGGCCCGAGCAGGTTGACGACGTCGATGACGTTGCCGCGCTGCCGGGCGAAGGTGTCCGTCCCGTTGCCGTCCCAGTCCCCCATGAACACCATCTCGACCGGGAGGCTGAACACCACCTCGTGGTTGGCCCGGCCGGTCCACTCGTCGTTGAGGAAGTAGACCTCCCCGAAGTCGTCGTTGCCCTCGCCCGCCGCGAGGGCCGGGGGCGACGCGCCGGCCAGCAGGCCGAGGGCGAGCGTCGAGGCTGCGACGAGGCGGGCGGTCGTGCGGTTCGTCCCCATGGCTCACTCCTGCGTGATCCGCGGGGCACGTCACCGGACCCCGGTGGGCGGTCGGGCCGGCTCGTGCCGGTCCGATGCGAGGACGCTACTCCCGCAGGATCGTGCGGTACATGGCCCGGCGGTCACGGTTGGGCGGCATCGCGCGACACGATGCACGGTCGCGCGACGACGCCCGGCCCAAGGACAAGGGGCCGGGCGTCGTCGTTCGTCGTGACGGGTGGCGCGCCGGTCAGGCGACGGGCTCACCGGTCTCGAGCGGGAGCGCCGGGTTGTTCGCCCACTCGGTCATCGACCCGTCGTAGACGGCGACGTCCCCACGCCCCGCACGCGCGAGCTGGAAGGCGACGTACGTGGCCGCGATCCCGCCCCCGCAGTAGGTGATGACCGACGGCTCGCCGTCGATGACCTCCGCCGCGTCACCGGTCTCACGCACCTGGTCCACCTCGGCGGCCAGCCCGTCGGCGTCGAGGAGGTCCCCGAAGAAGATGTGCTTCGAACCCGGGATGCGCCCGGCCCGGGCGTAGGTCACGCGCTCGCCGGTGAAGGTGGCGCGGTCGAGGCTGTTGACGAGGACGGTGCGCGGGTCGTCGATCGCGGCGGCGACCGAGTCGACGTCGGCGTAGAGCTCCGGGCGCGGGTGCGCGACGAAGGTCCGCGGCTCGGGTGCCGGCGAGGCGCCGGTGGCGACCTCGAGGCCCGCGGCCCGCCAGGCCGGCAGCCCGCCGTCGAGGACGAGGACGTCGTCGTGACCCGCGTAGCGCAGGTTCCACCACAGGCGCGTGGCCCACATGGTCTGGCCCTGGTCGTAGACGACCACGGTGGTGTCGTTGCCGACCCCCAGGGCGCCGATCTTCTCGGCGAACTCCTCGGGCGGCAGCGCGGTCCAGAAGTCGGGGTTCGAACGGTCGGCGAGGTCCTCGAGCAGGTCGGCGAACACGGCGCCGGGGACGTGGCCCTGCTCGTGGACGTCACGGCCGGTGGCGGCGTCGTAGAAGCCGTCGCCGTCGGGCTGGCGGATGATCGAGGTGGCGTCGAGGACGACGACCCCGGGCCGGTCCTTGAGCTCGGCGAGCTCGGTGGCGGTGACGAGGCGGGCGATCGAGGTCGGGTCGGTGCTGCTGGTGGTCATGGGTGCTCCAGGTAGTGGTCCGAGTGGTCAGGGGGCGCGGCGCACGGGCGGCCGGTGACATCGGGTCGAGCGCGCCCGGCCCTGGTCGAGCCAGAGCCGGCGCACGAGCAGCAGGTCCATGCCCACGACGCTAGGCGCGCGCCCCGGCGCGGTGGGGTCGCCCCGGGCCGGGTCCCGCCATCCGGACCGGCCACCCGGCGGGGGTCTCGTCGTCGGGCTCCCGCTCCCCCGGGCACGTGCCCGGGGACCTCCTCCGACGACGAACGGCGGCCGCCGGGTCCCCCTCCCCGTCGGGAACGGCCCGGGCTCTTCCGGGCCCCGCCACAATGGCGATATCCGACCCCCGCAGGACAGTGGAGACCATGCCCAGGACCCGCCCCGCCCTCGTCGCCCTCGTGCTGACCGGCGCCGCGACACTGACCGCGTGCTCGGGATCGGGGCCCGGGCTCGCCCTGCAACCGATCCCGTCGGACGCGGGACCGTCCTGGCAGGCCGCCGCCCCGCAGGGGTCGACCGTCAGGACCGGTGCATGGACGGTCACGCTCGGCGACACGGAGCAGGACGCGACCGCGCGGCCCGTGGCGGGGGTCGACCTCCTCGCGGCCCCGGCGGACGACCAGCGGATCGTGTCGGTGCTCGTCGAGGCGACCAACGACTCCACCGCCCCGCTCACGCCGGCCGACCACCTCGGGCTCGAGCTCGTCACCACCTCCGGCGCCTCCTACCCGGGCAACGCGTGCGAGGGCGAGGCCACCGTCGCCGACGCACCGGAGGTCGCGCCCGGCGAGAGCCTGAGCGCCCGCTGGTGCACGGTCATCCCCGCCGACGCGCTCGTAGGCGCCGTCTGGGCCGTGGTCGACGGTTCGGAGGGTGCCGGGCCGTCGGTCGGCTCCGGGGTCTCGGGCGGGACGGGCGACGACGGGACGGGCGACGAGGACGACGGCGGCACCGTGGGCTCCGGCTCGGGCAAGGAGGCCGCCGAGCGGCGCTACGTGCTCGTCGGCGACGAGGCGCCCGCCCAGCTCCCGCCCCTCCCGGTGACGGACCCCGCCGCGGGTCGGCACATCGAGCTCCCGGCGGCGTCGAGCACCCCGATCCGCGTCGGCGACCTCGCGGTGGCGATCGGCCCGAGCGACCTCGACCCCGAGCTGCTGCCGGACGAGGACGGGGAGGAGCCGGAGCCGTATCCCGATGAGATGTTCGTGGGCACCACCGTGGCGGTGACGAACCTCGGCACCGAGCCGGTCCAGCCGGCGCTCGGCGGGCTCGAGCTCGTCGACTGGGCAGGCGGGTCCCTCTTCGCGATCGGCGAGTGCGACCCGGCGAGCCGGCCGACGGACCCCCTCGGACCGATCCAGCCCGGCGGGACCGCCGAGATCTCGCTGTGCCAGGCGGCGCCGGTCGAGGCCGTGGCCGGCGCCCGCTGGCAGCTGACCGAGGGCGCGGTGGGCTGGGGCGCCTCCTACCGGTACGTCGAGCTGGGCGTGGACCCGACCCCCGAGCTCCTCGCGGCGTCGACTGCCCCCGAGCCCGGGAACCTCGAGGGGATCGACTCCCGCGAGCCGCTGCCGGCGGGTGAGTCCCACGAGGTCGGGTACACGAGCGTGACGATCGACGAGGCCCGCACCGAGGACGAGCTCGAGGTCGACGGCTACTCCTACACCGACGAGCCCGAGGACGGGAACGTGTTCGTCCTCGCCGACATCGCCGTGACCGAGGACGGCTCGGCCGGGACGGACTCCTCGCGCCGGTACGAGTTCGACGTCGAGTTCGTCGACGCCGCGGGGCAGCTCCACGACACCCGGTACTCGTGCTCGGGCGGCGAGGGCTTCGAGATCGACGACCTCGACCGCGCGGGCGCCACCCCCCGCGGTGAGGCTGAGGGCGAGCTGTGCGCCGAGGTCGACGAGGACCTGGTCGAGGGCGGGGCGTGGCGCGTGACGAGCTACGGCCCCGACCGCTCCGTCCCGGTCCGGCACGTCGCGACGGACACCGCCGCGACCCCGCTCGAGGCGTTCGAGGCCCCGGTCGTCGAGGCGGGCGCGGGGACCGACCCCGCCGCCCCCGCACCGGCCGGCACGCCCGTGCGCGCGGGCCTGTGGGTCGTCAGCATCGACCCGGTCACGGTCCGGGACCGCGCGGAGGACGACGAGGACCCGCTCTCGAGCAGCGCTCGTCGGATCGACACGACCGTCATCGTGACGAACACGGCCTCCGTCCCCGCCTCACCGTTCGACGACGTGTCGCTCGTGTGGATCGCCGAGGACGGCACCGAGCGGTCCTACGGCGACGAGTCCGCGCAGTGCAGCTGGGAGTACATCGACCGGGTCGACTCCGTCCCCGGCGGCACGATCACCCACGACGTGTGCATGGAGATGACCCGGGGCGATGCCGAGTCCGGGCACTGGGAGGTCCGCACCACCGGGTGGTCGCAGGACCCGGACACCGAGGAGCTGGTCGAGGAGGAGATCGTCAGGTACGTCGCGGCCGAGTGAGGCTGGGGCGTCAGCCGGCGCGGCCGGTCTGCCGAGGATGCGGGCCCGGCCGGGGCTGCGTCCCTCGTCCCGTCAGTTGCGGCGGGCGATCCACCAGATCACGCCGATGATCAGCATGATGACGCCGAGGATCCCCCCGAGGATCCCGCCGATGATGCCGACGATCGGTGCGGCGATCTCACCGCCGCTGACGTTGTGGCCGACGAACGCGCTCTCGTTGCAGGAGACCGAGTAGGTACCGGCCTGGTCGGTCGTGAACCGGTGACCGAGGGAGTAGTCGTTGACCGTGATGTCGGTGCTCGGGTCGTCGAGCGAGACCTGCGCGCCGTCCGGTCCGGTGACCTGGCACGTCTGCGTCTGCGCCTCGGGGTTCTCGCTGTTCGTGGCGTAGAGGGCCCACTCCTCGCCGGCCTCGGCCTCGATCTGTGCGCCGCCGGGACCGACTGTGGTGAAGTCGGCGTCGGAGACGAGCCCGCCGATGCGGCCGACGGCGAAGATGATCGCGGCGATCGCCAGCACGATGAGACCGAGCCCGATGAAGGTGACGATCTTCGGGCCCGTGGTGCTCTTCTGCGTCTTGCCCGGCATCACCCCGTCGCCCGCGCCGTACGGGTTCGCCGCCGCCGCGCCGTACCCGCCGGGGTTGCCGTAGCCGCCCTGGGGCTGGTTGCCGTAGGCCTGGTTGCCGTAGCCCCCCTGCTGCTGGTTCCCGTAGGCCTGGTTGAACTGGTCCTCGTACCCACCGGGCCGGCCGCCCTGACCCGGGTTGCTCCCGCCGCCGTAGCTGCTCATCGTCGTGTCCGTCCTGGTCCTGGGGGCGTCGTCGGCCGGTCGCGGGTGGCGCACCCGGCATCGGCTGCGACGCTAGCACCAGGGAGCGCACCCGGCTGTGACACAACCGTGTCGCAGGCGTCGGCCGGAGCGGGCATGACGGCGGGACAACGGTGCGATCATGTGCGCAGATCCGGATCCCCCACCAAGGAGCCCCCGTGCGCCGTCGACTCGCCGCCCTCGCCCTTCCCGTCCTCGCCGCGGCGAGCCTCGCCGCATGCGGCGGTCCGGACGTCCCGACCGCGCTCGCGCCGCAGGCACCCCAGACTCCCCAGGCACCGACCGCGCCGTCGACCGAGCCGGCACCGACCCCCGCGCCCACCACGGAGCCGGCCCCGACCACCGAGCCCGCGCCGTCGACCGAGCCGGCCCCCACGACCGAGCCGGCGCCGTCGACCGAGCCTGCGCCCGACGGCGACCTCGGCACCTCCCGCGACAACCCCGCCCCGATCGACACGGTGGTGCGCGTCGGCGACTGGGAGGTCCAGTTCGGCTCGACCGTCCAGGACGCGAACCAGACCATCGCCAACGAGAACATGTTCAACGAGCCGCCGGACGACGGCCACAACTACGTGGTGGTGCCGGTGACGGCGACCTATCTCGGCAACGAGAACGGCACCGCGTGGCTCGACCTCAACATCGAGTTCGTCGGGACCGACGCCGTGACCTACAGCGGGTACTGCGGCGTGGTCCCCGACTCGCTCATGGACTCCGGCGAGCTCTACGAGGGCGGGACGGCGACGGGCAACGAGTGCGCCATGGTCCGTGTCGACGCCATCGAGGGTGGCGTGTGGCGGGTCGCGGACACCTACGACTTCGAGGGGAACTCGGAGCGCTTCATCGCCGCCTCCTGAGCGCAGCCACGACGGCCGAAGGGCCCGGGAACCGCACGATCGCGCGGTTCCCGGGCCCTTCGGCACGCGGCGGAGACGGTGGGATTTGAACCCACGAACGGGTTACCCCGTTACATCCTTAGCAGGGATGCGCACTAGGCCTGACTATGCGACGTCTCCAGATGCAGCGTCCACCGTACCCGGACGGCGACCGGCGTTCCAACGCGGGAGCGTGAGGCGCGGGCAACACTCGTCACGAACTCGCACGACGACGCCCCACGTCGAGCCGCCGACCGCCGCTCGCGGCCGAACCGGCGGAGGGTAAGGGATTCGAACCCTTGGTGGTTTCCCACAACGGTTTTCAAGACCGTCACATTCGGCCGCTCTGTCAACCCTCCTCGCCCGGCCGGGCCGGGCGCCGGCCCGCGCACCGGCAGGAGTACCGGGACGGACCGGCGACCATCCTACGATCCGGCACGATCCCGCCCGACAGGCTCGGGTCCGCCCCGAGGTGCACGGTCCGGCCGCAGCACTTCGCCAGCACCTCGCCCGGACCTCGTCCTGACCTGGTCCTGTTCTCACCTCCGCTCCCCGCGCTCCCTCCTGGGGCACGATGAGCGGATGGACGCGATCTCGATCTCCGACGGCGGCCGCCTCGAGCTGGCCACCGCCCCCGACCCCGTCCCCGGCATGGGCGAGGTCCTCGTCGACGTCGTCGCCGCCGGCGTCAACCGGGCCGACCTCCTCCAGGTCACCGGAGGCCACCTGCCGCCGGAGGGCGAGTCGGAGGTGCTCGGCCTCGAGCTGTCCGGCACGATCTCCGCGCTCGGCGACCACGTCGAGGGCTGGGCGGTCGGCGATCGGGTGTGCGCGCTCGTCGCCGGCGGCGGCTACGGCACGCGCGCGGTCGTCCCGGTGGGCCAGCTCCTGCGGGTCCCCGACTCCCTCGACCTCGTCGACGCCGCCTCCCTGCCCGAGTCGATCTGCACCGCGTGGGCCAACATGGTCGAGCTCGGCCACCTCGCCCCGTCCCAGACCGTGCTCGTGCACGGCGGGTCCGGCGGCATCGGGACGATCGCGATCCAGCTCGCGCACGCCTACGGCTCGCGCGTGATCACCACGGCGGGCGGTGCGGAGCGCACGGCCCGGTGCCTCGAGCTCGGCGCCGACGTGGCGATCGACCACACGTCCGACGACGTCGCCGACCAGGTCCTCGCCGCGACCGACGGCCGGGGTGTCGACGTCGTCCTCGACATCCTGGGGGCCGGCGGGCTCGCCCTCAACGTCTCGGTGCTCGCCGAGCGCGGCCGGATCATGGTCATCGGCCTCCTCGACGGCGCGAAGGGCACGCTCGACCTGGGCGCCCTCCTCGCCCGCTCGGGCACGATCACCGCGGCCAAGCTGCGGACCCGCTCCCGGGCGTCGAAGGCCGCGCTCATCGACGACATCCGCGAGCGCGTGTGGCCGTGGGTCGAGGACGGCACGGTGGTCCCGGTCGTCGCCGAGCGGATCCCGCTCGCCGAGGCCGCCCGCGCCCACGAGACGATGGCCGCCGGCGGGTCGTTCGGGAAGATCCTGCTCACCGTCTGACGACGCCGCGCCCCGGGCGCTCCGATCCGGGTCCGCACCGGGCCCGGCGGTTCGTCGTCGTGCGGGGTGTGCTCAGTCGCCGTAGACGTCGGCGGCCGCGTCCTCCAGCGCCTGGGCGGTGGCAGCCGGGTCGGAGGGGTCCTCGTAGAAGTCGATGAGGACGGGCCACAGGCCCTCCAGCTGGCTCGCGCCGAAGTCCGGCGGGACGAGGTCGGACAGGTCGAGGCGGAAGACCTCGGCGCCGACGATCTGCTGCGCGATCTCGCGCGAGAGGTCGTCCTCGTAGAGGTCGAGGTCCGCCCGCTGGTTCGGTGACGTCGTGCCGCCCAGGGCGATCCAGATGTTCGCCGCCTCGGGCGAGGCGAGGTACCGCATGAGCTCGGCCGTGCCGGGCTCCGAGTCGAACGCGACGGCCCCGCCGGCCTCCCCCACCACGGTCGGCGCCGAGCCGTCCATCTCGGGCCACGGGAAGAACATCGCGTCCTCGCCGACCACCGCGTCGGTCTGTCCCTCGATCGAGCCGGCCACGTACTCGCCGCCCACGAGGGTGGCGGCGCTCGGGTCGTCGCTGAAGACGTTCTCGACCGTGTCCGGGTAGGAGCGGTCGAGGCCGCCGGACAGCACGAGCTCGGGGTCGCCCCACACCTCGGCGAGGACCTCGAGGGTCTCGACCACGCTCGGGTCCGTCCAGGGGATCTCCCGGTCGACGAGCTGGTCGTAGGCCTCGGGCCCGGCGAGGCGCAGGTAGGCGTTCTCGAACCAGTCCGTCAGCGGCCAGCCGTAGTCGACGCCCACGGTCACGGGCGCCACATCGGTGCCGGAGAGCTCGCGCAGCCCGGCGAGGAGGTCGTCCCAGGTGGCGGGCTCCTCGACGCCGGCCTCCGCGTAGGCCGCCGTGTCGTACCAGAGCAGGGACTTCGAGGTCGCCTCCATCCAGACGGCGTAGACGTCCCCGTCCACCGAGCCGAGGTCGGTCCAGGTCGGCGCGTAGCTGTCCTCGATGGTCGCCCGGACCTCCTCGGCCAACGGGACGATGGCGCCGTCCTCCGCGAGCGAGCGGACGAGCGTGGGGCTCCCGACGACGGCGACGTTCGGGGGCCGGCCGTTGTCCAGGCTCTCGGTGATGGCGAGGACGGGGTTGCCGCCGAGGCCCAGCTGGTCGACGCGGGCACCGGTGGCCTGCTCGAACGCGTCGAGCACCTGGTCGAACCGGTCGCGCTCGCTCCCGGTCCAGCGGGTGGCGATCTCGATGGTCTGCCCGGACAGGTCGGCGTAGCCCTCGAGCTCGGGGGCGAGGACCTCCTCGGGCACCGCCTCCCCGTCGGTGGGGGTCTCGGGCGACCCTGCGGTGCCCTCCGAGGAGGACTCGGGCGGTGCCGTCGGGTCCTCGGCGCCGTCGGGGGCCGTGCCGTCCGGTGCGGAGCCGGGGTCGGCGGAGCTGTCGGCGTCGTCGTTCTCGTCCTCGGCCCCGCCGCCGCAGGCCGCGAGCAGCGCCACCGTGACCAGTGCCGCCCCGAGGGCCGCGCCCCGACCTCGCCTCGTGCTCCGTGCCATCGTCCGCCCTTCCTCGACCCACCGCGACGGGTGAACCCCGCCATCGTAGGTCGTGGGCGGACGGGCGCGGTCCCCCACCTACTTCTGCGATCCCGCCATCAGCGCGCTGACGAAGTACCGCTGGAACGCGAAGAACACGATGAGCGGGACGATCATCGAGAGGAACGCGCCCGCGGAGAGCACGTCCATGTTCGACGAGAACTGCCGCAGCTGGGACTGCAGCGCCACCGTGATCGGCTGGCTCTCCGGGGAGGAGAACAGCAGGGCGACGAGCATGTCGTTCCACGACCACAGGAACTGGAAGATCGCGAGCGAGGCGATCGAGGGCATCGCCAGCGGGAGGGCGATGCGGACGAAGATCCGCAGCTCGCTCGCGCCGTCGATGCGCGCGGCCTCGAGCATCTCCGCGGGGATCTGCATGAAGAAGTTCCGCAGCAGGAACACGGCGAACGGCAGGCCGAACGCGGTGTGGAACAGGACGACGGCCGTGATCGAGCCGAAGATCCCGATGTCCCCGAACAGGCGCGCGAGCGGGATGAACGCCACCTGGAGCGGCACCGCCATGAACGCGATGATGACGATGAGCAGCCAGTCGCGCCCCGGGAACCGCACCCAGGCGAGCGCGTAGCCGGCCATCGCGCCGAGGCCCACGACGAGCAGCGTGGACGGGACCACGATGAGCACCGTGTTCCACAGGGAGGACATGATCCAGTCCGCCTCGAGCAGGTTCCGGTAGTTGTCCACCGAGAACTGCGAGAGGTCGAGGAACCCCGTCCACCAGCCCGACTGGGCGTTGGCCTGCGAGCTGCGCAGCGAGGAGAAGAACAGTCCGACCGTCGGGACGAGCCACACGAGCGCGACGACGACGAGCACGACGTTGACGACGCCGCGGCCGAGGAACCGCGCGATCCTCGAGCCGCCGCCGGGGCGGGAGCCGGGTGGGGTGGCGCGGGGCGTGGCGCCCGGGCCGGAGCCTCCGGGTCCCCCCGTCCCTCCGGGACCGCCGGCCTCTGGGTCGTCCACGGGCGGCGTGGTGCCGACGACGGCGGTCATGCCTGACCTCCTCGTCGGAAGTTGCGGATGTTGAGGAGGATCGCCGGCAGCACGAGCAGCAGGAGGAAGATCGCGAGCGCCGAGCCGAGGCCCTGGTCGTTGCCTCCGCCGAACGACACGGTCCACATGCGGGTGGCGATGACGTCGGCGGCCGGCTTCGACACCCCGGGCGGGATGACGTAGACGAGGTCGAAGATCTTCAGCACGTTGATGACGAGCGTGACCATGACGACCATGAGCACGGGCGCGAGCTGGGGCACCGTGATCCGCCGGAAGACCTGCCACTCGTTGGCGCCGTCGGTCCGGGCGGCCTCGAGAAGGGAGCGGTCGACCGAGGACAGGCCGGACGCGATCATCACCATGGCGAACCCGGCCCAGATCCACACGTAGGCGAGGATCGTCACCGGCGTGATGAGTCCCGGGCCGAGCCAGTCGATGCCCGAGGCGCCGGGGGCGAAGCTGCTCGCCGGGAGCGTGAGCGTGTACTCGCCTCCCGGGTCGAGCCCCTCGACGACGAAGGTCCCGTCGTCCTGCGTCACCGCGGTGGCGACCTCGGCCCCGGAGGCGTCGGTGAGCACCACGTCGATCCCGCCGAGGCCGGGCTTGCCGTCCCCGACCTCACCGTTCGTGCCGCCGCCGCCCACGATGAAGTCGAACCACACGGCGCCGGTCACCTGGTCGTCGCCGGCCGCGGGCGGTTCCACGGCGTCGACGGCGTCGGCGGGCCTGCTCTCCTCGGCGATGCCGACGAGCGGGATCTCGACGACGGAGCCGGCCGCGACCTCCTCGGTCGACGTCATCTCGCCGGTCTCCTGGAGCTCGACGGCACCCTCGGGCCGCGGCCGCGCGTCTGGGTAGCTCGTGGACTCGGCGCCGACCATCTCCTGCACGGAGACGATGACCGCGTTGGCGAGGCCGATGTCCGGGTTCTGCTGGAAGACGGACCGGAAGATGACGCCGGCGGCGAGCATCGAGATCGCCATCGGCATGAAGATGATGAGCTTGAAGGCCGTCTGCCAGCGGATCCGCTCCATGAGCACGGCGAAGATCAGCCCGAGCACCGTGCACACCGCGGGCGCGACGAGCACCCAGATCGCGTTGTTGCGCAGGGCCCGGAACGTCTGGGCGTCCGTGAACATGTCGACGTAGTTCCCGAGGCCGACGAAGTTCTCGCCGGACTGGTCGAACAGGCCGCGGACGAGCGAGAAGACGATCGGGTAGGCGACGAGCGCCCCGAGGATCAGGACCGCGGGACCGAGCAGGATGACGAGGACCACCCACGTGCTGGTCCCCGAGCGGGGGGCGCGACGTCCGCGCCCCCCGCCCGGTGCGGCCGTGGTGGTCTCGGCCGTGGTCACGTCGTCAGTCGCCGTACGCGG
Source organism: Georgenia sp. G2120 (assembly GCF_055326485.1). Classification (NCBI taxonomy): domain Bacteria; kingdom Bacillati; phylum Actinomycetota; class Actinomycetes; order Allobogoriellales; family Allobogoriellaceae; genus Georgenia; species Georgenia sp. G2120. The sequence goes on along the minus strand of NZ_JBUZNL010000011.1, from coordinate 123,383 downwards.
CGGCCGCAGCGTCCTCGAGAGCCTGGGCCGTGGCCTCCGGGTCGGAGGGGTCCTCGTAGAACTCGATGAGGATCTGCCACATGCCCTCGCCCTCGGTGCCGCCGAAGGCCGACGGCGCGAGGTCGGACAGGTCGAACCGGAAGACCTCGGCGTCGACGAGCTGCTGGGCGATCTCGAGCGAGATCTCGTCCGGGTACAGCTCGAGGTCCGCGTTCTGGTTGGGCGAGGTGAAGCCGCCCAGCTCGATCCAGATGTTCGCCGCCTCGGGCGAGGCGAGGTAGCGCATGAGCTCGGCGGTGGCCTCGTTGTCGTCGAACGCGACCGCGACGTTGCCGGCGCCCATGACGGACGGGGCGGAGTCGTTCATCGTGGGCCAGGGGTAGAACAGGGCGTCCTCACCGACGACGGCCTCGGTCTGGTCGGCGATGTTGCCGGCCACGAAGTCGCCCTCGAACACGGTGCCGGCCTCGGGCGGGTCGGAGAACACCGACGTCACCGAGTCCGGGAACGAGCGCTGCCCACCGCCCTCGAGCAGGAGCGCGTCGTTGCTCCACACCTCGGCGAGCGCCTCGAGCGCCTCGATGACGCTGGGGTCGGTCCACGGGATCTCGTGGTCGGCGAGCTGGTCGTACATGTCCGGCCCCGCCGTGCGGAGGTAGACGTTCTCGAACCAGTCGGTCAGGGGCCAGCCGACGTCGGCGCCGACCGAGAGGCCGGGCACGCCGGAGTCGGAGACGAGCTGGAGGGTGGAGACGAAGTCCTCCCAGGTCTCGGGCACCTCGGCGCCCGCGTCCTCGTAGACCTGCGTGTTGTACCAGATGGTCGACTTGTTGGCGGCCTTGAACCACACGCCGTAGACCTCGCCCTCGACCGAGCCGAGGTCGATCCACGTCTCCGCGTAGTTCTCCTCGACCGCCGCGAGGGTGTCCTCGGACAGGGGCACGATGCTGCCGTCGGCCGCGAGCTGGTCCATGAGGCCGGGCTGCGGGATGAGCGCGATGCTCGGGGGGTTGCCGCCCTCGACCCGCGTGCCGATCGTCGTGGCCACGTTGTTCCCGTAGGACTCGTAGGTGACCTCGGCGCCGGTGGCCTCCTCGAAGGCGTCCATGACGATCTCGAAGTTCTCCTGCTCGGCGCCGGACCAGTCCGAGGCCACGACGATCGACTCGCCGTCGAGCTCCGCGTAGCCCTCGAGCTCGGGCAGCTCGACCTCGCCACCGCCGTCGCCGCCGTCCTCGCCGCCGCCCGCGGCGCCGTCGGAGCCGCCCTCCTCGGAGGTGTCGCCGCCGTCGTCGGACTCGTCGTCACCACCGCCGCCGCAGGCGGCGAGCATCGCTGCCGCCGTGAGTCCCGCAACCACCGTCATGCTGCGTCGTCGCGTCATGAGTCGTGCCATCGTTCGCCCTCCTCGGCCAACCGTTCTCCACATCGTGAACGAGGTCAGCGTAGGCCGGGCGACCCGCCACAGCGCCACGATCGAGGTCTCGAACGGGTCACGCCGAGGCGGGGACGGGCGGCGTCGTCGTCGGCGTCGGCCGGGCCACCGTCGGGGCCGGCCGGGGGCGTCGTCGGACGGGCGCCCAGGGCGTCGTCGGAGGGGCGCCTAGGACGTCAGCGGGGCGCGGCGAGCAGGTCGAGGAGGTCGGCCAGGCCGTCCGCCTCGACGGGGGCGACCTCGGTGCGGGCGTAGGACTTGACCTCCGGCCGCGCCCCGCCCATCGCCACGCCGAGCCCGGCCCAGGACAGCATCTCGACATCGTTCGAGCCGTCGCCGGCGCCGACCGTCGCCGCCCGGTCCACGCCGAGCAGGTCCCGCACACGCTCGAGCGCGGTCGCCTTGGAGATCCCCTCGGGCGCGACGTCGACCCAGGACGACCACCCGATCGCGTAGGTCACCGACTGCATTCCGGCCGAGTGGACCGCCTCCTGGAAGGTGTGCGCGTCCAGGTGCGCCGCCCGCACGGTGAGCCGGGTGACCTCCCGCGAGCACAGGTCCTCGAGGTCGACGAGCTCCCATTCGCCGCCGAGCTCGCCGGGCGGGAACGGCGAGGACAGCCGGAACCCGGTGCCCACGTCCTCGACGGCGAACACCCCGTCCGGGATCGCCTGGTGCAGCGCGCGCAGCGCCGGCTCGGGGTCGAACGTCACGACGTGGTCGAGCTCGAACCCGCCCTCGGCCTCCTCGTCCAGGCGCACGGTGACGGCTCCGTTGGAGGAGATCGCGTACCGGCTGGTCAGGCCGAGCTGGCGGGCCACGGGCACGGTGGCGAACACCGAGCGGCCGGTCGCGAGCATGACGTGGGCACCCGTGTCGCGCAGCGCGGCGACGGACTCGGCCACCCGCGGCGACAGCGTCGTGTCGTGGTGGAGGATCGTCCCGTCGATGTCGAGCGCCACGAGCAGGTCCGGCCCCGCCTCCGGCAGCGCGGCGACGGCCTCGACGAGCGGGTGGGTCCGCGGGCGGCGCCGCACGACGTTGCGCGCCCACGAGGCGGCCCGGGTGAGCGCGAGCCCGACGGCGGGGGCCGTGCGCCGCACGTTCCGCCGACCATCCGTCTCGTCGTCGGGCTCCCCGTCGTCCCAGAGCTCGACGTCCGCCTCGGCCTCGACCTCCGCCCCGTCGACCTCGGCCTCGTCACCCTCGACGACGGCGGCGTCCGCCTCGTCGTCGACGACGTCGGCCCCGGCGGGCCCGAGGTCCGGGTCGGCGTCGGCGTCGGCGTCGGCGTCGGCGTCGGCGTCGGCGTCGGCGTCGGCGTCGGCGTCGGCAACGGTCGCCCGCCCCTCGGCAGACGGGTCGACCGACGGCGCGGCCCCGTCGTCGTCGGGCACGTTCCCGCCGTGGTCCCGCGCGTGGACCGGCTGGTCGGCCTCGGGGGGCAGGTCCGTCTGGGCGTCGAGGATCGCCTGGTCCCCGGCGGGGGTGGCGACGAGGGCCTCGTCCTCGTGCCGCGTCACGCGGCCACCGGGGCGAGGACCTCGCGGCCGCCGAGGTAGGGCCGTAGCGCCTCGGGCACGTGGACCGAGCCGTCGGCCTGCTGGTGGTTCTCGAGGAGCGCGACGATCCACCGCGTGGTGGCGAGCGTCCCGTTGAGGGTCGCGACCGGGGTCGTGCCCTTCTCGGTGCGCTCGCGCGTGCCGAGGCGGCGGGCCTGGAAGGTCGTGCAGTTCGAGGTGGACGTGACCTCCATCCAGCGCTCCTGGCTGGGCAGCCACGCCTCGCAGTCGAACTTGCGCGCGGCCGAGGATCCGAGGTCGCCGGCGGCGGTGTCGATGATCCGGTAGGGCAGCTCGACGGCGTCGAGCATCTCCCGCTCGAGCTCGAGCAGCGCGGCGTGCTCGTCGGCCGCGTCCTCGGCGTGGACGTAGGAGAACATCTCGAGCTTGTTGAACTGGTGGACCCGGATGATGCCGCGGGTGTCCTTGCCGTACGAGCCGGCCTCGCGGCGGTAGCAGGTCGACCAGCCGGCGTAGCGCAGCGGGCCGCCGCTGACGTCGACGATCTCGTCGGCGTGGTAGCCGGCGAGCGCCACCTCGGACGTGCCGGTGAGGTACAGGTCGTCCGCCGGGAGGTGGTAGATCTCGTCCGCATGGGCGCCGAGGAAGCCGGTGCCGGCCATGATCTGGGGGCCCACGAGGGTCGGCGTCGTCATGAGCGTGAAGCCGGCGGCCTCCGCCCGGTCCGCCGCGCGCATGAGCAGGGCGAGCTCGAGGCGGGCGCCGATGCCGGTGAGGTAGTAGAACCGCGCGCCGGAGACCTTGGTGCCGCGCTTCATGTCGATCGCGCGCAGCGACTCCGCGATGTCGAGGTGGTCGCGCACTGTGACGCCCTCTGCGGCAAGGTCGCGGGGGGTGCCCACGTGCTCGAGCACCTCGTAGTCGTCCTCGCCGCCCGCGGGGATGCCCGGGGCGATGATGTTGGGCATCTGCCACAGGAGCTCGTCGGCCTCGGCCCCGGCGGCGTCGGCCCGCTCCTGCGCCGCGCTCACCTCGCCGGCCATCTCCTTGGCGCGCGCGAGGATCGCGGGCCGCTCCTCGGGCGAGGCCTTGCCGACGCTCCGGGAGAACTCCTTGTGCCCGGCCCGCAGCGACTCGAACTCGCCGAGGGCGGTGCGGCGCCGCGCGTCCGCCTCGAGGATCCGGTCGACGAGGGCGGGGTCGGCACCCCGGGCCACCTGGCTGTCGCGCGCGGGCTGGGGGTCCTCGCGCAGGGCACGCACATCGATCATGACCTGAGCCTATGCCGCCGGGGGAACCGGTCCCCGTCCGTTCTCGCCCCCGCGTGCCCCCGGTGGTGCCAGGATGTGCGCCGGACCGCGTACGGCCCACCTGTCAACCGCCCGACCCAGACCCGAGGGGTGCCCCCATGATCGTCACCACCACGTCCACCATCCAGAACGCGAACATCGCCGAGTACCTCCGCGTCGTCGCCGGCGAGACGGTCGTCGGCATCAACATGTTCAAGGACATCGGTGCGGGCTTCCGCAACCTCGTGGGCGGTCGCTCCGAGGGCTACGAGCGCGAGATCGGCGGCGCCCGTGAGTCCGCGCTCGGCGAGATGGTGCAGCGGGCGATCGAGCTCGGTGCCAACGGGGTCGTCGGCGTCGACATCGACTACGAGTCGGTCGGCCAGGGAATGATGATGGTGACCGCCTCGGGCACCGCCGTCCGCATCGCCTGACGCCCGCCCCTCCTTCCCGCCGCGGTCCACGACGCCGCGCGTCACCAGCCGTGGCGCGCGGCGTCGGCGCGGCCCGGGCTACCGTGAGGCGTGCCCACGGAATGGTTGATCGTCCTCGTCGTCGCGATCGTGATCGCGCTGCCCGTCCTTCTCGTCACGATCTCCGTCGCCCGCAGGCGGGGCCAGCTCGAGCGTGAGTCGGCCGCCGCGAACGCCGAGGCGGCACGCGTGCTCGAGGAGGAGCGCGCGGCCCGGAAGGAGGCCGCCGCGAGGGCCGCCGAGGAGGCGGCCCGGCCCGCTCCCCCGCCGGTCGCCGTGGTCGTCAACCCGTCGAAGAACGTCGACGTCGACGAGCTGCGCACCCTCTTCCGGGCCGCCGCCGTCCGCGAGGGCCGCCAGGAGCCGCTGTGGTTCGAGACGACCGCCGACGACCCGGGTCGCGGCCAGGCCGAGAAGGCTCTGCGCGCCGGGGCCAGCACGGTGGTCGCCGCGGGTGGCGACGGGACGGTGCGCGCCGTGGCGGAGGTCCTCGCCGGGACCGGCACCCCGATGGGCGTCATCCCGCTGGGCACCGGCAACCTGCTCGCCCGCAACCTCGGCCTGCCGCTCGAGCGCACCGACGAGCTCGTCCGGATCGCGACCACCGAGCCGACGGGTCCGGTCGACGTCGGATGGCTCCGTGTCCGTGACCAGGGTGAGGTGCCGCAGGACGAGGACGGGATCCTCGTCGAGGAGTCCGGCGCCGGCCGCGACGGGTGGCACGCGTTCACCGTCATCGCCGGGCTCGGCTTCGACGCCGACATGGTCCATGAGACCGACGACGACCTGAAGTCGCGGATCGGCTGGGTCGCCTACTTCGTGGGCGGCGTGAAGAACATGGTCAAGTCGCGCCTCAAGGTCTCGGTGGCGGTCGACGACGCCGAGCCCGAGCACCTCAAGATCCGCACCGTCATGCTCGCCAACTGCGGCCTGCTGCCCGGCAACCTCGTCCTGTCCCCCGACTCACGGTTCGACGACGGCGTGCTCGAGGTCGTCACCGTCGACACGCGCTTCGGGATCGTGGGCTGGGCCAACCTCGGGATCTCCGTTCTCGCCCAGCGCGCCGGCCGGCGCCGTACCGGCGAGCTCCCGGGCAGCGAGCTGCTGTTCAAGCCGGCGCGGCGCGTGCGCGTCGTGGCCGAGGACGCGGCCCACGTCCAGCTCGACGGCGACCTGCTGAGCACGTCCGGCGCCGTCGAGGTCCGGGTCGAGAAGGGGGCGCTGCAGATGCGCTACCCCGTGCCTCCCGACCGGCTCCAGGCCCGTACCGGCGAGCACGTGCCCGGCGAGCCGGCGGAGCGCCACCCGGAGAAGCTCGAGGACTGATCCCGGGGACCGCCCGCCCACGCCGAGGTCGCTCACCGACCGCCCGGCGACGGGCTCGGTCAGGTCCCGGTGCCCTCGATCGAGACGTTGGTCGCCTTGATGACGGCGGTCGCCGGGGAGCCCACCTCGAGGCCGAGCTGCTCGACGGCCTCGGTCGAGATGAGCGAGACCACGCGGTAGGCGCCGCACTGGAGCTCGACCTGGCTCATCACGGTGTCGGAGACGATGCGCGTGACGATGCCCGTGAGGTGGTTGCGCGACGAGCGACGCTCGATGCCGTCGTCGAGGGAGTCGACGTGCTTCTCGCTCGCGAGCTCCTGGGCGAGCGCGGCGACGGAGGCGCCGTCGACGGAGAGCCGGCCGCCGTCGCCACCCGCCTCGAGCCGCCCCTGGTCGACCCAGCGGCGGACGGTGTCGTCGGAGACTCCGAGCAGGTCGGCGACGGTGCGGATCCGAATGTGCGGCATTCCTGGAGGCTAGCACCCGCACCTGCGCCTCCCGCCCGGCGAGTGAGCAGACGTCCTCCCGGCCAGTGAGCGGACGTCCGACTCGCGACCGAGCAGGTGTGCCCCGAGGGCTGACGCGCCCCGGACGCCCGGTCGATAGCGTGCAGTCATGACCTCGACCTCCGGCCCCGACCGCCAGGTGCTCGCGCTGTCTCACGCGGGCACGACCGCTTTCGGCACGACGACGGCGGTGGCGCTCGCGCTCGAGTCCGCACGCGCCGACATGGAGGTCCTGCTCGTCGACCTCTCCCCCGACGGCGAGGCCACCCGCTGGCTGCAGGCCGAGCCCTGGGAGGAGGGCCAGGACGTGGGCGCGATCCTCGACGACGACTACCCCCTCGGGTGGGCCCGGTCCCTCGCCGTCCCCACCACGGACCACGAGCGGCTCCGGCTCGTCCCGGCGTCGTCCGGCCCGGCCCGTGAGCCGCGCGCCGGCGCGGGTCCGCAGCTCCACCACGCGCTGACCACCGCCGACGACTACGACCTCGTCGTCATCGACTGCGGTCGGATCCGCTCGGGCGCCCGCCTGGTGACGGCCCTCAACGCCGCGTCCGACCTCGTCGTCACCACCACCCGGTCGCCGAAGGACCTCGCCGAGGTGTCGAACATCGTGGCGAGCGTCGAGGCCTACCGCCGGCTCATCCACGACGAGGGCGGCAACCGGTCCGATCTCGTCCGGCTCCGCGGCGTGGTGGTCGGCGACCCGGCGGGCGGGGCGGCTGAGAATGCGTCGTCGACCGAGGAGCCCGAGCTCGCGGAGGTTCCGACGGACAAGGCGTGGTCGCCCCTCGTGCTCAGCCCGTACGTCCCGGTGGTGCCGGCCGAGCACGGTGAGCCCGCCACCCGGAAGCGCCCCTTCGAGATCTGGACGCCCGGCAGCACCTTGTCGCAGCACTACGGGCAGCTGGCGGCCCAGCTCGTCGACGCCATGTCGGACGCATCCACCGACGACTGAGGACCAGCTCGTCGAGATTGCGGTTGGTAGCCGTCGAGATTGCGGTTGGTCGGACCGGGCAGAAGCCCGCTCACTCGCCGGGCAGGAGCCCGCTCACTCGCCAGGAAGGGGAGGCGGGGTCAGTACGCGCTTCCGTCGGCGAGCGCCGTCACCCAGGCGCGGGCTTCGTGGAACTCCTGGTCGGAGGTGCCGCGGGCGAGCACCGGCCTGCGCTGGTCGGCGCGCGGGTAGGAGCCGAGGAACCGGACGAACGGGCACACCCGCCTGAGCCCGAGGAGGGCGGCCTTGACGCGCTCGTCCGCCACGTGCCCCTCGGCGTCGATCGAGAAGGCGTACCGGCCGATGGCGTCCCGGATCGGCCGCGACTCGATGCGGGAGAGGTTGACCCCGCGGGCCGCGAACTGCTCGAGCATCGTCAGCAGGGCGCCGGCCTCGTCGTCGGGCAGGTGGACGAGCAGCGTCGTCTTGTCGGCGCCGGTCGGCGGGGGCGGCGGCACGAGCCGGGAGACCGCGATGAAGCGGGTGACGGCGCGGCGGTTGTCGCCGACGTCGTGGGCGAGTACCGGGAGCTCGTACCGGGCGCCGGCCAGCGGGGAGACGATCCCGGCGTCGAACCCGGGATCACCCTCGCCGGCGAGGATGTCCGCGGCCGCGGCGGTCGAGGTCGCGGGGACGTGGACCGCGCCCGGCAGGTGCTCGGCGACCCAGCCGCGGCACTGCGCCCACGCGTGCGGATGGGTGGCGATGCGGCGGACGTCGGCCAGCTCGGTGCCGGGCCGCGCGACGAGCTCGAACTCGATGGGCACGAGCATCTCGGCGACCACCACGAGGGGCTCGTCGCCGGCCACGAGCGAGTCGATCGTGGCGTTGACCCCGCCCTCGACCGAGTTCTCGATCGGGACGACGGCCCGGTCGAACCGCCCCTCGCGCACGCCGGCAAGCGCCCCGGGGACGTCGGTGCTCGGCTCGGCCACGTCGGCGTCGTCGTCGAGGATCTGCCGCAGCGCGGCATCGGTGAACGTGCCCGCGGGGCCCAGGTAGGTGTAGCGCACCGGCCGAGCCTAACCACGCGGGGCCGTGACCGGTCCCGCACCGACCCGCCCCCGGCCCGCCACCGCCCGCGACGTACCCTCGGACGCATGAATCTCGGCCCGCACCGCCCGATCCGGGTCCTCGCGTGAGGCGCGACGACCGCCGGCGCAGGGTCGTGCTGGTCCTCGGCGTGCTCGTGCTCATCGCGATGATCAGCCCGTTCATCCTCCCGCTCCTCGCGAACGGGTCCACCCCTGCAGACACGTCCGACGACGACACCCCCGTCGTCGTCCTCGGCACCGGCGGTCTGACCTGGGAGGACATCGACGACGGAGAGACGCCCCGGATCGCGGAGCTGGCAGCCGAGGGGTACTCCGCCAACCTCGTCGTCCGCTCCGTCGGCTCGACCACGTGCCGCACCGACGGCTGGCTCGCCCTCTCGGCGGGTCAGCGGGCGGCCGGCGAGCGCGACGGCGGCGACTGCCTCCCACCCGCGCCCGTCGGCACCGAGACCGGCACCGAGACCGGCGGCGAGTGGCAGGTCCCCGGCTGGTCGGAGTACGTCGAGGGCGCCCGTACCGACCGGTTCGACGCCGTGCCCGGCACCCTCGGCGGGTCGCTCGCCGAGGCGGGTCGCAGCGCGGTGGCGATCGGCGGCGGCGCCGCGGTCGCGCTCGCCGAGCCGGACGGCACGGTCGCCGACGCACGCCCCACCACGGACGACGACGCCGAGCTCGGGGCGCTGACCGCCTCCGCGATCGAGGACGGAGCGGACCTTGTCGTCGTCGACCTCGACCCGGCGGACGCCACCGGACGCGCCCCGGACGGCGAGGAGGCACCGGACGAGGCCGCACCGGGCGAGGAATCCCCGGGGGAGCAGCCCCCCGGCGCCCGCACGCCCGCCGAGCTCGACGCCCGGGTCGGCGCCGTCGTCGACGCCCTGGCCGAGACCGGCAGCGAGCCGACGATCCTGCTCACCTCCCTCTACGACGGCACCCGCACCTCGACCCTCCAGGCGCTCGCGCTCACCGGCGCGGGCGAGGGCTCCGGGCTCGCCACCTCCCCGGCCACCCGCACGGACGGCATGGTCCAGGCGCCCGACCTCCTGCCCACCGTGCTCTCCCTGCTCGACGTCGACCAGCCGACCGGGCTCGTGGGCTCCGCGCTCGTCACCCGGCCCGGCGACGACGACCCGGCGGACCGCGCGGCGGGCCTGCGCGACGTCGGCGTGCGGGCGCTCGCCGTGGCCCCGCTCGTCTCGCCGGCCGTCCTGTGGCTGGTCGGGCTCAACATCGGGCTCGGCGCGGCGGCGCTCGTGGGCCTCAACCGGCGCGTCCTCGCCGCGCTCGGCGGCACCGAGCGGGCGCGCCACCGGGTCCTGCGGGTGCTGCGCGCGGCGGCCCTCGTCGTCGCCTCCCTGCCGGTGGCGCTCATCGCGTCCTCGCTGCTGCCGTGGTGGCGGTTCGAGCCGGCCGGCCTCGCGCTCGCCGGCGTCACCGTCGCCGGGGCGCTGTTGCTGGCCCTCGTCGCCGTCGGCGGGCCGTGGCGGCACTCGCTGGTCGGCCCCACCGCGGTGGTCTCCGGCGTGACGGCGGTCGTCATCGCCGCCGACGTCATGCTCGGCTCCCACCTCTTCCTCGGGTCCGTGCTCGGCACGCAGCCCCAGATCGGCGCCCGGTACTTCGGGATGTCGAACCACTACTTCGCGCTGTTCGCCACGGCGTCCCTGCTGCTCGCGGCGACCGCGGCGCAGGCCCTCGTCGCCCGCGGGCGGGGGCGTGCGGCCGCCGCGGCAGCGCTCGCCATCGGCGCGGTGGCCACGGCCATCGACGGCTGGCCCGCGTTCGGCGCCGACTTCGGCGGGCCCCCAGCGATGATCCCCGCGTTCGTCGTGCTCGCCCTGCTCGTGGCGGGGGTCCGCGTGACGTGGCCGCGCGTGCTGCTCATCGGTGCCGTCACGGTCGCCGTGGTCGCGGCCGTCTCGCTGGCCGACTGGCTCCGCCCGCCCGACGAGCGCACCCACCTCGGCCGATTCGTCGGCACGGTCCTCGACGGCGGCGCGTTCGATGTCATCTGGCGCAAGCTCGGCCGCAACCTCGAGATCCTCGTGTCCTCCCCGCTCACGGTGCTCGCGGCGGTCGGCGCGATCGTCGTCGTCGTCCTCGTGGCCCGGCCGCTGCGCCGTCCGTATACCGCCGCCACCTCGGACTACGGCTGGCTCGTCCGCCGCCCGGAGACCGGCACGACGACGAACGGCACGACGGCGAACGACGCGGCGAACACCTCCTCGCCGGGTGCGACGGCGACGCTCGCCCTCCCCGAGGCCGCCCAGGTCCTGCGGCCCGCGGCGGTCGCCCTGCTGATCCTGTGGATCATCGGGTTCGCCGTCAACGACTCGGGGATCGTCATCCCGGCCCTCGGCGTGGCGCTCGCCGTTCCGCTCACCCTCGCGCTGCTCGCGTCGTGGCTGCTCGAGCGCCCCCGCCACGGGCCCCTGCACGAGGCGGACGAGCAGGCCGACCAGGTCAGCCGACGAACAGGTCCGGCAGCGCCTGCGACGCCGTGAGCACCGAGACCACCACGAGGAGCACGGCGAAGACGGTCGTCAGCGTGGCCGGCGGCGTGCGGGTCGAGAGTCGGGCACCGAGCTGGCCGGCGAGCGTCGAGGCCAGCGCGAAGGCGAGGACGACGGGCACGTCGAGGTCGATGCCCTGCGGCACGCGGGCGAGCAGCCCCGCCGCGGAGTTGATCGTGATGACGAGCAGCGAGGTGCCCACGGCCGCGCGCATCGGGTAGCCGAGCGCGAGCACGAGCGCGGGGACCGCCGCAAAACCTCCCCCGACGCCGAACAACCCCGTGAGCAGCCCGACCACCGCCGCGAGCTCGAAGAGGCGGAGGGCATCGCGCCACCGCCGTCCCGCGGGAGCGGGATCCGCCGGTGGCAGCTCCGGCGGCGCACCGGTGGCGGCGTCGTCGTCGGGCATCTCGTTCTCGTTCTCGCCGGCGTCCGCGAGTGCCCTCAGCTCCGCCTCGCGGGCGTCGCGTCGGTCCGCGGACGCGCGCCTGGCCATGAGCACGGCGACGCCGAGGAGGAGCACGGAGAACGCGGCCATGAGGGCGGGGCCGTCGACCAGGTGGGCGAGCCACGCCCCTCCGGCCGAGGCCACCGCGCCCACCGCGCCGAAGACGAGGCCGCCGCGCAGCCGGACGTTGCCCCGACGGGCGTGCGGCACGAGCGTGACGAGCGAGGTGACGCCGACGATGACGAGCGAGGCCGTCGCCGCCGCGTGCGGGGTCATGCCGAGCAGGTAGACGAGCGCGGGGACCGTGAGCACGCCGCCGCCGGCGCCGAGCGTGCCGACGACGACGCCGACGACCACGCCGATCGCGGTCGCGAGGGCGATGGCCTCCACGCGCCTCCCCTACCTGGAGGTGGTGCGCGGGCGGGTCACGCCGTCGGGACGGACCCGACTCACGACGGCGGGTCGGGCGCGCATCACGCCGGCGAGTCTGCCGAGCGCGGGGGATCAGGGGTCGCGGGGGTCTCCGCCGTCGGCTGGCCCTGCGGCTCGGCCGGGGCGGCCCCGTCGACCGTGGGGTCCCCGGCGGGGGTATCGTCGTCGGACGGGGTGTCGCCGTCCTCCGGCCTGCGCGGCGCCCAGGCGCGGTAGGGCTCGCCGGGCTGCTGGTCGTCGGCCTCGGGGCCGCGGCGGCTCATCGGCACGTTGTGGCGGCGGGAGGCGCGTCCGGCGACCGCCATGGCCACGTCGCGGTACTGGCGCGCGCGATGCATCCGGCCGGCCATGTCACGGCCCGTGGCGCGGTGGCTGACGTCGCAGGGGATCTCCTGGACGGTGAGGCCGGCGACGAGGAGGTCGATCGTCATGCCGACCTCGACACCCCACCCGCGCGCGAGCGGCAGCACGCTCTCGTAGGCGCGCCGCGTGAGGCAGCGCTGGCCGGACAGGGGCTGCGCGCTGACGAACCCGGTGGCGGACTCGATCGCGGCGCGGGCCATGCGCACCACGCGGCCGCGGCCGCCGGAGCCCTTCTGCGGCGGGAGGACGGCGATCGCGAGGTCCGTGTCCCCGGCGAGCACGGCCTCGACGAGCGGGGCGAGCCCGACGGCGGAGTCCTGGAGGTCCGCGTCGACGAACAGGAGCGCGCGCGGCGGGGCGTCGGGCAGGTCGCGCATCGAGACGACGGACGCGCCGGTCTCCATCGCGGACGCCTTGCCCCGGTTGACCGAGTGGCGGACCACGACGGCACCGGCCGCGCGGGCCACGTGCTGGGTGTCGTCGGTCGAGCCGTCGTCCACGACAAGGACGAGGTCGACGTGCGGGATCGCCCGGCAGGCCCGGATGGTCGCAGCGATGTGCGTGCCCTCGTCCTTGGCCGGGACGACCACCGCCACCCGCCTGGAGTCCTGCGCCACAGTCCCACCCTAACCAGGTTGGCGCGGGGCGACCCACCTGTCCGCGTTCGTGGGACCCGGCGTGGCGCGCGGTGCCGGCGTCGCGAGACCTGACGGAGGGAGACCTGGCGAAGGGAGATCTGACGAACCGAGACCTGCCGGAGGGCGACCTATCGGAGGGAGACCTGGCGGCTGACGAGTCCGGCGCGGGCGCGACGCTCGTCGGCGGTCAGGGGCTCGGTGACCGCGAGGGCGGCGTCGAGGCGCGCGCCGAGCTCGCCGAGGGGGCCCTCGACGTCGTCGGCCTCGGTGCCCGGCGCGAGCTCCCAGACCGGGACGAGCAGTCCGCACGTGCGGAAGGCGCCGACGAACCGGGTGCCCTCCTCGATGGCGGACTCGCGCGCGGCGTGCAGGCGGGCGAGGGCGTCGAACACGGTCTCGGGGTCCTCGGGGCGGACCCAGCGGACGAACTCGCGGCCCATCCGGCACCAGTAGGCGGAGCCGGCGGAGTCGATGCGGACCGTGGGGACGATCTGGTCGGCGCTGTCCTTGACGGCCTGGGCCACCTCGGCCTCGTCCTGCTGGTCGGCGGAGACCCAGTAGCCGAAGTCGGCGTGGACGTCGATGGTCGGCTCGACCGCGGGGTCGAGGATGTCCTGCAGGCGCGGGCCGGGCTCGGGCAGCGCGCCGACAGGCAGCGGCTGGCCGGGCTCGAGCTCGAGGGCGCGCAGGAGCGCGTGGGCGACGTCGCGGGACGCGTCGCCGGAGCTGCTCGCCGTCTGCATGCCGACGAGGATCGTGCCGTCCTCGCGACGCAGCGCCGGGGCGAGGTCCGGCAGCAGGCTGGCGATGAGGACGTCCGCGCCGCCGTGCTCGGCCGTGGTGCGGACGGGGATCGTCGCCGCCGGGACGATCTCGCGCATGGCTACGAGGTCGGTCTCCGCCGCGAGCCCCTCGAAGGGACGCTCGACGTACTCCACCTTCGGCGGGCGCACCCGCGTCGGACGCTCCTGCTGGCGCGCGCGGCGCCTCGATGCCTTACCCATGACGCGCAAGCCTAGTTGCGCCGCGGCCCTGGGGGCGCCGGGAGCGCCCGGGCCGCGGCGGTCGGTCACATGATCTCGGGCACGGATCCGTCGGAGGAGACGATCTCGCGGCCGGCGGCGGCCCAGCCGGCCATCCCGCCGTCGACGTTCCAGGCGTCGTACCCGGACTGGTTGAGCCACTGCGCGGCGCGGGCGGATCGGCCGCCGGTGCGGCAGATGACGAGCAGGTCGGCGTCACCGAGCTCGTCGGCGCGCTCGGTCAGCTCGCCGAGCGGGATGTGGACGGCGCCGGGGGCGTGGCCGGCCTCCCACTCGTCGTCCTCACGGACGTCGAGGAGCGTGTATCCCTCGGGGATGGTCTCGCCGGGGAGGTCGGCGATGGTCACGTCGGCAGGTGCGTCGGGGATGGGCATGGCTCCAGCCTCCCTGGCGGCGGGCCGTCCGTCCAGTGGGGTGGGGTGGCGCCGGGGCTCGCGCAGGGGCCCGACGACGACAGACCTCAGACCTTGGTGCTCTTCCGGTAGGCGATGTACTCGCTGCTGGTCTTCTGCCACAGGAAGACAAGGACGAGGACGACGAGGAGGAGGGTCACGACCCCGGCCGCCGCGCCGTTGGCGATGTTCGCGAGCGCCCCCAGGGTCGACAAGCCGAGCAGCACGGTGAGGATGATCCGCCCCACGTTGCTCCCGCGCCACACGAGCACCGTGAGGAAGGCGTAGAGCACCGCCCCGATCAGGACCCCGACGCCGATGGCCCGCAGGTCGTCCTCCCGGATGTAGGTGCCCGCGGGAGCAACGTCGGACGGGTCCAGCGCGAGGTAGGCGAACCCGCCCAGGAGAGCCAGGCCCGAGATGACCCACAGGATGATGCAGGCGGCCTTGAGCATGCCGGGCCGCTCGACGGGCCTGCCGTGGCCGCCCATGCCGTAGGCCGGCGGCGCGGCGAAGGGGTTGTCGTCCTGGTTGGGGTAGGTCGGGAGACCGGCCTGCTGGCCGTACTGAGCGCCACCCTGCTGGCCGTACTGCGGCTGGCCGAACTGGGCGTTCTGCCCATGCGGGGCGTAGGCGCCGTACTGCGGCTGGCCCTGCTGCCCCGGGTCGGCGTACGCGCCGTACTGCGGCTGGCCCTGCTGTCCCGGGTCGGCGTACGCGCCGTACTGCGGGGCCGCCGGAACACCCGGGTCAGCGGGGCTCTGCCCGTACGGGGTCTGCGCGCCGTACCCGCCCTGCTGGCTCTGGCCCCAGGAGGGGTCGCCCTGCTGCGGGGTCTGGCCCCACCCGTCCTGCCCGTAGCTGTTCGACATGCCTCGATTGTTGCAGTCTCAGCGGTGCGAGAACCTAAGTGTGACGAGCGACCGTCGGGTAGTCCTCCCCCGTGCGTATCGGTCGAGCTCGATCGGATCAGCGGCGTCGGGCCGTGCGCTCGCGGACGTATCGGGTGCTGGCCGGCAGCCACATCGCGACGACGACGAACACCCCCAGCACCACACCCAGCCACGGGCTGCCCTCGCCACCCCACGTGTGCACGACGAGCCAGACCAACGCCCCCGCCACGATCACGGTGAGCCCGATCCGACCGACCTGCTTGCCCTGCCACAGCTGCACCCCGAGCACGATCGCGAGGACCGACACGACGACGATCCCGAGCCCGATCAGCGTCAGCGCGGCGCCCGGCTGCAGGTCACCCGGCACGGTGCCGTCGGCCGCGCCCCACATCTGGGTGATCCCCCCGAAGAACATGGCGAACAGTCCGGCGAGCAGCGTCC
The DNA here is from genome assembly GCF_055326485.1 of Georgenia sp. G2120. Taxonomy (NCBI): domain Bacteria; kingdom Bacillati; phylum Actinomycetota; class Actinomycetes; order Allobogoriellales; family Allobogoriellaceae; genus Georgenia; species Georgenia sp. G2120. Next base: position 107,619 of record NZ_JBUZNL010000011.1, on the reverse strand, counting down.
ACGGGGCGAAGAACCACACGATGATCGCCGAGGCCGTGATCCAACCGGGGCGGCGCACGCGGTCGTTCGCGCCGTGCGGCGGCGCAGCGTACGGGTTGCCGTGGTCGGGTCGGCCGTAGGCGTTGATGCCCGGGCCGGCTGCGAAGGCGTTGCCGCTCGCACCTGGGACGTAGCCGTTCGGCCGGGGGACCTGGTTGCTCGGCCCCGGCACAGCACCGCCGGGTACCGGGGAATAACTGTTCGGCCCGGGCACAGCACCGCCGGGCACCGGGGAGTAGCTGTTCGGCCCGGCGGCAGGGCCGTTCGCATAGGGGTCGGTCACCGACAGATAGTGACAGGCGCCGGGCCGGCTGCCCATCGGCACCGCTCCCCCACGCCGAGACCGACAGTTCCCGCCGACCCAGGTAGTTGTGCGCCGACCCATGTAGCTGTGCACTGAGCCAAGTAACTACCTGCCGACCCCACCCACGCCGTCGACTGGGTCGGCACACAACGACTGGGGTCGGCGATCAGTACCTGTCTCGACACACAACCACTGGGGGCGGCGATAGGTCGCCGGGGCGGTGACAGGACCGCCTCGACGACGACCCGCGTCCCACGACTGAGCCGCACTCTCGACCACTGCCACAGCAACGCTCGACCGCTGACCCGCACTCGCGACCACTCCCACCGCAACGCTCGACCGCTGAGCCGCACTCTCGACCAGGAAAGGGGAGCCGGCGTCACGGGCAACGCGGCGGCTCCGCCGGAAGTTCGTCGTCGGGCGCGTTCCCCCCTCGAACATCGGCGCGGCTGCTGGCAGGATCACCTCATGGACCCGCGCGCCGGCACAGCCGCCCAGCCCTCCGACCTCATCGACGTCGACGAGGTCCGCGGCGCCTACTACGACCGCACCCCGAATCCCGAGGACCCCGCCCAGCGCGTGGTGTTCGGGACGTCGGGCCACCGCGGCTCGAGCCTCGACACGGCGTTCAACGAGGCGCACATCGTCGCGATCACGCAGGCGATCGTCGAGCACCGCCGCGGAGCCGGCGTCGACGGCCCGCTCTACCTGGCCAAGGACACGCACGCGCTGTCGGACCCGGCGTGGACCACGGCGGTCGAGGTCCTCGGCGCGGCCGGCGTCGAGCTCCGCGTCGACGCCCGCGACGGCTACACCCCGACCCCGGCCCTCTCGCACGCGATCCTGAGGGCGAACGGCGCCGGCACCACGGGCGGCCTCCGCCTCGACGGCCCCGGTCTCGCGGACGGCATCGTCATCACGCCGAGCCACAACCCGCCCCGCGACGGCGGCTTCAAGTACAACCCGCCCCACGGCGGACCGGCTGACTCGGCGGCCACCTCCGCGATCGCGGCGCGGGCGAACGAGCTGCTGGCGTCAGGCGTCGGGCAGGTGGAGCGGATGCCGGTGGACAAGGCGCTCGCGCTCGAGTCGACCCGCACGCACGACTTCATGTCCGCCTACGTCGACGACCTGTCCAACGTCCTCGACCTCGACGCGATCCGCTCCGCCGGCGTGCGGATCGGCGCGGACCCGCTCGGCGGCGCCGCGGTGGCGTACTGGGGCGAGATCGGCGAGCGGTACGGCCTCGACCTCACGGTGGTCAACCCGGAGGTCGACCCGACCTGGCGGTTCATGACGCTCGACTGGGACGGCAAGATCCGGATGGACTGCTCGTCGCCGTCGGCGATGGCGTCCCTGCGCGAGATCATGTCGGCCACGGACGGCCAGGCGGCCCCCTACGACATCGCCACCGGGAACGACGCCGACGCCGACCGGCACGGCATCGTCACCCCCGACGGCGGGCTGATGAACCCCAACCACTTCCTCGCCGTGGCGATCGACTACCTGTTCGCGCACCGACCGGACTGGCGCCCCGAGGCCGCCATCGGCAAGACCCTCGTGTCCTCGTCGCTCATCGACCGCGTGGCGGACTCGCTCGGCCGCCGGCTCATCGAGGTGCCGGTCGGGTTCAAGCACTTCGTGCCGGGCCTGCTCGACGGCACGGTCGGGTTCGGCGGCGAGGAGTCCGCGGGCGCCTCGTTCCTGCGCACCGACGGGACCGTGTGGACCACGGACAAGGACGGCATCCTCCTCGCCCTGCTCGCCTCGGAGATCACGGCCGTCACCGGGACCTCGCCGAGCGCGCGGCACGCCGGTCTCGTCGAGCGGTTCGGCGCGAGCGCCTACGCCCGCATCGACGCGCCCGCGACCCCGGACCAGAAGGACCGCCTGAAGAAGCTCTCCCCCGACGACGTCGCCGCCACGTCGCTCGCGGGCGAGCCGATCACGGCCCGACTCGTCGACGCCCCCGGCAACGGCGAGGCGATCGGCGGCCTCAAGGTGACCACCGAGAACGCGTGGTTCGCCGCGCGGCCGTCCGGCACCGAGGACGTCTACAAGATCTACGCCGAGTCGTTCAAGGGCGAGGAGCACCTGGCGCAGGTCCAGGAGGAGGCGCGCGCCGTCGTCGGGAACGCCCTCGGCGCGTAGCCGCTCTCGGCGCGCACGCGCACGGCCCACCTGCCATCCTGGGGCTCCGAGGACCCGGCCCACGGGTCCCGAACCGAACGAGGAGGCGAGCATGGCTGCCCTCGGCATCATCCTCATCGCGGCGGGAGCGATCCTGTCGTTCGCGGTCCAGGACTCGATCGCGGAGGTCGACCTCACGATGGTCGGCTACATCCTCATGGGGGTCGGCGTCGTCGCCGTCATCATCGGGATCATCCAGATCGTGTCCCGACGGCGCACGAAGCACGTGACCCGGGTCGAGCGCACGGGGCCCCCGGACGTCGAGGTGCACGACCCCCGGGACCCGCGCGTCTGACCACCCCGGCGTCACCTCGCGCGTCCGGGCCCGAGGGCCGGAGCCCGACGTCGGACCCCGAACCCCCAGCACCATTCCCGACAGGCACGGAGCAGGCCATGAAGCTGTCCGCACGCAACCAGTTCCCCGGCACCGTCGTCGCGGTCGAGCGCGGCGCCGTCAACGGCATCGTCCAGATCGAGATCGCGCCGGGCATCGTCATCACGTCCGACATCACGAACGGCTCGATCGACGAGCTCGGCCTCACCGAGGGCTCGCCGGCCGTGGCGGTGATCAAGGCGTCGAGCGTCATGGTCGGCGTCGAGGAGTAACCACTGCGTGCCGCCCCGCCGGCAGCACCTAGGCTGGCCCCATGTCCCTCGCGAACCTCGGCATGGCGTTCGAGGACGGCATCAACAAGCGTTCGGTCGACATGCTCAAGCGGCGGGGCTGGCGGCCCCGGATCATCGGTCTCACCGGCTACGGGTCGGTGCAGTCGCTGCACGTCATGGGCCGCGTCATCATGGGCGACCCGGACGCGACCCCCGAGTCCGACCCCTGGGTCGACGTGCACGGCGACGGCGAGGCCACCCGCCCCGCGCGCTACCCCGCGCTGAGCGACAACGCTGGCGAGTTCCTGGCGAAGACCGCGCAGGAGGCCCGGCGCGGCTGGCGGCAGTTCTTCACGGCGCAGGTGGGCCACCTGCCCGTGACGGTCCGCGTCAACGGCCGCGAGGTCGCCACCACCACCGACCGCTCCGGCTACATCGACGTCATGGTCTCCAACCACGGTCTGGAGCCCGGGTGGCACCCGGTCACGCTGGAGGCCAAGGCCGCGGAACCCACGGTCACGGACGCCCTGGTGGTGGCGCCGACGACCCGGGTGGGGATCATCTCCGACATCGACGACACGGTGATGGTGACGATGCTGCCGCGCGCGGCGCTGGCCGCGTGGAACTCGTTCGTCCGGCACACGAACACCCGCAAGGCCGTGCCCGGGATGGCCGAGCTGTACGCCAAGGTGCTCGACATCCACCCGGACGCGCCGATCTTCTACCTGTCCACGGGCGCATGGAACGTGGTGCCCACGCTCAAGCGCTTCATGCTCCGGCACGGCCTGCCGGTGGGACCGATGCTCATGACGGACTGGGGGCCGACGACGACCGGCCTGTTCCGTTCCGGCAAGGAGCACAAGCGGGTCCAGCTGCGGAACCTCATGATCACGTTCCCGCACATCTCCTGGCTGCTCGTCGGCGACGACGGCCAGCACGACCCGATGATCTACGACGACGTGGCCCGCGAGCACCCCCGCAACGTGTGGGCGATCGGGATCCGCCAGCTCTCCCCCGCCGAGCAGGTGCTCGCGCACGGCACGCTCGAGTCCGCCGAGATGCCGATCCGCGGCCGCTCGGCCGCCACCGAGCACGGCGTGCCCACCGTGCACGGCAAGGACGGCTACGCGCTGGCGGACGAGCTCCCCGCCGTCCTGGCCGCCCAGCGGCAGCGACGCGAGCAGCGCGAGCGCGGCGAGGAGGTGCCCGCGTCATGACCGGCACGAACGGCCCCGACGTCGAGGTCGGCCCCGCCGTCGACGGGGCCCTGCCCCCGGACGTGGCGGACGCGATCGACGCCGCCCCCGAGCGCTTCCGGGCGCTCGCCGAGCGGCTCTACCGGATCGTCGACGGCGCGATGCCGGCCGGGTACGAGCGCAGCGTCGACCGCGGGTTCGTCACCTGGGCGATCCCGCTGGCCGACTACCCGGACACCTACAACGGGCAGCCGCTCCAGTACGTCGCGCTCAAGGGGCAGAAGGGCTACGTGTCCGTCTACCTCATGGGCGTGTACTCCCAGGCCGAGGAGGCGGAGGCGTTCCGGCAGGCGTGGGCCGCCTCGACCGGGCACCTGGACATGGGCAAGTCGTGCCTGCGTCTGAAGAAGGACGAGCAGGTGGACGCCGAGCTGCTCGCCACCACCGTCGCGGCGACCCCGCCGCGGACGTTCATCGAGACGTACGAACGGATCAAGGGGTAAGAACAATGCCCGACGCCACAGGTCAGGTCACGTACGACGTCGTCGTCGTGGGAGGTGGGATCGTCGGGCTCGCGACCGCGCGGGCGCTGCTGCGTGCCCGGCCCGACTCCCGCGTGCTCGTGCTCGAGAAGGCCGAGGAGGTCGGGACCGGGCAGACCGGGAACAACTCCGGGGTGATCCACGCGGGGATCTACTACGCGCCCGGCTCGCTCAAGGCACGGCTGTGCAAGGCCGGCGAGCGGGCGACGAAGGAGTTCTGCGCCGAGCACGGCATCGAGGTGCGCGAGATCGGCAAGCTGGTCGTGGCCACCGATCACGAGGAGAAGGCGCGGCTCGCGACCCTCGCGGCCAACGCCCGGGAGAACGGCATCGAGGTCCGCGAGGTCGACGCCACCGAGCTGCGCGAGATGGAGCCGAACGTGACCGGGCTGGCGGCGCTGCACTCGCCGCGGTCCGCCGTCGTCGACTTCGGTGAGGTCGCCCGCGCGCTGGCGGACGAGGTCACCGACCTCGGAGGGGAGGTGCGGGTGCGCTCGGAGGTCGCGTGGATCTCCGAGTCCGAGACCGGGGTGGACGTCTCGCTCGAGCACGGGGAGGCCGTGCGGGCGCGCCGGCTCGTCGCGTGCGCCGGGCTGCAGGCCGACCGCGTGGCGTCGAAGGCTCACGTCCCCACGGAGATCAAGATCGTGCCGTTCAAGGGCGAGTACTACACGCTGCCCGGCCACCGGTCCGGGCTCGTCGAGCGGCTCATCTACCCCGTGCCCGGCGAGGGACTGCCGTTCCTCGGCGTCCACATCACCCCGACCGTGGACGGGAAGATCCTCCTCGGCCCCAACGCGGTGCTCGCGCTGTCGCGGGAGAAGACCGGACGGTTCGGGTTCGATGCTGACGACGCCCGCGACGCCGTCAGCTTCGGCGGCCTGTGGAAGATGGGGCAGAAGCACTGGCGCACCGGCGTCAAGGAGCTGTGGAACTCGTTCGTGCCGGACGGCTACCTGTCCGAGGTGGCGAAGTACTGCCCGTCGCTCAACTCCACCGACCTCGTCGGCTACCGCGCGGGCGTGCGCGCGCAGGCGGTGCGGCCGGACGGGTCGCTGGTCGAGGACTTCGAGATCGCCTCGACGCCGCGCCAGGTGCACCTGCTCAACGCCCCCTCGCCGGCCGCGACGTCGGCGATCCCGATCGGCGAGGAGCTCGTCTCCCGCGTGTGGGGGTAGGCGGGAGCGGAGCCCGCGTGCGCCAAGGCTGATCGATCAGCAAGGTCTTGAAGCCGGAACGATCTGTCGACTATACTCGACATATGATCGAGGTCCTCAGCACCCCAGACTTCGATCGTTGGCTTCGGAAACTGAAGGACCGGCAGGGACGGCTACGGATCCTCTCGAGGATCGACCGACTCGCCCACGGCAATCCTGGTGATGCCAAGGCAGTCGGCGGGGGTGTCCTGGAACTCCGGCTGACCTACGGGCCGGGCTATCGGGTCTATTACGCACAACGCGGCACCCGTGTGGTGCTCCTGCTCTGCGGTGGCGACAAGTCGACACAACAGAGCGACATCGCAAAGGCGCACCAGCTCGCCTCGGAGTGGCATTCGACGGAGGACGATCATGAGCACTGAGAAGTACACGCGTTTCGACCCGGCCGACTACCTCGACGACATCCACGACGTCGCCTCCTACCTGCAGATCGCTCTGGAGGAGTCTGCCGAGGATCCCACCGCCGTACCCCGCGCCCTGGGAGTCATCGCTCGTTCCGGCAACATGAGCGAGCTTGCTCGCCGTGTCGGGATGAGCCGTGACGGCCTCTACAAGGCGCTGTCCGACCAGGGCAATCCGACCTGGTCGACCGTTCTCAAGGTCTCCGACGCCCTCGGCCTCAAGCTCACCTTCCACGCGGTCGCATAGTCGCTCCCCCGCTCGGTCACCGCGGGCCAGGTATCCCCGCCCGCTCGCACAGCCGCGTGTACGCCCGCGCCATGTAGGCCGCGTAGGCGCCGGTGGAGAGCGCACCACCCACACCGGCGACGGCGAAGACCTCGAGCCAGCCGTACGAGTCGTCGAGCCCGAGGACCACGGCGACCGCACCGAACGCGATGGCGATCGGCCCGAGCAGGTAGTCGATCCGGCGCCCGAGGATGCGGGCCATCGGCAGGAAGTGCGCGCCGATGACGATGACCATGAGCGGCAGCACGAACCGGGCCTGGCCGACGAGGACGAGCACGACGCCGCCGAGCATCCAGATCGGGTGCGTGACGGAGTTGAGCAGACCCATCGCACGACCGATGCGCCGGTCCTCGGCGGTCGGTTCCGCGGGGAAGCGCGCGGCGTGCCGGATCTGGCGGATGCCGCGCGCGACGAACCAGCCGGCGTAGGCCGCCGCCAGGGCGAAGGCCACGATGCCGACCCATCCCCAGGCGAGGGCCCACCACACCGAGTAGACGATGACGTAGACGCCCATGAGGAGCGGGAAGGACGCGTTGCCCCGGGCGGCGGAGCCGAACCATTCGGGGGCGTCGGACGTGACGGCTGGCTGGACGCCGGTCGTGGGCACAGGACCACCTCAGGCTCGGGGGCTCCAGTCTACGGAGGTCCGGGCGCGTCGTTCGTCGTCGTGGGCACGCGTTGCCGCCGCGACGACGGTGGGCCAGGCTGGACGGGTTCCCGCCAGCGCTGCCGAAGGGTGCCCCCATGCCGCACAAGGTCCAGGCCGTCGTCTCCCGCGCGAAGGACGCGCCCGTCGAGGTGGTGACGATCGTCGTGCCGGACCCGGGTCCGGGCGAGGTGGTCGTCGACGTCGCGGCGTGCGGCGTGTGCCAGACCGACCACCACTACGTGGCCGGCGGCGTCTCCGACGACTTCCCGTTCCTGCTCGGCCACGAGGCCGCGGGCACGGTGAGCCAGGTCGGCGAGGGCGTCACGCACGTCGAGGTCGGGGACTACGTGGTCCTCAACTGGCGGGCCGTGTGCGGGGAGTGCCGGGCCTGCTACCGGGGCGAGCCGCACTACTGCTTCGCCACCCACAACGCCACCACGCGGATGACCCTCGAGGACGGCACGGAGCTGACCCCCTCGCTCGGCATCGGGGCGTTCGCCGAGAAGACCCTGGTGGCCCAGGGCCAGTGCACGAAGGTCGACCCGGCCGCCCGGCCCGAGGCCGCCGGCCTCGTCGGCTGCGGCGTCATGGCCGGGGCGGGCGCCGTGCTCAACACGGGCGAGCTGCGCCGGGGCGAGTCGGTCGCCGTCATCGGGTGCGGCGGGGTCGGAGCCGCGTCCGTGGCCGCCGCACGCCTCGCGGGGGCCACGACGATCATCGCCGTCGACCTGCAGGAGCGGAAGCTCGCCTGGGCGCGGGACCTCGGCGCCACGCACACGATCGACGCCGGCAGCGAGGACGTCGTCGCCCGGATCCGCGAGCTCACCGGCGGGTTCGGCGCGGACCTCGTCGTCGACGCCGCGGGGGTGGCTGCCACGTACCGGCAGGCGTTCGAGGCCCGGGACCTCGCGGGCCGCGTGGTGCTCGTCGGCGTCCCGTCGCCGGGCACCGAGATCACCCTGCCGCTGGACGAGGTCTTCGGCCGCGGCGGGTCGCTGAAGTCCGCCTGGTACGGCGACTGCCTGCCGGAGCGGGACTTCCCGATGCTCATCGACCTCTACCTGCAGGGCAGGTTCGACCTCGACGCGTTCGTCACGGAGACGATCGGGATCGTGGACGTCGAGGCGGCGTTCGGGAAGATGGTGGACGGGTCGGTGCTGCGCTCGGTGGTCGTCCTGCCGGGCACGGGTCGCGAGAACGAGGAGGTGCCGGCATGAGCGCGCTGCAGGTCGAGACGGTGGTGACGTCGGGGACGTTCACCCTCGACGGCGAGACGTTCGACGTCGACAACAACGTGTACGTGATCGGCGACGCGGACGAGTGCGTCATCGTCGACGCCGCCCACGACGCCGCCCCGGTGATCGCGGCGGTCGCGGGCCGGAAGGTGACGGCGATCGTGCTCACCCACGGGCACGACGACCATCTGCACGCGGTCGCGGCCCTGCGCGAGGCGACGGCGGCGCCCACCTACCTGCACCCGGACGACCGGATGCTGTGGGACGTGACGAACCCGGACCTTCCGCCGGACCGGGAGCTGGCGGACGGGCTCGAGCTGACGGTCGGGGGCTCCGTGCTCCGCGTGCTCCACACGCCCGGCCACTCCCCCGGCTCGTGCTGCGTCCACGTGCCCGATCTCGGCGTGGTCCTCACCGGGGACACCCTCTTCCAGGGCGGCCCGGGTGCGACGGGTCGCAGCTTCTCGGACTTCCCGACGATCATCGGGTCGATCCGGGACCGGCTCCTCACGCTCCCGGGCGAGACCCGGGTGCTCACCGGACACGGGGGCACGACGACGATCGACGCCGAGGCCCCGCACCTGGACGAGTGGATCGCCCGCGGGCACTGACGGTGTGGTCGTCGGCGGCGTGACGCCGGGGCGGGCTGCGCAGGACGGTCGGCCATGGCACGCTTCCGGTCATGGTCGACGGACTGTCGCCTCGGCTCCTGCGCGTGGTGGACGCGCTCCCGCTGCGGCCGGGGCTCCGGGTCCTCGAGATCGGCGGGGCGCCGGGGGCCGCGGCCCGGGAGGTCGCCGCGCGCGTCGGGCCGGACGGGCACGTGCTCGTCGTCGACCGGTCGGCGACCGGCGTGCGCAGGACCGAGGAGGCGTGCGCCGAGCTCGTGGCGTCGGGCGCGCTCTCCACGCTGTGCGCGCCGGTCGAGAACGTCGCACTTCCCGACGGCGTCGCGCCGTTCGACCTCGCGTTCGCCTGCCGGGTCGGCGCGCTCGACGGGCGGCACCCGCATCTCTACGAGGCGGCGATCCGGTGTCTGCGCAAGGCGGTGGTGCCGGGCGGCTCCCTGTACGTCGATACCGGCTCGCCGCTGACCGAGGTCCGGCTGTGAGGCACGGCCGGGCGGCGCCACTCCCGCCCGGCGACGATCATCGGCGGTCGCGGTCGTCCCGTGTCGGTGGTGCGCGGGAGCATGCGGCATGGCTTCGACCAGCGACCACCCGATCCTCGTCCTCGGCGGCACCGGCACGGTCGGTTCACAGGTCGTCGAGCAGCTGCGTGCCGCGGGCGTGGTGGTGCGACAGGTGGCGCGCGGGACCGACCCGCCGTTCGACTGGGGCGACCCGGAGACGTGGGACGCGGCGCTGGACGGGGTGCACCGGCTCTATCTCCTCCTGCCCGACGACGGCGAGCTCCCCGGCGGGTTCCTCGAGCGCGCATCGGTAGCCGGCGTGCGGCGGGCGGTCCTGCACTCCGACCGCGGCATCGACGTGATGTCCGTCGAGCGGCTGCAGCGCGCGGAGGCCGCGGTGCGGGGCTCGGGCCTGGAATGGACGATCCTGCGTCCGGACTGGTTCGACCAGAACTTCGAGACGTTCCTCCGGGACGACGTGCTCGCGGGCCGGGTGGCGCTCCCGGTCGGTGCCGGCCGGCAGGGCTTCGTCGACGCGGAGGACATCGCGGCGGTCGCGGTCCGCGCGCTGGTCACCGACGTCCACCTCGGCGAGGTGCTCGAGCTGACCGGGCCGGAGGCGCTCTCGTTCGGCGAGGCCGCGGCGGCGATCGGGCGCGCGACCGGTCGGAACGTGACGTACGTCGGGGAGCCGGCCGAGTACCGCGAGGCGATGGCGGTGGCGGGCCTGCCGGAGCCGGTGGTCGAGGGCATCGTCGCGCAGTTCGCTCCCCTGCGGGCCGCGGGGGACACGACGCCGACCGGGACGGTCGAGCGGGTGCTCGGGCGGCCGGCGCGACCGTTCGAGGTGTACGCCGAGGAGGCCGCGCGGCGCGGGGTCTGGTCGGGGCCGGCTCGATAGCGCGGGCGCGGGGCCTGTCCGTTCATCTCCGTGGACCCGGTCCGCGACGAGGAGTACGGTCGGCTGCCCGGACTGCGATGTCCGCCCGCTCGAACTTCCCTCTCCATGGCACCGATGGCACCTGAGACCTCGATGCCGACGACCCGCGCGACGATCGCGGGCGCGCTGCGCACCACCGCGCGGCTGATCCGCGCCCGGTGGGCCGCGGTGCTCGTGGCGATGCTGTGTGTGCAGGGCGCGCTCCTGTGGACGATGCCGCTGCTCGTCTCGCTCATGCGATGGACGCTGCGGCAGCTCGGGATCGACGGCGCCAACCTCTACACGCTGGACACGGTGCTCACCTCGCCGCTCGCCCTGCTCGTGCTCGTGGCGATCGCGGTGGTGGCGACGCTCTTCGTCCTCGCCGAGATCACGCTGTTCGCGGTGATCGCCCACCTGGCACTCACGGGCGAACCGGTGACCTTCGGCAACGTGCTGCGCCGTGCGCGGTCGATCGCGAGCAGGGCCATCGGATGGCAGGGGCTCCTGCTCGTCCCGTACCTGACGGTGCTGCTGCCGATCTCGCAGGTGGGGTTCTCCTCGGTCCTCACCGAGCATGTCGCACTTCCGCGGTTCATCAGCGGCGAGCTGCTGAAGACCACCTCCGGCACCGTCCTCTACACGGCGGTGATGGGCGCGATCGTCTACGGGGTGCTGCGGCTGCTGCTGTTCCCCGCCCTCCTCGCCGGCGGCGACGTCTCGATCCTGGGTGCCATGCGTCGCAGCGTGCGGATGACGACCTGGCGCCCGCTGCTCGGCTTCGGGGCCGTCCTGCTGGCGACGCTCCTGGCCGCCTCGTTGGTCATGGTGGTGCTCGGCGCGATCGGGCTCGTGCCGGTCGCGGCGGGTCGGACCGTCACCATGAGTGGCGTCGTCGTCGGGCTGCTGGACCTGGCGCGGTTCGTCGTCGCGGGCGGCGCCTCCGCCGTCGTCGCCTTCTTCCTCGTCTCCTACCTCCGTCTGGCGGGCGGGCAGCCCGTCGAGGTCACCGCTCCTGCTCCGGCCGGTCGTCGCACCCGCGCGGCATCGGCCGTGCTCGTCGTCGCCGCGCTGCTGATCGCGACGCCTCGCGTGGTTGCGTCCGCGGGGGCGGCGAACGTCGCCGCGGAGGCCTCGCCGGAGATCATCGGGCACCGCGGGTACCCCGACCGGGAGATCGAGAACAGCATCGAGGGTCTCCACGCCGCCGCCGACGCCGGGGCCGACGTGGTCGAGACGGACATCCAGGAGACCCGCGACTGCGGGCTCGTCGTCATGCACGACGTCGGGCTGGAGCGCATGACGGGGGACGATCGCGCCGTCTACGAGCTCACCGAGGAGGAGGTCACCGACCTCACGCTCAGCCAGGACGGTCGCACCGCGCAGGTCCCGACCCTGGCCGAGTACGTCCGCGCTGCCGATGCCAGGGGGGTCCGGCTGCTCGTGGAGGTCAAGCCCCACGGACAGGAGCGCGAGGGCCACGCCCAGCGGCTGGCCGAGGAGATGGACCGGCTCGACCCCGACCACACGCACATGATCCAGTCCCTCGACCGCGAGCTCATCGAGGAGATCACGCGGATCGACCCGGACCGCCGGACGGCCTACGTGGTCGGCTTCCAGGTCGGCGAGCTGCCCGCCACCAGCACCGACGCGGTCGTCATCGAGAACTGGTCGCTCGACGACCGGATGCTCGAGCAGGCGCGGGCACAGGGGCGCGAGCTCTACGTGTGGACCGTCAACGACCTCGGTCCGCTCCGCGAGCGCCTCGCCGGCGGGGCGGATGCCGTCATCACGGACGACGTGGGCCTGGCTGCCGAGACCCGTGAACGCCTGGCCGGGGGGCCGGTCGCGCTGTATCTCGAGCTGGCGAGCGGTCTCGTCGCCGTCGACCGGGCGACGTGAGCGTGACCGGTGGGCCGAGGGCGTGACGGGCTGCGGGAGACCCATCGCCGTGACCGGCCCTGGCTGACCGGCGACGTGACCGGCCCCCGGCGGACCGGGGCGGGAGGAACGGCCCGCTAGCGTGGGCGCGGTGAGCGACGTCGAGATCACCGTCCGCGGGTCCCACCGCCGGTTCCACCCCGCCGAACGGGGCACCGTCCACGCGCGGATCGCGCTCGAAGGGGCCGATCCGAAGGCGGTGTACGACGCCGTGGTCCGCTCCGCCGGCCGCGCGCACGCGAGCATCACCGATCTGCACGATCCTGAGCGTGGGCCCGTCACGTGGTGGTCGGCGCAGGACGTGCGGACGTGGACCACGCGCCCGTGGAACAAGGACGGCAAGCAGCTGCCTCAGGTCCACCACGCGCGGACGGACCTCGAGGTGAAGTTCAGAGACTTCGCCCGGCTGAGCACGTGGTTGCGGGAGATGTCGTCGGTGCTGGGGTTCGTCGTCGACAAGGTGGCGTGGTCACTGACCGAGGTACGCAAGGCGGAGCTCGTGCGCGAGGCGCGGACGGGCGCAGTGGTCAACGCCCGCGACAAGGCGGTCGCCTACGCCGCTGCGCTCGGGCTCGGGGACGTGCGGCCGCTCGAGGTGGCGGACTCCGGGATGCTGGGCCACGACCGCCGCGCGGAGAAGCCTGCCGCCGCCCCGTACGCCCGCGGTGCCGCGCTCGCCGGCACGGGCGAGCAGGACCTCACGCTGCTTCCTGAGGACATCGAGATCACGGCCAGCGTCGACGCGCGGTTCGTCGCGTCCGGCGCCTGACGACGAGCCGCCGTCACAGCAGGCCGCGCCGGTAGCCCGCGGCGACGGCGGCCGCCCGGTCGCGCACCTCGAGCTTGGCGAGGATGTGCTGGACGTGGGTCTTCGCGGTCGACTCGCCGATGAACAGCGCCCGCCCGATGTCCCGGTTCGTCCGGCCGGCGGCGACGAGCGCCAGCACCTCGATCTCCCGGTCGCTGAGGACGGGCTCCGGCGCCTCCGTCCCACGCGCGGCGCGCCCGGCCACGGACGGGGCGAGCACGGTCCGGCCCCGGGCGACGTCGTGCACCGCGGCGACGACGGTGGCCCGGGGCGCGTCCTTGAGCAGGTAGCCCGTCGCGCCGGCGGCGAGCGCGGGGGCGACGTCGTCGTCGGTGTCGTAGGTGGTGAGGACGAGGATCTCGACCGACGGGTGGTGGGCGCGGACCTCGCGCACGAGCTCGACGCCCCCGCGGCCGGGCATGCGCAGGTCGGTGACGACGACGTCGACCGCCTCGCGCCCCAGCACCGCGAGCGCCTCCTCCGCGCTCGCGGCGACCCCGACCACGGCGAGGTCCGCCTCGGCGTCGAGCTGCGCGCTGAGGCCGTCGCGGACGACGGGGTGGTCGTCGACGAGGAGGAGCCGGATCGCTGCGGTCATGTCGCGGTGCCCGTCGGCTCGGTGGCAGGTAGCTCGGTCGGTGGCGGCTCGATGGGAAGCGCCGCGGCTCGGGTCGGCACGGTGACGGTGACGACGGCCCCCTCCCCCGGCGTCGAGTCGACGACGACGAACCCCCCGACCTCTCCCGCACGCTCGCGCATGATGGCGAGCCCGTGGCCGGTCTGAGTGTGCCGGTCGTCGTCACCCCGGGCATGCGAGATGCCGGACGCACCACCATCTCCAGGACCGGCGGATGCATCGGGAGCACCGCCGGCGCCGGGAGCGAACCCGTCCCCGTCGTCGGCGACGTCGAGGGCGACCGCGTCGTCGAGGTAGGACAGCGTGACGCGAGCACCCCGAGCGCTGGCGTGCCGCACCACGTTGGTCAGCGCCTCCCGGGCCGCGCGCACGAGGACGTCCTCGGCGGCGGCGTCGACCTCGCGCTCCTCGCCCGTGACGGTGACGGCGACCGGCAACCCGTGGGTCCCCCGCACGCGCGCCGCGGTCTCGGCGATCGCGGCCGGCAGCGAGTGCTCAGCCAGCGGCGCGGGGCGCATGGCATGGACGGAGCGGCGCGCCTCGGCGAGGCCGTCGCGGGCGAGGGAGACGCTCGTGCGCACGCGGTCGCGGGCGGGGTGGTCGGGGGCGAGCTCGGCGTCGAGCGCCTCGAGCTGGGCGACGACGCCGGCGAGGTCGGCAGCGAGGGTGTCGTGGATCTCGCCGGCCAGGCGGGCCCGCTCGGCGGAGACGCCCGAGGTGCGGGCCTCCGAGACGAGCCGGTCCTGGAGCACCCGGTTCGCCTCGGCGGCCCGGGCGAGGTCGGCGTTCGCGGCGGCGAGCGCCTCGACGGCGGCGCGGCGCCGGGCCGACTCCTCCTCGAGGCGACGGATCGACCAGCCCGCGATCGCGGCCACGGCCCCCGCGGAGAGTGTGACGACCACGTTCTCCACGGACCACGTGAACCAGCCCGGGCCGGCGATGATGACGCCCGCCACGAGGGCGACGCCGCCGTACGCCCACCGGCCCGGGAGCACCTCGAACGCGAGCGGGAAGCAGACGACGTACAGCGGGAGGAAGTTGAACGAGACGGTCAGCAGCAGCGCGCACACCGCCACGAGGCCGACGAGGTAGACGACCGCCGCGACGACGCGGGTCTCGAGCCACTCCCGGTGGCGCAGTGCCCACCACGAGTGCCAGGCGACGACGACGAGACTCCCGCCGAGCAGGACCGGGAGCTCGTCGCGGTCGACCCCACCGAGCAAGACGGTGAGCAGCGCGGAGACGAGCAGGAGGGCGTACGGCAGCAGCAGCCAGACCCGCTCGGTCCGGCTCACCGCTGGGCCGCCCGCCATGCGTCTCACCGTAGAGGGCGGTCGCCGCGACGGGCTCGGCCATATGTGAGCCGGCGCAGGAGCGACTCGGCGGGCCCGCGTCGGCCACGGCGGGCGAGCGCGTCCGCCCCGAACACGGTGAGCAGCCACGTGAGCAGGGCGAGTGCGGTGGCCTCCGCCGTGCCGAGCGTGGCGCCGAGCCCGAGGGTCCAGGCCGGCAGCAGGGCGACGAACACGACCGACTGCGCGAGGTAGCAGCTGAGCGACCGCTCGCCGGTGGCGCGCAGGGCCTCGACGATGCGCGTCACGGGTGCGGACAGGGGGTTCGTCGTCGTGCGGGGTGCCGTGAGCCGGGCGGAGATGAGCGCGATGGCCGCGGCGTACCCGAGGCCGGTGAGGACGCCCGTGAGGATGTGCAGCCAGGAGAGCAGGGCGACGACGACGCCCGACGGCTCCCACACGTGGGCCGTGGCGAGCGCGGTGCCGACCCCGCCGATCAGCCCGACGGGGATCCCGATCGCGGCGGTGCGGCGCAGGAGCGGCGCGTGCTCGGTGGGGCGCTCGAGGATCCGGCGCCGGGTGGCCCACATTCCCACGAGGACCGGGGCGACGACGGCGAGCAGACCGACCGGGCCCGCCGCCCACTCGAGCGGCCGCCAGGCGAGGGCCTCGAGCGGGTCGGAGATGGCGAAGGACCACAGGTGGCCGCGCTGGTTCGTGATCGTGGGGTCGGCGTACGTCAGCCCCTGGACGGCGGACGCCACGACGAGCCAGGCGGCCGAGACCCACAGGAGGGTGCGGTCGCGGGCGCCGAGGGCGGAGGCGAGGACGAGGCCGATGAGGCCGTACCAGCCGAGGATGTCGCCGGAGAAGCCGAGCAGGGCGTGCGCGCCGCCGAGGGCGATGAGCCAGACGGAGCGTCGGCGGGTGATGCGGCGGGCGTCGCGCGGGAAGGCGCCGCGACGGCGCTGCCCGTCGGCGATGCGGACGAGCCCGTAGCCGAACAGGGCGGCGAAGAGCGGGTACGCGCGGGCGTCGACGGTGAGGGTGACGAGGAAGGTGACGGCGCGGTCGATCGCCCCGTCCTCGACGATGTGCTGACGCAGCCCGTAGGGGCGGTCGTGGAGGTAGATCGCCACGTTCGCGACGGCGATGAGCGCGAGCATGAGCCCGCGGGCGAGGTCGGGGGCCAGCGCGCGGGGGCGGTGCGGCGGATTGGAGGAGGGCGCTCCGGAGGAGGGCGTTCCGGAGGCGGGCGGCCGGTCCGGTGCCGGCGGGTCCGTGGACGGGGTCTCGGTGGTGGCTGGTCGGGAGGTCATGCCCTCGACGCTAGAAACGCACGAGGACGGGCGAATCAGCCGATCGGCGGATCGGTCGGCCGGAGGGCCGAGTCACCCGCCGACCGACGCACCGAGGAGGGCTCAGCCCGCCGCCTTCACCGCCAGCACCGGGCACGGGGCGTCGTGGAGGATCGCGTGCGCCGCGGAGCCGAGCACGAGCTTGCCGACCGGGGAGCGCGGGCGCAGGCCGATGACGATCATCGTCGCGTCCAGCTCCGTGGCCAGGGCGACGAGGTCGTCGCCGGCCAGCCCGTCTGACTCGCCGTGCCGCACCTCGTGCTCCACGCCCGAGGCCGCGAGCGCGGCGTCGAGCTCCGCCATCTCCCCCGCCTGGGCGTATCGCGGGTCGACAAGCCGGTCGGCCCTCGTGGTGTTGAGGACGACGAGCCGCTCGCCCCGCAGCCGCGCCTCCTCGAGGGCCGCCTCGAGCGCGGCGGTGCCCGCCGGCGTCGGGATGTAGCCGAGCACGATCGTCATGACGTCTCCCTGTCGGTGCGGTCCGGTCCCGCGCTGGCGGCCGGCGCGGAGTCGACGACGGGGGTGTCGTCGTCGGGCCGTTCGCCGTCGGGCTCCGTCGTGTCGTCTCCCCCGCCGACCTCCCCGTCCCCCTCGCCGGACTCGGCGAGCACGTCGGCGTCGAGGCGCTGCTGGCGTCGCTTGAGCCAGAACGACAGCGCGAAGATCACCAGCAGCGCCACGTACACGAACAGCGCGAACCCGGACTGGACGAGCGCGACCGGGTCGCCCTGGGAGATCGACAGCGCGCGACGCAGGTGCGCCTCGAACATCGGGCCGAGGATGAGCCCGACGACCATCGGCGCCACCGGGTAGCCGTACCGGCGCATGAAGAAGCCGAGCAGGCCGATGACGAGGAGCATGACGACGTCGGCGGGCGTGAAGTTCACGGCGAAGGCCCCGAGCCCGGCGAACGTGATGATCCCGGCGTACAGGTAGGGCCTGGGGATCTGCAGGATCTTCACCCACATGCCCACCAGCGGCAGGTTGAGCACGAGCAGCATGACGTTGCCGATGTACAGCGCCGCGATGAGCGTCCACACGAGCGCCGACTGGTTCTCGAACAGCAGCGGGCCCGGCTGGATCTGATAGCGCTGGAAGGCGGCGAGGATGATCGCGGCGGTCGCCGTCGTCGGGAGCCCGAGGGTGAGCAGCGGGACGAGGACGCCGGCCGCGGCCGCGTTGTTGGCCGCCTCCGGCCCGGCGACACCCTCGATGGCGCCCGTGCCGAAGCTCCTCTTCCGCTCGCCCTTGGCGAGGCGCCGCTCGGTCGCGTAGGAGAGGAAGGTCGCGACGTCGGCGCCGCCGGCGGGGATCGTCCCGATGGGGAAGCCGACGGCGGTGCCGCGCAGCCACGGCTTCCAGGACCTGCGCCAGTCGTCCTTCGTCATCCAGCTGCGCCACCCTCCGGTCACGGGGATGACCTCGACGGGTCCCTTCCGCAGCCGGGACGCCACGTGGAAGGCCTCGCCGACGGCGAAGAGCCCGACGGCGACGAGCACGACGTCGATGCCGTCCGTGAGCTCGGGGATGCCGAGCGTGAAGCGCTGCTGGGCGGAGATCGCGTCGACGCCGACCAGCCCGATGAACAGGCCGAGCCCGAGGGCGACCATGCCGCGCGTGACCGAGGACCCGAGCAGGGCGCCGACGGTGAGGAAGGCGAGGACCATGAGCGCCACGTAGTCCGCCGAGGAGAGCTTGACGGCGAACCGCGCGGCGATCGGGGCGACGAACGTGAGCCCGACGGTGGCGAGCGTGCCGGCGACGAACGAGCCGATCGCGGCGGTCGCGAGCGCCGCGGCGCCCCGGCCCGCACGGGCCATCTTGTGGCCCTCGAGCGCGGTGACGATCGACGCCGACTCCCCCGGTGTGTTGAGGAGGATCGACGTGGTCGAGCCGCCGTACATGCCGCCGTAGTAGATGCCGGCGAACATGATGAACGCGGCGGTGGGCTCGAGCGTGTAGGTGAGCGGGAGCAGCAGGGCCACCGTCATGGCGGGGCCGATGCCGGGCAGGACGCCGACGGCGGTGCCGATGAACACGCCGAGCAGGGCGTACAGGAGGAACATCGGCTGCAGCGCGGCGCCGAAGCCCTCGATGAGCAGCGAGAGGTTATCCACGGAAGATCTCCACCCCCTCGAGGAGCGGGCCTGCGGGCAGTGAGATGCCCAGCCCGCCGGCCATCGCGACCTGGATGACGAGGGCCATGACGAGGCCGACAAGCACGGTGCGCCAGACCGGCCGGGCGCCGAGCGTGACGGCGGTGCCGGCGAAGAGCACGGTGGCCGCGAAGGGCCAGCCGATCGGCTCGATGAGCAGGATGTGGGCGACGACGACCGCCACGAGGATGCCGACCGTCAACCAGTCGGTGCCCGCGGTCGAGTCGGTGTCCTCGCTCTCCTCCGCCTCGCCGCGGCCGCCGCGCGCGAGCGTGGCGAGGACGCCGAGGCCGCTGAGGACGAGCAGCCCGCCCACGAGGTAGGGCATCGTCCGCGGGCCCATCGCCCCGGCGGTCAGGGGGACGTTGATGTTCCCGGCATCGAGCAGGACGTAGGCGCCGAGGGCCACGACGGCGACGGCGAAGACGATCTCGCCAACAGGCCTCGGCCGCCGGGCCGCCGCCGGCGTGGTGCCGGCGGCGGTCGCGGTGGTGGCGGGGTCGGTGGTGGGGTTGGTGGGGTTGGTGGTGGCGGTCGGCGGGCTCGCGCCGGCGCCGGAGCTGGGGGCCGGCACGTCAGACCAGCCCGATGTCCGTCAGCGTCTGGCGGACCGACTCGATGTCCTCCTCGAGGAAGGTGGCGAACTCGTCGCCGGCCAGGAAGGCGTCGTCCCAGTTGTTGGCCTCGAGCGCATCCGCCCACGAGTCGGCGTCGTGCATCTCGGTGACGAGCTGGGTGAGGGCCTCGGCCTGGGCGTCGTCGATGTTGCCGGGGGCCACCACGCCGCGCCAGTTGGTGAGCACGAGGTCGACGTCCTGGTCGATGAGCGTGGGCGTGTCCGGCAGCGCGGGCGAGGGCTCCTCGCTCGAGACGGCGAGCGCCCGCAGCGTGCCGGCGTTGACCTGCTCGGCGTACTCGGCCACGCCGGAGATGCCGGCGTCGACGTTGTTGCCGAGCAGCGCCGCGAGGGACTCGCCGCCGCCGGAGTAGGGGATGTAGTTGAGGGC
Source organism: Georgenia sp. G2120 (assembly GCF_055326485.1). Lineage (NCBI taxonomy): Bacteria > Bacillati > Actinomycetota > Actinomycetes > Allobogoriellales > Allobogoriellaceae > Georgenia > Georgenia sp. G2120. The sequence goes on along the minus strand of NZ_JBUZNL010000011.1, from coordinate 87,704 downwards.
GCCCGCCACGTCGGCGGGGTCCATCCCGGCCTCGGTGAGCAGCTGGGCGGCGAGGATGTGGTCGACGCCGCCGGCCGAGCCGCCGGTGACGGAGACGTCCTGGCCGTTGGCGATGATGTCGTCGGTGAGGTCCTGGATGGTCTCGTACTCGGACTCCGCGGGGACCACGACGACGAGGGGCTCCTCGGTGAGCCGGGCGATCGGGGTGACGTCCTCGAGGGTGGTCTCGGACTGGTTCGTCTCGATCGCGCCGACCATGACGTAGCCCATGACCATGAGCGTGTTCTCGTTCGTGGCGGTGGCGAGCTGGGCGAGGCCCACGGTGCCGCCCGCGCCGCCGACGTTGACCACCTGGGCGTCGCCCACGATGTCGTTGTCCTGCATCTCAGACTGCATGGTGCGGCCGGTCTGGTCCCAGCCGCCGCCGGGGTCGGCGGGGACGATGATCTCGACGCTGTCGATCTCGACCTCGCCGTCGCCCGAGTCCTCCCCCTCGGCGTCGGAGCAGGCGGCGAGCGCGAGTGCGGCGGCCGCCCCGACGGCGAGGGCGGTGGTGGTCCGGCGGGTGGTGCTGCGGGTGTTGCGGCGCTGGGCTGCGGCGGTGCGGCGCAGGGACATGAGCTCCTCCTTGAGCGATGCGGGTGCGGCGAAGTTAGGACGAAGGTCCCTGGCCGGAGAAGGCTGCGGCCGTAGTGGTCGTAAGGGCCGTTCCGGTCGTTTCGGTCGTTCTGGTCGCGGGCGTTCTCGGGGGCGGGCCGCCGGCGGCGTGGCAGGCTGAGACCATGCGCCGGCCGATGTCGCTGCGGCGACAGCTCCTCCTGCTCCAGGCGGCGATCGTGGTGCTCACGATCGGCACCGTGGGGCTCGTCGCGCTGCGCATGCAGGAGGCCCAGATCCGCGACTCGCACGAGGACCGGATGGTCGGCGTCGCCCAGTCGGTGGCCACGCTGCCGTCCGTCATCGACGCCTACGACACCCCGGACCCGTCCGCGATCATCCAGCCGATCGCCGAGCTCATCCGGGAGGCCTCGGACGTCACCTACGTGGTCGTCACCGACGACCAGGGCATCCGGTACTCCCACCCCAACGAGGAGAACATCGGGCAGATGGTCTCCACGGACCCGAGCGAGCCGCTGTCCGGCCGGGTATACGTAGGCACCCAGACTGGCACGATGGGCGAGTCCTGGCGGGTCAAGGTCCCGATCTTCGACGACGGCGTCATCATCGGCTCGGTCTCCGTGGGCACGCTCGAGGCCACGCTGCGCGCCGAGCTGATGGACGACCTGCCGCAGCTGTTCGTCTGGCTCCTCGGAGCGGGGCTCGTCGGCACCCTCGGGGCGGTCTACATCTCCCGGCTCGTGTGGCGGCGGATCTACCGGATGGAGCCCGAGGAGATCGCCTCCCTGCGCGAGGTGCGGGACGCGATGCTGCACGGGCTCGGCGAGGGGATGGTCGCCGTCGACGAGCACAACCGCATCGCGCTGGCCAACGACCAGGCCCGGAAGATGCTCGACCTGCCGGAGGACTGCATCGGATCCGAGGCCGCCGCCGTCCTCGACCCGGCGATCACCGACATCCTCGCGGGGCCCGACGTGGAGCGGGAGACCCTCGTGCTCGTCGGCGAGCAGATCCTGTTCGTCCGCGTCGACCGCGCGGAGGTCGGTGACCGCGAGGTGGGCTCGGTGCTGCTGCTGCGGGACCGGACCGAGATCTACGCGCTCGTGCGGGACCTCGACGGCGCGCGGGACCTCACGCAGGCGCTGCGGGCGCAGGCCCACGAGTTCGCCAACCACATGCACGTGGTCTCCGGGCTCATCGAGCTCGGCCGGACCGAGGAGGCGATGGAGTTCATCTCCCGGACGGGCCGGTCCGGCGCCGTGGGGATGTACAGCGCGCTCCCGGGCGTCACCGACCCCGCCGTGGGGGCGTTGCTGCTGGCCAAGACCGCGATCGCGCACGAGCGCGGCGTCCGCGTGCAGATCGACGACGGGGTCCGGGTGGAGCCGGACGGCACCACCGACGTGGTGACGATCCTCGGCAACCTCATCGACAACGCCGTGCACGCCGCCGGGAGCGGGGGACTCGTCATGGTCGGTGCGCGGCGGGAGGACGGGGTCGCCGTGCTGACCGTGGAGGACGACGGGCCCGGCATCGACGAGGGCGAGCGCGAGCGGGTCTTCGAGCCCGGCGTGACGACGAAGGGCGGGGCGAGCTCGCGCGGCATCGGGCTCGCACTCGTGCGGCACGTGGTCGACCGGCGCGGCGGCGGCATCGAGGTGGGCGACTCGGCGCACGGCGGGGCGCGGTTCGTCGTCACGCTGCCGGCGCCGAGGTTCGCCGCGGCGGTCGGTGGCTCGGAGCCGGCCGGCATACGGGTGGAGGTGGTGCGGTGATGGGCGCGGCGACGGTGCGAGGACCGCTGGTGGGTACTACGGAGACCGGCACGCCGCTGCGGGTGCTCGTGGTCGACGACGACTTCAACGTGGCCTCCCTCCACCGCAGCTTCGTGGAGTCGACGGAGCACTTCACGGTGGTCGACGTGGTCCACACGGGGGCCGATGCCGTGGCGCGGGCCCGCGAGCTGGGGCCGGACCTCGTGCTGCTCGACATCTACCTGCCGGACATCTCGGGCCTCGAGGTGCTGCGACAGCTGCGGCAGGACGGGGAGGTCGACGTCGTCGTCATCTCCGCCGCCCGGGAGGTCGAGACGGTGCGTACGGCGATGGCCGGCGGGGTGCTGCACTACCTGGTCAAGCCGTTCACGCGGGCGGACCTCCAGGCGCGGCTCGAGGACTACCTCCGGCACCGGCGCCTCGTGCAGGACGCAGCCACCGAACCGATGAGCCAGGAGCAGGTGGACCGCCTTCTCGGCGGCGGACGAGCAACACCCCGCACGACGACGAACACTCAGCTCCCCAAGGGCCTCGCGCAACGGACCATGGAGATGGTGACCGAGGCACTGCGAGAGGTGGGCGGGCCGGTCTCCGCGGACGACGTGGCGGAGCGGGTCGGCATGTCCCGCGTGGCGGCGCGGAGGTACCTCGAGCACCTGGCGGCGACGGGTCGCGCGGAGGTCCGGCCGAGGTTCGGGCGGTCGGGGCGGCCGCAGCACCTCTACGAGGCGACGGGGTGACGCATAAGGCACCAACCTCTGCGGCGATCTTGATCGCCACACCACAGACTGAACTGTATGCACCGTCGCAACTCCACTTCACGCGCCGGATTCACGCAAACCGGGTATCAATGCGCCACACAGTGAAAGACTCGTGGCATGGAGGACGGACTCTACGAATCCCTCGGCACACGGAGACTTCTCAATGAGATCGCGAGCCTTGACGCACCAAAGGTCACATGGCAGAACATTGAGGACGCCGAACTACCTCACGTGCTTGCCCGACACGTGGGACAGCTAGTCGAGCACAAGCTACGGTCGGCAGACGGCGCCGAGCGCAACCAGTTAGCCAATCGACTCATCGATGCGATCGACCCTCAGGAGGTCGTCGATGAACCTCCCCGCCAGTTGCGCTACTTTCGGCGCCTCGCGAATCACACAAGTCCTGACGCACCAGCGCGCCCCGCAACGCCTCTCAGCGACGCGGCTCTCCTGACAAATGTGCGAGGTGAGCCAAGTCTCGGTGCCGAGCTACGCGCGGAACTGGCCTCGGCCGATCAGGTCGATCTGCTGTGTGCATTTGTCAAGTGGCACGGTCTGCGGGTGATCGAAGACAACCTTCGCGACCTGAGAGACCGAGGGATTCCATTTCGGGTCATCACTACGACCTACATGGGCGCCACTGAACGGCGCGCGATCGACCGTCTCGTGGAGGAGTTTGGCGCCGAGGTCCGAATCCACTACGATGAGGCAAAGACTCGACTTCACGCTAAAGCATGGTTATTTCATCGCAAATCCAAACTCGATACCGCGTACGTTGGCTCGTCCAACCTTTCCCGCAGCGCGCTACTTGACGGGCTCGAGTGGAACGTTCGCCTCTCGAATGTCGCCACACCCCATCTGATTCAGAAGTTCAATGGGACATTCGATACCTACTGGAACGACCCTACGTTCAGACCGTACGATCCCACCGACGAATCACAGCGAAACCAACTCGATCATGCACTCGCCGTGGCCGGCGGAAAAAAGATCGCTGGGGTCCAGAGCCTCAACCTTTCCGGACTCGACGTAAGGCCTTACGCCTTTCAGCAACATATCCTCGATGCCATCGAAGCCGAACGTGAGCTTCACGGCCGGCATCGTAACCTCGTCGTCGCGGCGACAGGAACTGGGAAAACTGTCGTCGCCGCCCTCGACTACAGGCGCCTCTCAAACGCGTCGACAAAAACCTATCCGAGTCTCCTGTTCGTTGCCCATCGAGCGGAAATACTGGAGCAATCCCGGCGTACCTACCAGGAAGTGCTCTCCGACCCAAATTTTGGAGAGCTATACGTCGCCGGCAACCGGCCCGAGCGCTGGAAACATGTCTTCGCCAGCGTTCAGTCGCTCCGTTCCACCGACGTTCGCACGGTCCCACCTAACGCGTTCGACATCGTCGTCATCGATGAGTTCCACCACGCCGCAGCCGCAAGCTACACAGCGCTGCTCGAACACCTGACGCCACGCGAGCTCCTCGGTCTGACTGCCACGCCCGAACGAGCTGACGGTTTCGACGTGCGTGGATTCTTTGGCGGGCGGACCGCAGCTGAATTGAGGCTGTGGGAAGCACTGGATGCTGGGATTCTGTCGCCCTTCCACTACTTCATGTGCTCGGACGGTACCGACCTGCGCGACGTTCCTTGGGTACGCGGTCGCTACGAACCGGCACAACTCGAGAACCTGTACACCGGAAACGATGCGCGAAGCCGCGTGATCCTTCGGGAGGTTCACGACAAGGTACTTGACGTCCACTCAATGCGCGCCCTTGGATTCTGCGTAGGCGTCGAGCACGCCAAGTACATGGCTCGGGTGTTCTCAGATCGAGGCATCAACGCCATTGCGCTCGACGGAAGCAGTACCGTTGAACATCGACGAGCTTCACTTGAACGCCTCCGTAGGGGCGAAGTTGACATCATATTTTCAGCCGACCTCTTCAATGAGGGGATCGACATACCTGACGTCGACACCATCCTCTTCCTGCGGCCGACCAGCAGTGCCACGATTTTCCTCCAGCAGCTCGGCAGAGGTCTGCGACAGCGCCCTGACAAGCCAGTTCTTACGGTCCTCGATTTCGTTGGCAACCAGCGGGAGGAGTTCAGGTTTGACCTTAAACTTCAGGCACTGACAGGGCGTCCTTTGCGGCGGCTCGAAAAAGATCTCGAGGACGGCTTTCCCTTCCTTCCCGCAGGTAGTCAAGTTGTCCTTGATCGACGCGCACAGGAGGTCGTGCTTCAAAGCCTCAGGTCACAAATCAATGCACGTTGGCCACATCTCGTTGCTCAACTCCGCGCACTCGATCCAGATATTGATCTTCCCAACTTCATCGATCGCACCGGATACACGCTTGCGACAATTCTTCGTAAAGGCAATCGCTCCTGGACTGAGCTGCGCCGCGAGGCGGGGCATCTCGAATCGCAAAGGTCGAACCTCGAGGCAGTACTCGCAAAGCGCCTACGCGCATTCACACACGTCGATGATCCCATTCGACACGAGGGCTACCAGCGGACACTTCGGGAAATCACAGAGGGCAGAGACGTAACTCTTGACGACAAACTGGCAGAGATGCTGTTCTTCTCGCTATGGCCGGGCGGTGGTGGCCATGCGAGCGTGGCGGAAGGTCTGCGAACCCTCGCAATGGAGCCTGAATTCGTCGACGAACTCAGGACCGTCATTGAGCTCGCGTACGAGTCCGCGCGCCGTCCGGTTGCGCCGACGCCCGGTCGACTCGCGACACTCCCCCTTCGTATCCATGCGCGATACCAGCGTGAAGAAGTTCTCGTGGCGCTCGGATACTCGTCACTTAGCCGCAAGCCCAACTCGTTCCGCGAGGGCGTACTCTACGAACCAAACCTCAACATCGATGCATTTTTCGTGACTCTCAACAAGACCGAAGAACGATACTCACCAACCACGATGTACCGGGACTTTCCGATCAGTCGTGAGCTCTTTCATTGGGAAAGCCAGTCAACTACCGGAGTAGAGTCACCCACCGGCAGAAAATACATTTCAGGATCGAGCACCGTACTACTTTTCGTTCGCAAAGAGAGGGAGGACGAGTTTGGCACGAGCCCATACATTTACCTTGGACCGGCTTCCTATGTCTCCCATTCCGGTGAGCGTCCGATCGCATTCACCTGGCGACTCGAGACTCCGATGCCAGCCGACATGTTCTCCTCGACCACTGTCGCGGCGAGCTAACTCGTCACCTCCACGCTGACCAATTGCTCTTCATACTCAGTACTCTCCCTTGGCACTCATGTCGGCCGAGTCCGTTCCGGCGCTCCGACCGCTCCCCGGCGCGATCACCTCACCGCCACCCGCGCGCACCGCCACCGCCAGCCCCTCGGGCGGCGGCGCGTCTGTCACCAGTCCGTTGACGTCGAACCACTCGCCGATGACGTACCGCCCCACCACGCCGTGCTTCGAGGAGTCCGCGAGGATGTAGGACCGCTCGCTGTTCCGCGCCACCGTGCGCTTGACCTCGACGTCGTCGAAGTCGAAGTCCGTCGGCCCGGCCGCGGCGTCCACGCCCCCGCAGCTGAGGAGCGCGAGATCGAAGTGCATCTGCCGGATGAACGAGTGCGTCGCGGTCCCGGACACCGACCACTCCCCCCGCCTCAACCGGCCCGGGGCGAGCACGAGCTCGGCGCCGGCACCGCGTCCGATCTCGTTCGCCACGAGCAGCGAGTGGGTGACGATCGTGCCCTCGAACGACGGTGCCAGGGCAGCGGCGGCCGCCTGACCGGTGGTTCCGACGTCGAGGAAGATTGACTGCCCCGGCCGCACGAGCGACCGCACCAGCTCGCCCACCACCCGCTTCTCGTCCGCGCGGATCCCGCTGCGCTGGTCGAACGACGGCTCGCTGCTGCGCTGCCTCGTGACCGACACGGCGCCGCCGTACACGCGCCGGAGCAGGCCCTCTTCCTCGAGACGGACGAGGTCCCGGCGCACGGTCTCCACCGAGACGCGCAGCGCACGGGAGAGCTCGAGAGTGGACACGGACGCCTGCGACTGGAGCGCCCGCACGATGTAGCGGTACCGCTGTTGGACGAGCACTCCGACCTCCGCACGTCGAACCGGTCAGGCCCGGTCACCACGTCGGCCCACCGGCACCGACGACCCCTGAAGTCCACAACATTCCACACAGGTTGCCCGCAAGTCCACACCGGCCCAGGCTCTCCGCAGTGCCCGATCTCGGGCGCACGGGACGAACCGGGCACCATCGTCCGGACCGCAACGACTCGAAGGGGTTGCATCGTGGCAATTCTGGCCCTGGACCAGGGAACCTCAGGATCGAAGGCGATCGTCGTCGACGCCGACGGCATCCACGCCGTCGTCGAGATCCCCATCCACCCGCAGTACCTCCCCGGCGGCGCCGTGGAGCAGGACCCCGAGGAGCTCTACGCCTCCGTCGTGGACGCCGGGAGGCAGGCGGTCGAGCAGGCCGGGAAGACCATCGACGGCGTCTCGCTAGCCAACCAGGGCGAGACCGTCCTCGCCTGGGACCCCGAGACCGGTGACCCGCTCACCACCTGCATCGTCTGGCAGGACCGCCGCGCCGAGTCCGTCGTCGAGCGCCTGCGCGAGCACTCCGAGGACGTCCACCGACGCACCGGGCTCGTCCTCGACTGCTACTTCACCGCCCCCAAGCTCACGTGGCTGCGCGAGAACCTCACCCGCGAGGGCGTCGTCACCACGACCGACACGTGGATGCTCCATCGCCTCACCGGCGAGTTCGTCACCGACGTCTCCACCGCATCGCGCTCCCTGCTCGTCGACGTCGACTCCGGCGAGTGGGACCCCCACCTCGTCGACCTCTTCGACCTGTCCGACGAGAAGCTCCCCCGGATCGTCGCCTGCGACGAGATCGTCGGCACCACCTCCGTCTTCGGCGCCGAGGTGCCCGTCGGCGGTCTCATCGTCGACCAGCAGGCCGCGCTGTTCGCCGAGGGCTGCCTCGAGCGCGGGCAGGCCAAGTGCACGTACGGCACCGGCGCGTTCATCCTCGTCAACATGGGTGAGACCGCCCCACGGTTCGACAACGGCCTCACCACCTCCGTCGCGTGGCGCCTGCGCGGCCGCACCTCCTACTGCTCGGACGGCCAGGTCTACACGGCCGCGTCCGCCGTGCGTTGGATGCAGGAGCTCGGCATCATCACCGGCCCCGCCGAGATGGACGAGATCGCCGCCGACGACACCGGCGGCGTCCTCTGCGCGCCCAGCTTCGCCGGCCTCGCCGCACCGTGGTGGAAGCCGGAGGCGGGGGCGTTCGTCGTCGGGATGACGCTCTCCACCGGGAAGCCCCAGATCGTCCGCGCCGTGCTCGACGGCATCGCCGCGCAGATCGCCGAGCTCGCCGACCTCACGCTCCCCGAGCTCGGCCAGCCGCTCACCCGGCTCCGGGTCGACGGCGGACTGACGAAGTCCGTGCGCCTCATGCAGTCGCAGGCCGACATGCTCCAGGCGCCGGTCGACACCTACCCCTCCGCGCACGCCACCGCCCTCGGTACGGCCGCCTGCATGCGGCTCGCACTGCACCCCGACTTGGCGGTCGAGGACGCGCCCTTCTCCTGGGAGCCCGAGGCCACCTACACCCCGGAGCGCACCCTCGAGGACGTCACCGAGTTCCGCACCTCGTGGCGGAACGCGGTCGAGACCACGATGGGACTCTGACCATGGGCATCAACGAGATCATCGTCGTCATCATGGCCGTCTTCCTCGTCATCGGCGGCCTCGACCGGGCGATCGGGAATCGGTTCGGCCTCGGCGAGCAGTTCGAGGAAGGCATCAACACGTTCGGGCCCCTGGCCCTGTCGATGGTCGGGATGATCTCCCTGGCCCCGATCCTGTCCAAGGTCCTCAACCCGGTCGTCGTGCCGATCTACGAGCTCCTCGGCGCCGACCCGGCGATGTTCGCCGGCTCCCTGCTCGCCAACGACATGGGCGGCTACCACCTCTCGATGGAGATGGCCCAGACCGAGGAGGCCGGCCTGCTCGCCGGCGCGATCCTCGCCGCCATGCTCGGCTGCACGGTCGTCTTCACCATCCCCGTCGGCCTCGGCATCGTCTCCGAGGGGAACCGCCCCTACTTCGCGTCCGGCGTGCTCGTCGGCGTCATCACGATCCCCGTCGGCGTGCTCGTCGGCGGACTCGTCGCCGGCTTCGACCTCATGCTCATCCTCAGCAACCTCGTGCCCATCGTCATCGCGGCACTGCTCATCGCGTTCGGCCTGTGGAAGTTCCCTGGCGCCATGACGCGCGGCTTCCTCCTGTTCGGCAAGTTCCTCGTCGCCATCATCTCGGTCGCCCTCGCGATCGGCTCCTTCGAGTTCCTCACCGGCTGGCAGATCATGCCGAGCGGGTGGGAGCTCGCCCCGGTGATGGACGGCCTCACCGTGGTCGCGCAGATCTGCCTGTTCCTCATGGGCGCGTTCCCGCTGATGTACCTCGTCACGAAGGTCGCGGCCAAGCCCCTGTCGAGCATGGGGCGCCTCCTCGGCGTCAACGACGTGGCCTCCGGCGGCCTCGTGATGTCGCTTGCCAACGCCATCCCCACCTTCAAGCTCATGGGCCAGATGGACCGGCGCGGCATCTTCATCAACACGGCGTGGTCGATCTCGGCGATGGCGCTCCTCGGTGACCACCTCGGCTTCACGGCCGGCGTCGCACCCGACATGATCACTCCCATGATCGTCGGCAAGATCGCCGCCGCGGTGTCCGCCACCGCGCTCGCCTACGCCATCTCGCTCAAGCGCTACCCGGCCTACGACGCGAGCACCGACTCCCTCGCCCTCGCCCAGGACCCGGCCACCGCTCGACAGGATGAGACATGACCGAGACCACCTACGACGTCGCGGTGATCGGCGCCGGCGTCGTCGGCGCCGCCATCGCCCGCCGTCTGTCAGGCACCACGGGCTCGGTCGTCATGATCGACGCCCGGGACGACGTCGGCGAGGGCACGACCAAGGCCAACACCGCCCTCCTGCACACGGGCTTCGACGCGAAGCCCGGCACGCTCGAGGCACGGCTCGTCGCCCGCGGCTACGAGCTGCTCACGGAGTACTGCGCGGCGGCGAACATCGGGCTCCGGAAGACCGGGGCGATCCTCGTGGCGTGGGACGAGGAGCAGGCCGAGTCGCTGCCCGGACTGCAGGCCAAGGCGGTGGACAACGGCTACCTCGCCTCGGAGATCATCGGTCCCGACGAGGTGTACGCCCGCCTCCCGAACCTCGGCCCGGGCGTCACCGGCGGGCTCACCGTCCCCGACGAGGCCGTCATCGACGCCTGGTCGGTTCCCCTCGCGTTCGCCACCGAGGCGGTCACGCGCGGCGCGACCTTCCTGCGCGAGCATCGCGTCGAGTCGGTCGAGGTCGGCCCCTCGACGACGACGATCCGCACCGACCGAGGCGACGTCACCGCCCGGTGGGTCGTCAACGCCGCCGGGCTCGGGGCGGACGCCGTCGACGAGATGCTCGGCTACTCCCGGCTCGACGTGCACCCGCGCAAGGGCGAACTGCTCGTCTACGACAAGCTCGCCGCACCGCTGGTCGACACGATCGTGCTCGCGGCCCCGTCGAAGGTCGGCAAGGGCGTGCTCATCAGTCCCACGATCTTCGGCAACATCATGCTCGGCCCCACCGCCGAGGACATGGAGGACAAGGCCGACACCTCGACCAGCGAGGACGGGTTCGAGTTCCTCCTGGAGAAGGGCCGCCGGATCATGCCCACGCTCTTGGACGAGGAGGTCACCGCCTCGTACGCGGGACTGCGCGCGGCGAACAACCAGTCCGACTACCTCATCGAGGTCGACGCCGAGCAGCGGTACGTCGTCGCGGCGGCCATCCGGTCGACCGGGCTCACCTCCGCGCCGGCGGTTGCCGAGCACGTGGTGGAGCTCCTCGAGGCCGCGGGGGCCGACCTCGAACTCGACGAGCGTAGCGGCCTGCCCGCCCCTCCGGTCATGCCGCCGCTCGGGGAGCACCAGGTGCGACCGTTCGCCGACGACGACCGCATCCAGCAGGACCCCGAGTACGGGACGGTCGTCTGCTTCTGCGAGCGTGTGACACGCGGGGAGATCCGCGACGCCATGGCGTCGACCGTCCCGCCGTGCAGTCTCCAGGGGCTGCGGCGCCGCACGCGGGCGATGAACGGGCGCTGCCAAGGCTTCTACTGCGGCGTCGAGGTCCAGCGACTCTTCGACGAGCACCACGCGTGCGGGATCACGACGGAGGCCGACGATGGCTGAGCTCCTCACCCCTACCGTCGCAATCATCGGCGGCGGACCCGGCGGCCTCAGCGCCGCAGCCGGGCTCGCGCCCCACCTCGACCAGGTCGTGGTCCTCGACCGCGAGCAGCAGGCCGGCGGCATCCCCCGGCACTCCGACCACCCGGGGTACGGGATCCGGGACCGGAAGCGCTTCATGTCCGGCCCCTCCTACGCGAAGACGCTCGTCGCGGACGCCCGCGCAGCGGGCGCCCAGATCCTCACCGGATGGACCGTGACCGGCTGGGCCGACGACGACACCCTCGAGGTCACCACGCCTCGTGGGCGCGTACTCGTTCGGCCGGACGTGTTCTGCTTTGCCACCGGTGCTCGCGAGCGCCCCCGCACCGCGCGGCTCGTCCCCGGCACCCGGCCGGCCGGCGTGCTCACCACGGGGCAGCTGCAGAACCTCGTCCACGTCCAGCACCAGAAGGTCGGCACGCGGGCGGTCGTCGTCGGCGCCGAGCTCGTCAGCTGGTCGGCGGTCATGACCCTCGCGGAGTCGGGGTGCCGCACGGAGGCACTCGTCTCCGAGCACCCGGTCGGCGAGTCGTACTCGCTCTTCCGGATCCCCGGCCGGGTCGCGTTCCGCACCCGTGTCGAGACGACGTCGAGGGTGGTGTCGATCCAGGGTCGCCGCCGCGTGACCGGGGTCGAGATCGAGGACACACGCACCGGTGACCGGAAGGTCCTCGAGTGCGACACCGTGGTGTTCACGGGCGACTGGATCCCGGACCACGAACTCCTGCGCTCGGCGGGCGTCGAGCTCGACCCCGCGAGCGGGTCCCCCGTCGTCGACGCCGCCATGCGCACCTCGAAGGAGAACGTCTTCGCGGTCGGCAACGTCAACCACCCTGTGGAGACCGCCGACGTCGTCGCGATCGAGGGCGCGGTCGCCGCTGAGCGGATCCTCGAGCACCTCGGCGGCCGACCGGCGCCCGAGGCGAGCGTCCGCCTCGTGGCGGACGACCCGATCAGGTGGGTGTCGCCGTCGCGGTGGGCTCCTGGCGGGCCGGCCCCGGCCCGGGACCGGCTCGTGTGCTGGGTGGACCGGCTCGTGCCGCGGCCGGTGGTCACGGCGTCCCAGGGTGGGCGTGAGGTCGCACGGCGAAGGCTCGCCTGGCCCGCGGCGCCCGGGCGGGCGTTCCGCATCCCGTCGTCGATGCTCGACAGCGTCGATGCCGCGGGCGGCGACGTCCGGATCTCGATCGACTGAGCCTGGTGGCCCGAGTGGTCTCGGCGGCCACGGTCGCCGGGACCGCCGGGTCACCGGGCCGTCAGGGCCCGCCCCGCCCGTCACACGTGCGCGATGTACCCCGCCAGCAGCGCCTGGATGAGGAACAGGTCCACGCCTCGGCCGAGCTTGCGCACGTACGGGTCCGCCTGGCTGCTCACCCAGAACTTCAGCTCGCCGTCGAGGTCCGCGGTGCCGGCGGTCTCGAGCGAAAACTGGGTGATCGCCCGGTAGGGCACCGAGTGGTAGTCGACCTTCGACCCGGTCACGCCCTGCACGTCGATGAGGATCACACGGTAGTTCGTGAACATGAACCGGTCGCGGATGGTCTTGTAGCCGAGCTCGAACTTCTCGCCGTGCGCGAGGATCCGGCCCCACTTCTCGTCCATCTCGGCCATGTCCATGACCGACGCGTTGTCGATGATCCGTCCGACAGCCACAAGCCGCTCCTTCGTCGTCGGGCTCCCTCTCGTCGCCCGCTGGCCTCGATCCTTCCGTGCCGGCCCGGTTCCCGGTAGTCGGCGGGCCCCCGGATCCGCCGGCTACGCGTCGCCCGGCACCGTCCACGGCCGCACGTCCTTCAGCCTGCGCCGCGCCGCCTCCCCACCTGTCTCCTCGAGAAGAGCACGGGGCCCGACGACGACGAGCAGCGTCGTCGCCCGCGAGATGCCCGTGTAGATCCGGTCCCGCGCCGGTGCGGCCTCGTGGACGCCGTTGAGGCACAGGACGATCGCCGGTCGCTCGAGCCCCTTGAAGCCCTGGACGGTCCCGTAGAAGACCTCCTCGCCCACGAAGAACTCCTCCCAGTACGCCTCGCGCGCCTCCTCCTCGTAGATGCTCGGCTGCATCGGGTGGCGCGACCCGGTGGTCAGGAGCGCGATCTGGCCGGCGGTGAAGCCGTCCGCGCCGTCGTCGGCGATGAGGGCGTCGACCACGTCGTCCGCCGCGTCCACGGCCTCCTCTGCGGGGACGTCCAGGTGGAGCACCGGCCGGCGGGCGCGGGCCTTCGGGCTGGTCGGCGTGGTGGCGAACGCCCCGGCGAGCTGGGCGATCTGCTTCGAGCTGCGCAGGTTGCGCACGAGCGAGACCGGCGGGAGGTCGATGGGGTCGCGGCCGTGGCGGGTGAACAGCTTCTGGCCGTCGTCGAGGAAGACGAACAGGCCGCCCTCGTCGCCGTCGCGCAGGCAGGCCGTGACCGCGTCCCACCAGGAGTCGCCGAAGTCCTGCGCCTCGTCGATGACGGCCACGTCGAAGCGCTCCTCGCGCGGCAGGGTCGCGGCGTTGGCGCGCAGGCTCTCCGGGAGCGCCTCCTCCCAGTACGACTGGTCGGTCCGGTCCCCCTCGGCGCCGCCCCAGAGGTGGGCGAGGTCGTGGAAGGTCCCGACGTAGGCCGGCCGGTCCTTCCGCGGCCACGTGGCGACCTCCCGCTCGAAGGACTTCGCGAGCCCCACGGTGTAGCACATGAGCGCGACCCGCTCGCCGTCGTGCGCGAGCTGGCGGGCCTTGCGCAGCGCGAGCACGGTCTTGCCGGTGCCCGCCCCGCCGATGACGCGGGCGCGCGGGAACTCACGGATCGCGTCGAGCACGTCCTCCTGCTCGGCGGTCAGCCGGCGGACCTCCTCGGCCTGGTCGGCGACCTGGAACTGCACCTCGTCCGGCACGAGCTCGGGGACGATCGCGCCGACGAGGGCGCGGGTGTCGTCGTCGTCGAGGGGACGCACGCCCCGACCGTGCAGGTTGGCCGCGACCGCGAGGCGCTCCGCGAGCCGGTCGAGGTCCCGGCGGCCCACGAGGCACTCGCGCGGCAGGCCGGGACGGTGCCAGTCCGCGGGCACGTCCACCGCCGGAAGCACGACGACGCTGACCCAGCGCGCCTGCGTCGCCCGCCTCGCCGCGGTCCCCCGGTCGCGCAGCCACTCGACGAGCCGGTGCCGGGCGTCGTTGACCTGGTCGGCCGGGTCCTCGATCGGCTGCGCCTCGCTGCGCCCGCGGCCGTTGCGCCACACGCCGTCGCGGTACTCGACCCACCCGCCCTTGACCTCGACCACGACGACGCCGACTCCCGGCCACAGCACGAGCAGGTCGACCTCGCGCTCGGTGCCCTGCTGCCGGACGGCGGTCGAGTGGAGGACCACGGCGTTCTCCGGGAGCTGGTCGCGGAGGGCGGACCAGACCGTCGCCTCGCCGTGGAGACCGGCCGTGAAACGCACGTCGTCGGGAATCATCGTGGCCATGTCGTCACGTTATCGGCGAGGTGCGACGTGTGCGGCCAGCCGGGGGCACGCCCGGCGGTAGGTCGGGGGTCCCGTCGACGCGGGGTGCTACCGGAGTAGCATCGCGGGTATGAAGGTCAGTGTGAGCATCCCCGACGACGACGTGCGCTTCCTCGACGAGTACGCCGCCCGCGCCGGGCTGTCGTCCCGCTCCGCCGCACTGCAGCGCGCCGTGCGATCGCTGCGCGCGCAGGAGCTCAGGCCCGAGTACGCGGCCGCCTTCGACGAGTGGGACGCGTCCGACGAGTCCGAGGCGTGGGACCGGGCGACCACGGACGGGCTGGGTGGGAACGGGCTCGGCGGGAGTGGGCTGGGCGATGAGGGTCTGAGCGGCGATGCAGCGCGGTGAGATCTGGCTGGCGGACCTCGAGCCGGTGCGGGGCGCGGAGGCGAACAAGGTCCGGCCTGTCGTCGTCGTCGGAAATGACGGGGCGACCTCGGCCGCGGTCGAGCGGGGGCACGGCGTCGTCACCGTGGTCCCGCTGACGACCAACGTGTCCTCCGTCTACTCGTTCCAGGTCCTCGTCCCCGCCGGCAGCTCGGGACTCCGCCGGGACTCGAAGGCGCAGGCCGAGCAGGTGCGGTCGATCGACGTACGCCGGCTCCGGGAGGCCGTGGGCAGGCTGCCGGCCGACCTGGAGAACAGGCTCGACGACGCCCTGCGGGTGCACCTCGGCCTGTGGTGACCGTGGGGGGTGTGCCGCCCGGTGAGCGGCGACACGGCGGAACGACGTCGCCGGTTGTCGGAGATCGTGCGCATGATGGACCCGTGCACGACTCCGGATCCACCCCCACGCCGTCCGACCCGACACCCTCCCCCGCCGTCAACGCCTGGACGATCGACTCCGACGCACTCTCCTACTACGTGGCCGCCTCCGCCGCCCGGACGATCGTCTCGCCCGGCCGCACCGACGGGTACGGCATCGCCATCGCCACCTCCTTCATGACCCCGCCGCTCGTGGTCCTCGTGGACGACCCCGTCACGCAGGCCGCCGAGGCCGTCACCCGCGCGAGCTGGGACACCGACGAGGAGGACGACGAGGAGGAGTGGGAGGTCGTCGTCCTCGAGGAGTGGGACTGGGACGACGACGAGGACGACCTCGACGAGTAGGCCGACCCTGTCCGGGCGCCCTGAACCGCACTCTCGACCAGAGGCGGGCCCTGAGCCGCAGTCGCCCCTTTCATCGAGATTGCGGTTGGGGCCCCAACCGCAATCTCGGCAACGACGAACCGCAATCTCGACGTGCACCAACCGCAATCTCGACGAAGAGTTGGTCGGTCAGGTCGTTGAGCGGCCCGCCGCGAAGATGCGCGTGACTGTCGACGACGCGCGGCGGATGTTCGCCCCGCCCTCGGCGAGCGCCGTGGGCAGGTCCGTCACGCCCGGCACGATCGGCACGAGCGCGGTGACCCCGTGGTCGAGCAGCACGGCGGCGTCGTCGGCGACCCGCCCGGCGAGCACCACGCACGGCACCCCCGCCCGCGCGGCCACGGCAGCCACCCCGGCGGGCGTCTTGCCGGACAGCGTCTGCGCGTCGACCGAGCCCTCGCCGGTGAGGACGAGGTCGGCGCCCGCCACGGCCTCCTCGAGCCCGACGGTCTCGACCACCAGCTCCACCCCGGGCCGCATCCGCGCCCCGAGGAACCCGATGAGTGCGTAGCCCAGGCCGCCCGCGGCCCCGGCGCCGGGTACGTGCGCGGCCCCGCCCTCGCCGGCGTGCCCGGCGACCTCGGCCACGCGGGCCAGGATCTCGTCCAGCTCCGTGACGAGCTCCGGCGTCGCGCCCTTCTGCGGACCGAACACCGCGCTCGCGCCGGCCTCGCCGAGCAGCGGGTTGCTCACGTCGCACGCGGCCTGCACCTGGACGTCTGCCAGGCGCTCGTCGAGCCCGGACAGGTCGATCTCGGCGAGCCGCGCCAGCTCGCGCGGGGTGGTGCCGATCTCGGCCCCGGACTCGTCGAGGAAGCGCGCGCCGAGAACGCGGAGCATGCCGGCGCCGGCGTCGTTGGTCGCGGAGCCGCCGAGGCCCACGACGATCTCGCCCGCCCCCTCGTCCAGCGCCGCGGCCACGAGCTCGCCCACCCCGGTGGAGTCCGCTCCCATGATGTCCCGCTCGCCGGGGTCGATCATCCCGAGCCCGACGGCGGTCGCCACCTCGAGCACGGCCCGCCGCCCGGCGATCGCGACCTGCCCGGTGGCCTGACGTCCGAGCGCGTCGCGCACGGGGACGTCGATCGTGCGGGCCCCGAGCGCGGCGGCGACGGACTCGGTGAAGCCCTCCCCGCCGTCGGACATCGGCAGCTCGCGCACCTCGGCGTCCGGCACGGCGTCGCGGATCCCGGCGGCCATGGCGGCGGCCGCGTCGGCGGCGTCGATCGACTCCTTGAACGAGTCGGGGGCGACGATCACGAGCATGCGGGAACTCCTTCGTCCGGGCAGGGGCGCCTCATGGCCCGCTCAGCCTACGGCGCCGCCGAAGAGCAGGCCGAGCGCGTACGTCACGGCGGCGGCGCCGTAGCCGATCGCGAGCTGGCGCAGCGCGCGCGGCAGGGGCGCGGAGCCGGAGAGGATGCCGACCACCGCGCCGGTCATCAGCAGCGCGACGCCGACGAGCGCGCTCGCCACCGCGACGGCCGCGAGCCCGGTCATGCCGAACAGGTAGGGCAGCACGGGGATGATCGCGCCGGAGGCGAAGAACAGGAAGCTCGACGACGCCGCCTGCCAGGCGGTCCCGACCTCCTCGTAGGCGGCCTCGGCCGGCCGGGGCTCGTCCTCCGCCGCGCCGGCGGCCGGCTGGTGCGCGTGGGCGGCGATGACGGCGCGGGCGTGCGCGTCGGCGTCCTCGGCGGACATGCCGCGGGCGCGGTAGAGCAGGGAGAGCTCGTTGGCGTCGACGTCGAGTGCCGGGACCACGTGGGCGCTGCGGGTGCTCGGCGTGGAGGACTCGAGGAGCTCGCGCTGGCTGCGCACCGAGACGTACTCGCCGGCGCCCATCGACAGCGCCCCCGCGAGCAGGCCGGAGATCCCGGTCGCGAGCACCACGGAGGTACTCACGCCGGTGGCGCCGATCCCGAGGACGAGCGCGAGGTTGGAGACCAGGCCGTCGTTGGCGCCGAACACCGCGGCCCGGAACGTGCCGGACATCCGGGCCCGACCGCGGGCGGCGAGCGCCCGGACCACCTCCCCGTGGACGCGCTCGTCGGCGGCCATCCGCTCTGTCGCGTCGGCGTCGTCGTCGTAGTTCGCCCTCAGCTCCGCGCGCTGGGCGAGCGCGAGGACGAACACCGACCCGAAGCTGCGGGCGAGCCAGGCGAGCAGGCGGCTGCGCATCGAGGCACGGCCGGGCCGCTCGGCATGGGGCCCGAGCAGGTCGAGCCAGTGCTGCTCGTGGCGCTTCTCGGCCTCGGCGAGCCCGAGGAGGATCTCGCGCTCCTCGCCGGTCTTCCGTTCGGCCAGGTTCCGGTAGGTCGCGCCCTCGGCACGCTCCTCGGCGAGGTTGTTTCGCCAGCGGCGGATCCGTGCGGGATCCGGCGCCCGCGCGGGCACGTCGGGACGGGACATGGTCATCACGATGCCCCATTGTGCTCCCGACGCGCCGGACACCTGTTGCGGGTCCGCACGAAGGGTGATGGGCTGGCTCACATGGCCAACACACCAGACAAGATCGTGTACACCGCCACCGCCACCAGCACCGGTGGCCGCACGGGGACCGGCGTCTCCGAGGACCCCCATCTCGAGCTCACCTTCACCTCGCCCAAGGACATGGGCGGCTCCGGCGAGGGGACCAACCCCGAGCAGCTCTTCGCCCTCGGCTACGGCGCCTGCTTCACCGGCGCGCTGGGCCTGGCCGGCAAGGAGAAGAACGTCGACGTCTCCGAGGCCACCGTCCGCACCAAGGTCGGCTTCGGCCCCGAGGGCGAGTCGTTCGCCCTCACCGTCGACCACGAGGTGCACATCCCCGGCCTCGGCATCGACGAGGCGCAGACCATCGTCGACCGCACCCACGAGCTGTGCCCCTACTCCAAGGCCACCCGGGGCAACGTCCCCGTGACGGTCACCGCCGTCGACTCGCTCTGACGCACCACCGTTGAAGGAAGGCCCCGCCATGTCCGTCCAGGTCGAACGGCACGAGATCGTCGGCACCGGACCGGACGGCGGGGCCTTCCCCAACAACACCTACCTGGTCGGTGACGAGCGCGAGGTCCTCGTCGTCGACCCCGCCCACGACGCCGACGCCGTGCGCGCCTGCGTCGGCGACCGGCGCGTGGTGGGCCTCGTCCTCACGCACGGCCACTGGGACCACGTCGGTCCCGCCCCCGAGCTCGCCCGCGAGTGGGGTGTCGAGCCGCTGCTCCACCTCGCCGACCGGTTCCTCTGGGAGGGCTCGCACCCCGACGTGGCCACAGGCGACCTCGCCGACCACCTGGTCCTCGACGTCGCGGGCTCGCAGGTCACCGTGGCGCACACGCCCGGCCACACGCCCGGCGCCTGCTCGTTCCTCGTGCCCGACGCCGCCACCGTGCTCACCGGCGACACGCTCTTCCCCGGCGGCCCGGGCGCCACCCGCTGGGACTACAGCGACTTCGACCAGATCATCACCTCGATCCGCAAGCGACTCCTCACCCTCGACCTGGCGTGGACGGTCGCGCCCGGGCACGGCGAGCCGACCACGGTGGGCGCCGAGGCCCCCGCGCTCGACTCATGGGAGGCGCGCGGCTGGTAGCCGTGCCTTTTTCATCGAAACTGCGGTTGGTGCACGCCGAGACTGCGGTGGGGAGCCGCACAACCCGTCGAGATTGCGGTTCGTCGTCGCCGAGATTGCGGTTGGGGCCCCAACCGCAATCTCGATGAGCGGGCGCGGCGCCACCCCGGCTGGTCGAGCGGGGGTTCGTGCACCAACCGCAGTTTCGATGAATGCGCTCGAGAGTGCGGATCAGAGGTCGGACCTGTCACCGGGTCGGCTCACAGCCACGGTCCGACGACGAACGGCGCTGTTCGTCGTCGTGCCCCGGTTGTAGGTTGGATCACATGTCCTCGGGAGCGCGGTCCATCGACAACACGGTGAGCGACGAGAAGGTGCGCGAGGCGACGGGCCGCCCGCGCGAGGAGTGGTTCGCGCTCCTCGACGCCGAGGACGCCGCCACCTGGGACCACACCCGCATCGCGACGTGGCTGCGCGAGGAGCACGACGTCGACGGGTGGTGGGCGCAGGGCGTGACCGTCGCGTACGAGCAGGCGCGCGGCCTGCGCGAACCCGGGCAGCGGCGCGACGGGGGCTGGGAGGCGTCGGCGTCGAAGACGCTGTACGTCACGGCCGATGACCTGTGGCCCTACCTCGCCGAGAAGTCGCTGCGGAACGACTGGATGGAGAAGCACCTCGAGGTCACGGGGCAGACCGAGCCGACGTCGGTGCGCTTCGCCGACGGCGACGAGCGGGTCACCCTGCGCATCGACCGGCTCGAGCCGAGCGCCGACGGCCGGCACCGGGTGCGCTTGTCCGTCCAGCACACGGGGCTCGCGTCGGGCGACGCGATCCCCGAGCTCAAGTCGACCTGGAAGACGGCGTTCGCCCGTCTCGCGGACCTGCTCTCGGCCGCCTGAGGGGCGCCTGATCGTCAGCCGAGCCGCCCCTGCCAGGCGCCGGCGAGCGACGCGAGCTCGAACCCGACGGCGTGGTTGACGTCGAGCATGTGCCGGTTCTCGAACGCGTTCCACGTGTGGATCCGCTCGACCGCGGGGAACTGCTCGAGCAGGGCGAGCTGGTTGGCGAGCTTGACCACGGTCCCGAGGCGGCGGCCGCGGTGCTCCTTCATCACGAGCGTCTCGTCCTGCCACGCGGCGGGCCGGCCGATCGGGATCGACAGCTTGGTAAAGGCGACGAGCACGCCGGTGGTCGTGTCGCGCACCGCGGAGTGCAGGAAGGTGCGCCCGCCGGACACCAGCCGCGCGGCCTCGGTGGTCCGCACGCGGTCCGCGTCCCAGGCCTCCTCCTCCCACTCGAGCCCGCCGAGCGGCACGTCGGTGCTCATCCGGCGCATGAGCTCGGCGACGTGGGCGAGCTCGGCCTCCGGGGTCGCGCCCGCCCAGGTGACGATCTCGTCCGTGGGCGCCATCCGGGCGCGCGCGGCCTCCAGCAGGTCGCGCCAGTTGTCGGCCCGACCCGCCAGGTGGACGACCGAGTGGCGCTCGATCTGCTCGAGAACGAGCCCGCGGTCGATCGCGAAGCGGGCCGGCAGGTCGCGGGCGATCGCCCCCTCGCTCTTCGTCGGGCGCAGGGGTTCCTCGCCGTCGACCGGCGCCTCGTGGTCCACCCACGCCTGGGCGGTGGTGCGGCCGTCCGCCCGGGCGATCGTCGTCCCCGCCCGCCACAGCGCGTCCCCGATCCCGCGGCGCCGGTGCGGGGCGCGGACGTAGACCTCCACGCCGCACGAGGTGGTGTTGTCGAGCAGGTCGAGGTCGAGGGCGAGGTACCCGACGACGTCGTCCGTCCCCGGCCCGGGGTCCTCGGCGCCGGCGGCCACCGCAGCGGGTGTCGCGGTCGCGCCGTCCGCGGCCAGCCGGTCGGCGGCCGGCCCCGTGGCGGCGACGATCCCCACCCGGAGGACCGAGGTCTGGTCGGCGTACGTCCGCAGGCGGGTACCGGGGTCGCCGAGCAGGTCCGTGTCGCCGAGCCGCTCGAGGAGGTACTCGCCGTCGATCTCGGTCAGGGCGCGGAAGGCGGCCGACGGCGCGGCGCCGGCGTCGAGCTCCTCGGCCGCGGGCGCCGCGAGGTGGAACAGGTGGACGTCCGCGGGCAGCCCCGCCGGCCGCTCGACCGTCACACGTGCGTCGGTGGAAGTCATGCGGGAAGGATGGCGCCGGCGGGCGCGCGCCCGCACGCGATTTTTCCCCCGACGACGCCGCCACCGCGTTCGCACCCACCGCCTCGGCGGCCCGACCCCGTCTCGTCGTCGAGAGTGCGGCTCAGTGCCGCGCAAAGGTCATCCGCTCACTCGCCAGATCTGCGGCCGGACGCTCAGCCGACCGGCTCGACCCGCACGACAAGTGCGCGGTGCGTGGCCCGTCCGACGTCGAAGACCGCGCCCTCGGCGACCCGGTAGCTGGCCTCGTCGACGAGGATGCGGTCGATCGGCGAGCCGAAGAACCACGGGATGTTCGCGGGCCACGTGGCCACGCCGCCGAGGCCGGCCTCCTGGGCGCCGTCGACGCAGCGGCCGAGGTCCCGGGCGGGCGCGTGGTCGACGGTCGCGTTGAGCCCGCCGGCCACGACGACCGGGCCGGAGCCGGTGCGGCACCAGGTCAGCGCCTGCTCGACCTCCTGGCGCCACACGTCCATCTCGTCCGGCCGGGGCGCGGTCGGGTGGACGGCGACGATCGTCGGCCCGACCCCGGAGACGGGGCGCAGGGCGAATGCCTCGGCGGTCGGCTCGGCGTCGACAGGGACGTAGCCGCCGAGGGAGTCGGCGAGCAGGACGGCCGTGGCGCCCCGGTCCTCGGTGGCGGACCCCGCCCCGTAGGCGGTGAACGGGTGCCCGGACTCGGTGAGCTCGGCGGCGAGCGCCGTCGCGTTCTCCTCGAGCATCTCGGGCAGGACGACGACATCGACGCCCTGGTCGACGATCGGTGCGGAGAGGTCGGACGGCTCGACGTCGCCCTCCTCCATGTTGACCGTGAGGATCGTCAGGGCGGCGTCGGGCGCGGCGGCCGTGTCGTCGGTGCGGCTGATCTCCGTGGCCGCCGACGTGCCACGGTCGAACATGATCGCGAGGTGGCCGATCGCGACGACCACGAGGATGCCGCCGAGCACCATGATCGCCGTGCCCGCCTGGATGAGCTGGCGCCGCACGAGTCCGATGCCGACGAACAGGACCCCGATCACCGCGAGGGTGAGGACGAGCCAGCCCTTGAGCGCGACCACCTGGGCGATCGGTGCGATCCCGGAGAGCCCCTCAAGGGGAGGGACGATCCGCCCGGGCAGCTCGGGATCAAGCGTGAGGGCGGCGAGGAGCCCGATCACCGCGACGACGATCCAGATGACGATGCGCACGGGGTCAGTGTCCCGTACCCGCGCGCGGGGGTCCGCAGGAACGGGGTCTCGAACCGGTCACGCGCCCCTCCCCCGTCGTCGAGATTGCGGTTCGTCGTCGTCGAGATTGCGGTTGGGAGCCGCCACGGTGGTCGAACGCGCGGTTCGTCGTCGTCGAGGGTGGTGGTCGTCGTCGTCGAGGGTGGTAGTCGTCGTCGTCGAGATTGCGGTTGGGAGCCGCCACGGTGGTCGAACGCGCGGTTCGTCGTCGTCGGGGGTGGTGGTCGTCGTCGTGCCCGGATATCGGGTTCAGCGCGACCGGGCGTCCGAACCTTCGCCGCCCGGCACGCGCGGCACGCTGGTCTCCGCGGCGGTGACGAGCCGCACCTCGACGACGACGGCCCGGTGGTCCGACCCGCCGACCTCGTCCACCGTGCCCGAGACCCCGCGCAGCCCTCCCGCGACGAGGACGTGGTCGATCGCGGCGCCGGCCCAGGTCGGCCAGGAGGTCGGCCACGTGGCGATCCCCCCGATCCCGGCGTCGACGCCCGCGGCGTGGCAGCGGCCGCCCGGGTCGTCGATGCCGACCAGCGTGCCGTGGTCGAGCGTCATGTTGAGGTCACCGGCGATGACGGTGGGCCGCGCTGCCCGCTGGCAGGTACCGAGGATCGCGAGGTTCTCCTGGCGCCAGGCCGCCATGTTGCCGCTCACGGGCGGGATCGGATGCGCGGCGACGAGGGCAGGCTGGTCGGGGTCGTCGCTGACCGGGTCGAGGTGGACGCGCCCGAATCCGCCGGTGGTCGCGCCGGTCAGCTGCTCGTACGGCCCGAGCGCGTCCGCCACCACCAGGGAGGTCGACCCGGTGGGGCCGGACCCGTCGGTGTAGGACGTGAAGCCCTCACCGAGGCGCTGCTCGAGTCCGTCGCTGATCTGCACGGCCAGCTCGGCGGTCGTCTCGGGCAGGGCGAGGACGTCGGCGCCGGTGGCCACGGCATGCGCGACGACGTCGGACGGCGAGCTCGCCCCGCCGAGCGTGTTGAGCGTGAGGACGGTGAAGGAGGCAGGGGTCGGCGGGTCGTCCGAGACCGGTCCGAGCCCGCCGGACGTGCCCCGATCGGCGAGCGCCAGCCCGTGCGCGACGCCGGAGAGCGCGGTGACGACGCCGCCCACCAGCACCACGGTCACCGCGGTGGTCATGCGCGCGGTCCGGCGCCGGCCCCCGGGTCCGTCCGCCGAGTTCACCCGCGTCCGACGACCCCTGGTGTAGACGACGAGCCCCGCCGCGAGCGCGATCGCCAGCCCGAGCCCCACGAGTACGGCGGCGAGGACACCCTTGAGCGCGACCACCTGCGCCACCGGGATCCGCTCGCTCAGCCACAGGGGGCGCAGCGAGTACAGGCTCGCGAGCGCGACGAGCACCGCCGCGACCACGGCAATCACCCTCGCCCCCCTGCGCATACCTTCCATCGTCGGTCACGGCACCGTGGTCGAGCCACCCCCGGGCGGGGAGTCCGACCCGGGGTAGCGGTCCCCGTTCCCGGGGTTGGCGTAGAGAGTGCGGCTGAGCGGCGGGGGGTTCGTCGTCGAAGGGGTTGTTCGTCGTCGAAGGGGTTGTTCGTCGCCGAGGAGTCGGTTCCCCGCCGAGAGTGCAGCTCAGCCGGCGTGCGGCTCAGCGCCGAGCAGTCAGTCAACGCACCGGGGAGTCGGTTCCCCGCCGAAGAGTCGGTCAACGCTCCGAGAGTGCAGCTCAGCCGGCGTGCGGCTCAGCGCCGAGCAGTCAGTCAACGCACCGGGGAGTCGGTTCCCCGCCGAAGAGTCGGTCAACGCTCCGAGAGGGCAGCTCAGCCGGCGTGCGGCTCAGCGCCGAGCAGTCAGTCAACGCACCGAGGAGTCGGTTCCCCGCCGAGGAGTCGGTCAACGCACCGAGACGTCGGGCGGCAGGGGTCCTTTCGAGACACAAACCGACTGTTCGACACACCAACCCTCTGTTCGGCACACAACCCGACTGTTCGGCACGGATCCCGCTCCCTCGGCGCACAGCTTGCCCCCGACGAGCCCAGTGCGCCCCTCGTCACCCGATTCCCGGTGCATCCTGGTGGCCCGATGCCGAAGAATGGACGCCCGTGACCTCCGCCGACCCCGATCCGCGCACCCCCGACCAGGGGGAGCAGCAGCGGCGCGGCAACGACGGCCCCACCCGGAACGGAGCCGGCACCACGCGCTCAAGCCGCAGCCGAAACGGCAACAGCAACGGCAACGGCAACGGCAACGGCAACAGCAACAGCAACAGCAACAGCAACAGCAACAGCAACGGCAACGGCAGCAGCAACGGCAACGGGGGCACCGACACGAGCTCCGGCAGCGACACCATGGCCTCCCGCTCCACCGGCAACCGAGGCCGGACCCGCAACCGCGGCAACCGCCGCAACCGAGGAGCCGCCCGCGGCGCCGACCGGGTCGCCCGCGGCCCCCGCCCCCTCACGCCGGAGCAGATCGAGGCCAGGCGCGCAGCCGTCCCCGTGATCAGCTATCCCGAGGAGCTCCCGGTCGCGGAGCGCCGCTTCGAGATCGCGGCGGCGATCGCGAGCCACCAGGTCGTCGTGGTCGCGGGCGAGACCGGATCCGGCAAGACCACCCAGCTGCCGAAGATCTGCCTCGACCTCGGCCGCGGCGTCGAGGGCATGATCGGCCACACCCAGCCCCGCCGGCTCGCCGCGCGGTCCGTCGCGGAGCGGATCGCGTCCGAGCTCGACGTCGAGATGGGCAAGCAGGTCGGCTACCAGGTCCGGTTCACCGACGAGGTCTCGGCGACGACCCTGGTCAAGTTGATGACCGACGGCATCCTGCTCGCCGAGATCCAGCGCGACCCGCTCCTGCGCCGCTACGACACGATCATCGTCGACGAGGCCCACGAGCGGTCCCTCAACATCGACTTCCTCCTCGGCTACCTCGCCCAGCTCCTCCCCCGCCGCCCCGACCTCAAGCTCGTCATCACCTCCGCCACGATCGACTCCGAGCGGTTCGCCGAGCACTTCGGCAAGGCTGCGGGCATGGCCGGCCCGGCGCCGGTCGTCGAGGTCACGGGCCGCACCTACCCGGTCGATGTCCGCTACCGCCCGCTCGTCGCGGACACGGAGGACGAGACCGACAACGCCCACGACGACGAACGGCCCGACGACGAACCCCCCGCCCGGCGCCCCGACTCCTCGGCGGCCGGCCGCAACGCGCCCGCAACCCGCACCACCCCCACGAACCGGAACGCCTCCACCGGCCACGACGAGCCGATCGACCAGGTCACCGGCATCCTCGAGGCCTACGACGAGCTCGAGGCCGAGGGACCGGGCGACATCCTCGTCTTCCTCTCCGGCGAGCGCGAGATCCGGGACACCCACGTGGCGTTCGCCGAGCACCTGGGCGAGCGCTACCTCGCACCGGGCGGCCGCTCGACGGTGCCGGGCGCCGTCGAGATCCTCCCGCTCTACGCGCGCCTGACCGCCGCCGAGCAGCACCGCGTGTTCGCCCCGCACCAGACCCGGCGCGTCGTGCTCGCCACCAACGTCGCCGAGACGTCGCTGACCGTGCCGGGGATCCATTACGTCATCGACCCGGGCACCGCGCGCATCTCCCGGTACTCCACGCGCACCAAGGTCCAGCGACTGCCGATCGAGCCGATCTCGCGGGCGAGCGCCGCCCAGCGCTCGGGGCGCTCGGGCCGCGTGGCGGACGGCGTCGCGATCCGCCTGTACTCGCGCCGCGACTTCGAGAACCGACCCGAGTTCACCGAGCCGGAGATCCTGCGCACCTCGCTGGCCTCGGTCATCCTCCAGATGGCGGCGCTCGGGCTCGGCGACGTCGCGCAGTTCCCGTTCGTCGACCCGCCGGACACGAAGGCCGTGCGCGACGGCGTCCAGCAGCTCGAGGAGATCGGCGCCCTCGAGCCCGGCTCGACCGAGCTCACCCGCGTCGGCCGCGACCTCGCTCGCCTGCCGGTCGACCCCCGGCTCGGCCGCATGCTGCTCGAGGCCGAACGGCTCGGCTGCGCGGCGGAGGTGATGATCGTCGTCGCGGCCCTGTCCGTCCAGGACGTGCGCGAGCGGCCGGTCGAGAAGCAGACCCAGGCGGACGCCAAGCACCGCCGGTTCGCCGACGACACCTCGGACTTCCTCGCCTACCTCAACCTGTGGCGCTACCTGCGCACCCTCCAGCGCGACCTGTCCGGCTCAGCCTTCCGACGCACCGTCAAGGGCGAGTACCTCAACTACCTGCGCATCCGCGAGTGGCAGGACGTCGTCACCCAGCTCCGCCAGCTGGCCAAGCCCCTCGGCCTGCACCTCAAGCCGCTCGCACTCCCGCCGGCGGCCGACGTCGACACCCCCGACACCGATCTCGTCGCCTCCACCGTCGCCGCGCTCGGCCGCAGCTCGGACGCCGCGAGCGCCGACTCCGTCCACCAGGCCCTGCTCACCGGACTGCTCTCCAACCTCGGCTCCTACGACGAGCGCAAGCGCGACTACGCCGGCGCCCGCGGCACCCGGTTCGTCGTGTGGCCGGGATCGGGGCTGTCGAAGAAGACCTACGCGTGGGTGATGGCCGCCGAGCTCGTCGAGACGTCGCGCCTGTTCGCGCGCACGGTCGCGCGGATCAACCCCGACTGGGTCGAGCGTGCGGCCGAGCACCTCCTGCGGCGCACGTACTCCGAGCCCTACTGGTCCACGCGCAACGGGGCCGCGATGGTCAAGGAGCGCGTCCTGCTCTACGGCATGACGCTGGCCGCGGACCGCCCCGCCCTGCTCGGGAAGCTCGGCGGCCAGCCGATCGGCGACGCCACCGCCGCCGAGCTGGCCCGCGAGATGTTCATCCGCCACGCCCTGGTCGAGGGTCAGTGGCGCACGCACCACCGGTTCGTCGCGGACAACGCCGCGGTCATCGAGGAGGCCAAGGAGGTCGAGGCCCGCCTGCGCACGCGCGGCGTGGTCGGCGACGAGGACACCCTGTTCGCCTTCTACGACGAGCGCGTCGGCGCCGAGGCCGTCTCCGCCCGCCACTTCGACACGTGGTGGAAGCGCACGAAGCGGGAGCAGCCGGACCTGCTCACGCTCACCCTCGCCGACCTCGTCCCGGAGAACCCGGTGACCGAGGCCGACCAGCCCTCGACCTGGCGACAGGGCGACCTCACCCTCCCCCTCTCCTACGACTTCACGCCCGGTGCCTGGGCCGACGGCATCACCGCCACGGTCCCGGTCGAGGTGCTCGGCCGCCTGCGCCCCGAGGGATTCGACTGGCTCGTGCCCAGCTACCTGGACGAGCTCGCCGTCGCGACGATCCGCGCCCTGCCCAAGCGCGTGCGGCGCGAGCTCGTGCCGGCGCCGGATGTCTCACGCGCCGTCCTCGCGGCGATGGCCGGCTGGCACGAGGCCGTCGCCGCCGCGCCCGGGGACGCCGAGGCGAGGGGCGGCTGGGTCGACCCGACCACCGTCCCGGCCTGGCAGGACGCCTTCACGGCCGCCGTGCGCGAGGTCCGCGGGGTCGAGATCGACGAGGCCGCCTGGCGCGAGTCCGCCGAGCTGCCCGGCCACCTGCGGATGAAGTTCCGCGTCGTCTCCGCCAAGGGGGCCGTGCTCGGCGAGGGCGACTCGCTGCTCGCCCTCCAGCGCGAGCTCGCCCCCGCCGTCGAGTCGGCGGTCGCCACGGCGGTGCGCGGTGCCGTCGCGGTGGCGATGGCCGAGGCCGGCCACCCGGGTGCCGACGGTTCCCGCGGCTCGCGTCGCGGCCGGAAGGGCCGGGGAACGGGGCCCGACGCCGAAGGCTCGCCCGGGCGGTCCGGCGGCGGCCCGGGGACGAACGACCGGGGCGACGACGCCGGCTCCGCCGGCAGTGGTGCCGACTCGCGCGGGGTGGGTGCCGGCCGCGGTGGCGCCGGCCGAGGCGGACCCGGTGCACCCGGGGCGAGCTCCGGCGTCGAGCAGGAGAAGCTGACCGGCTGGCCCGAGGTGAGCGGCGGGACGATCCCGGCGAGCGTCGAGACGCTCGGCCCGGCCGGACTCGTGGTCCGCGGCTACCCGGCGCTGGTCGAGGAGCGGACCGACGTGTCGCTGCGCGTCCTGCCCGACGCCGCCGCCCAGGTCCGCGCCCACCGCCGCGGCGTGCGCCGGCTGGCCCTCGCGGCGACCGCTTTGGCCGAGCAGCGCGTCTCCACCCGGTGGACCGGCGGCGACGCGCTCGCCCTCGCCACCTCCCCCTACCCGAGCACCGGCGCGCTCGTGGCGGACCTCCAGCTCGCAGCCGCCACGGAGATCGTCGACGACTGGTGCGCCGAGCACGTGACCGGCGGCGCCGGGATGCTGCGGGAGAAGGCGCAGTTCGACGCCCTGATCGCGCACGTGCGGACCCGGCTCGAGGACCGGGTCGCCGAGCTCGCGGGGATCGTCGTGCGGATCATGAACGCCTGGCGCGAGCTGCAGGCCACGATCAAGGACTCGAACAGCATCCACCTGCTCGGCGCGGTGACGGACGTGCGCGCGGCGGTCGGGGAGCTCGTGTTCGACGGGTTCGTCTCGGCCACCGGTCCCGCCCACCTCGTGCACGTCGCGCGGTACCTCACGGCCGCGCAGCGCCGGCTCGAGCGGGCGGCGCAGAACGTCCACGCCGACGACGCGGCCGCCTGGCAGGTCCAGGAGATGGTCGACGAGCTCGCGACCGCGCGGCAGCGCGCCGGCGACGACGTCGGGGCGCTCACCAGGCTCGACGAGGTCCGCTGGCTGATCGAGGAGCTGCGGGTCTCCCTGTTCGCGCAGCAGCTCGGCACGCCGGTCAAGGTCTCGACGACCCGGGTGCGCAAGGCGATCGCGGCGGCCCTCGCGGGCTAGCCCGTCCTCTCGTCGATGGTGCGGCGCAGCGGACGCGGCGTGGTTCGTCGTCGTGCAGGGTCTTGCGGCCGGGGCGCGGACTGACAAGGATCTGGGCAGGCGCACCCCCGAGCGCCGACGCAGGGGGATCGACGAGGAAGGCCCCACCCATGTCCTCCCCGCTCCGACGCACCGTGCCCGTCGTCGCGCTCGCCCTCGCCCTGGCCGGGTGCGGCGGATCGACCGAGGACGACGGATCCGCGAGTCCGCCCGCCGAGGCGCCGCCCGACGACGCCGACCCCGGCCGGGACGGCACGGGGAGCGCAGCCGACGCCGGCTCGCCGGACGCCGCGGAGTCCGCCTCCGGCGAGGCGGCGAGCGACGGCACAGCCACGGGCGAGGCCCTCCCCGCCGACGGATCGGGCGCCGACGAGCCGACCGACGCGCCCGCCACGGAGGAGCCCGGGCCCTCGATCCGCGACGTCGACCTCGCCGCGCAGTCCTGGCGGCAGGCACTGACCGGCGAGACCGTCGTCCCCGCCGAGGGCGACGGGCTGCGCCAGTTCACCGTGTCGGACGCTGTGGCCTACGCCGACGTCGACGGGGACGGGCACGAGGACGCCGCCGCGTCGCTGCAGGTCCTCGACGGCAACGCGTATGAGGAGACCTGGTACGTCTGGCGCTGGGACCCCGAGTCGCAGGCGGCGGTGCAGGTGGAGAGCCCGATCGCCCGGCAGTCGGGCTGCGGCGACGACGTCCTCTCGGTCACCGGCGAGGGGGAGGTGTACGTCGTCGTCGAGGAGCTTCGACCGGCAGGCAGCGCTGCACCCTGCGTCGATGGCGGGACCATCCCGGTGACCCGGCAGGTGACGCTCGAGGACGGCTGGCCGGTGCTCGCCGGCGGCATGGCCGGGGAGGGCGGGATCTGCCCGCAGGTCGAGTACGCGGGCGACGAGATGTGGCCCGCGGGCGACGTCGAGATCCACGCCGCGCCGACCGACGGCTCCGCGCCGATCGGGGAGCCCGCCCCCGACTGGTGGATGGAGGTCGACGTGTCCGGCCACCACTTCCTGTGGCGCCCGAACTGGATGCTCGTCCACCTGATGTACGACGAGCAGCCCGCGGCGCTCGCCGGCATGCCGGGGTACTTCCCGTGCGCCTGGGCGTACATCGAGGACGACCAGCGGCCCGTGCCGCACGCCCCGTACGTGCCGTAGTCCCGGGAGTTCGTGGCCGCGGTGATCGGTGCGGACGCGCGGGCGCCGGCAACACCGCGCGGCGGGGCACGAGGGGTTCGTCGTCGTGCAAGGTTGTGCGCCCTCGCCCCGGACCTGCGGCGACGTCCCACGCCGGGGACAGAGGTCCCCGGTATCAAGTACCCGCCGACCGGCCGTGCGGCGGCACCGGACGGCTCATAGCGTCGTTGGCACGCAAGTCGGAGGCAGGTCATCGCCTCCATGACCGAGGGGGAATCCCCGACGACGCGACGGACCCGATCGGGTCCACAGGGACCACCGGTCCCGAGAGGAGGACACCATGTCCACCATCCGCCGATACGCCGCAGCCACCACGACCGCCCTCCTGCTCGCCGGCTCGATCGCCGCGTGCAGCACCGGGGACGACACCGTCGACCCGGACGGCTCCACCCCGCCCGACTCGAACGTCGCGCCTCCGGAGCAGAACGAGCCCGACGCGCCCGAGGGCGAGGCGCCGGAGGAGGAGGCACCCGAGGACGAGGCGCCCGAGGACGAGGCACCTGCCGAGACCGACCCGGGCGAGGCCCAGCCGCCTGCGGAGGGCGAGGAGCCGCCCGTCGCGGAGGAGCCCCCTGCGGAGGGCGAGGAGCCGCCGGCCGAGGGTGAGGAGCCGCCGGCGGAGTCCGGTGGGGGGCTCGCCGAGGCCGACTGGCTCGCCTTCGAGCTGCCGGCCGACGCGCAGTCCAACCGCGCGGACGAGGGCTACTGGACCTGGGAGATGCCGGCGACCGAGGCCACCGACCCGCACGCGTCCGAGCAGCTCGTGGTGCAGGGCCCGCAGAACAACGGCATGACCGGCACCTTCGAGGAGGAGATCGCCGAGTTCGAGGAGACCATGTCGTCCGACCTCCCGCCGCGCATCTCCTGGGAGGACGCCGAGGTGGCCGCACCCGAAGGCATGCGGATCTACCGGTTCGAGACGATCGGACTCGAGCCCGGCGAGGTCCACTGGATCGTGGAGAACTCCGCGACGGGCCATCTCCTGCAGCTGACCGTCACGGTCAACGGCGACTCGACCGAGATGGTCGACGCGATCGACTCGTCCCTGCAGCTGGCCGCCGCCTGACGCAGCGGCGGCGGGCATGTCGCCGGCTGACCTCTCAAAGGTCCTGCGGCCGACACGGCCATCACAACCACCATTGCCCGACGACGAACGACACCAGCTACGGCCCCCGAGCGCTGAGGCGCCGGGGGCCGTAGCGTCGCTGTATGAGCACCGAGATCTCCCACGAGCCCGCGAAGAGCCGATACGTCATCACGGTCGACGGCGAGGAGGCCGGCGAGGCCACCTATGTCCTCGAGGGTGGCATGCACGTCTTCGACCACACCTTCACCGACCCTAAGCAGCGGGGCCAGGGGCTCGCCGGCCGGCTGGTCGAGTTCGCGCTGACGGACGTGCGCGAGCGGGGCGGGACGGCGCGGCCGGTGTGCCCGTTCGTCGTCGACTACATGGACAGCCACCCGGAGTTCGCCGACATCCGGGCGTGAGGGGACGCTGACCGCGGGAGTGGGGGCCGGCGAAGCCGCCGCACGCCGACGCTGCACCGCACGCGCACACCCCCGCGGGTTCACGCCTCCCGGAGCAGCTCGACGATCGCCGCGACCGCGCGGCGCCCGGCCCGCGTCGCCCCGATCGTCGACGCCGCCGGCCCGTACCCCACAAGGTGCAGCCGCGGCTCGTCGACCACCGCGGTCCCGCGCACGAGCACCCCGCCGTCGCGCGTGCGGATCCGCAGCGGCCGCAGGTGGCGCAGCTCGTGGCGAAAGCCGGTGGCCCACACGATCGTGTCGACGGGCGTCACGGTCCCGTCGGCCTCGACCACGCCCCTCGTCGTCATCGAGCCGAACATCGGCCGCCGCTCCAGGATCCCGGCGTCGATCGCGCGTTGCGTGGCCGGCCCGAGGAACAGCCCCGTCTCGGCGACCACCGGCAGCGGCCTGAGCCCCTGCTCCACCCGTGCGGCCACCCGCTCCTCGACCCCGCGCCCGGCGTCCTGGTCGAACATGTCGGTCTTCCACCGCGGCGGCGTGCGGGTGTACCAGAACGTCTCCGCCACGCGCGCGATCTCGAGGACGTGCCCCACTCCGGAGATGCCGCCCCCGACGATCGCCACCCGCTCGCCCTCGAGATCCTCGGGGCCCTCGTAGTCGTGCGTGTGGAGCTGCCGGCCGCGGAACGTCTCCGACCCGGGGATGCTCGGCCAGAACGGTCGCGACCACGTGCCGGTCGCCGAGATGACCGCCCGCGCAGCCCAGCTCCCGTGGTCGGTGCGGACGAGGAGGCGGCCGCGCGGGTCGTCGTCGACGCGCTCGACGCTCGTGACGACCACGGGCCGCAGGACCGGCAGGTCGAACATGTCCTCGTACGTGGCGAAGTACCGCGGGAGGGCGGTGGCCGCGGGCTCGCGCGGGTCCGGCTGCGGGAAACCCGCGCCCGGCAGGTCGTGGATCCCGTTGACGGTCGCCATCGTCAGCGTGGGCCAGCGGTGCCGCCACGCCCCGCCGGGCCCGTCCTCGGCGTCGAGCACGACGAAGTCCCGCACGTCCCCCCGGTGCCGCGGCGCGCCGACCTGCTCGGCCGGGTCGCCCGAGTACCCGACGAACCCGCGCCGCAGCAGCCGGTTCGCAGTGGACAGGCCGGCCTGGCCGGCACCGATCACGACGACGTCGACCTCCCGCGCATCCTCCCGCCCGCGATCCATCGGGTGGCCGTTCTCGTCGGTCGCCCCGTCGACGCCCAGGTCTCCGGGGAGGCGGCGCGGCCGGACGGTGAGCCGTTCGCCGTCGGGGTCGCCGGTCGGTGAGAGGACCGGGACCCAGCCGGTCGGACCCGGCCGCGGCTCCCGCGACCCGACGTACTCGCCCCACCGCTCGCCGCCTCCGTCGCGGAGGGGTTCGTCGTCGCGGTCCTGGCGTAGGACACCGTCGTCACGCAGAGCACCGGCGCCGTCGTCGACGTCGACGTCCTCTCCGCTCGCGACGGCGGTCGCGCCGCGCTCGTCGGGGTCGGACGGCCGGACCGCCTCGGGCGCACCGCGGTCGGGATGCGTCGCCCGGCCGTCCATGATCGCGACGGTACCCGGCGGGTCCACCCTCCACCGGTCTACGAAGGCCTCGCGCCTCGCCACCGGCCCCACCCCGGCTGCACCGCCGGCACGCCGTCACACAGGGCGCCCTCATGCGTGGGGATCCACACGTCGTCGGCCGGGCGCGGGACCACCGGCGGCCGGGGAACGTACCGTGGCCCGGTGACCATGGACGACTCGCCGGAGCGCGACGACGCGCACCGGGACGGCCGACGCCGCAACGACGCCTCGCGCCCCTACGAGCCCGTCCGCTTCGGCCGCTCGCCGCTCCACCGCATGCCGACGGTCTCGGTCATCGCGTTCGCGGTCATCGTCGTCATCGTCGCGAGCGCCACGCGCGGCCCCGTCCGCTGGCTCATGCTCGCCGTCATCCTCGTGGCCTCCCTCAGCGCGTGGCGCGCGGCCCGGGCTCGCCGGGCATCCTCCGACGACGACGAGCCCCCCGCCGGCACGACCCCGCCCGGCGACGACCACCGCTCCGCCGGCCCGGCGGACGACCCCGGCCCGGCCACCGGCCACGCCCCGGACACCAACCCGGCCGGCGACGCCGACGCGGACCCGGACACCGGCCGGGCGTAGGGCGATGGACGCACCGGGCGCGCTGCGCCTCGCACGTTCCCTCGTGGCCGAGCACGGCCTGCGGGGGTGGTCCGTCGGGCTCGACCGCGCCGTCCGACGCGCCGGCGCCACCCACTACCGCGACCAGCGGATCACCCTGTCCCGCCACCTCGTCGGCCTCTACACCGAGGACGAGGTGCGCGAGGTGATCCTCCACGAGATCGGGCACGCCCTCGCGGGAGCCCAGGCAGGCCACGGCCCCCGGTGGCGCGCGGCCGTCGTCCGCATCGGCGGCACCCCGCGCCGCACCACCCGGCCCGACAGCCCCACCGTCCCCGCCCCCTGGGTCGGCCGCTGCCCCGCCGGGCACGAGCACCAGCGCTTCCAGCGCCCGCGCGCGACCTACCTGTGCCGCCGCTGCCCCCGCACCCGCACGAGCGCCGCGGTCATCGAGTGGACCTACGTCCGGGGGGCGGCGTGACCCCGACCGCCCGGTCCGCCCCGGTACCGGCCTCCGCACCTCCGGCCGCCACGCCGCCCCCCTCCGGCCCCCCGCCGTCGACGGGCGGGACGAGCCACGCAGCCCTCCCGCCGTCGGCCCGCGCACGGCGCCGCCGGGAGACCGCCGCCGCCTACGCCCTCCTCGCGCCGTCGCTCATCGGGCTGATCGCGTTCCTCGCGGTTCCGGTCCTGCTCGTGCTCGCCATGAGCCTCACCGACTACGACCTGCTCTCCCCGCCCACCTGGGCCGGGGTGGACAACTACGTCGATCTGGCGAGCTCCTCCCAGTTCCGCAACTCCCTGCTCGTCACGGCCCTGTACGTGCTCATCGCGATCCCGCTGACCGTCGGCGCCGGCCTCGGGCTCGCCGTCCTGCTCAACCGCCACCTGCCGGGCTCGGGCATGCTACGCGTGATCTACGTGCTCCCGTGGGTGTGCTCCCCGCTCGCCCTGGGCGTGGTGTGGCAGTGGATGCTCGCGCCCAGCAACGGCGCGGTCAACGCGGTCCTCGGCCAGCGCGTCGAGTGGATGAGCGACCCCGCCCTCGCGCTGCCGGCGGTCGCCGTCGTCTCCGCCTGGTCCTCGATCGGCTACGTCTCGCTGTTCTTCCTCGCCGGTCTCCAGCAGATCCCGCCGAGCATCTACGAGGCCGCCCGGCTCGACGGCGCCGGACCGTTCCGGCTGCTCACGTCGATGACGATCCCGCTGCTGCGGCCCACGATGTTCTTCGTCCTCGTCACCACGATCATCTCGAGCTTCCAGGTCTACGACCTCGTGTACGGCCTCACGGGCGGCAGCCCCGGGTACCCCTCCGGCAGCACCGACGTCATCGCCGCCCGGATCTACCACGAGGCGTTCGTCGCCCTCGACCTCGGCAGCGCGTCGGCGATGGCTGTCGTCCTGTTCGCCCTCCTCGTGGTCGTCACCCTCGTCCAGCAACGGTGGTTCGCGTCGCGCACCACCTACGACATGTCATGAGCACCAACCAGCCGGACACCCAGCTCTCTGCGGCCGGTCCTCCACCAGAGACCTCCCCCGACGACGACACCCCCCGCCCCGCGCGCCGCCGTCGCCCGTTCTCGCTCGGGCGCGGCGCCGCGCACGCACTGACCTACCTGCTCCTGCTCGCCGGGGCTGTCGTCACGCTCGCCCCGCTCCTGCTCCCGCTCATGACGGCGCTGAAGACGAACCGGCAGTACGTGGCCGACGGACCGCTCGCCCTGCCCGACCCCTTCACGCTGGAGAACTTCCGCGCCCTGTTCGGCGAGGAGGGCGACTTCATCGTCCCGCTCGCGGTGACGCTGCAGATGGTGGTCGTGCTCGTGGTGGGCCAGCTCGTCAGCTCGATCCTCGCCGCCTACGCGTTCGCCACGCTCGAGTTCCGGGGGCGCGAGCTGCTGTTCTGGTGCTACCTCGCCACGCTCATGGTCCCGGCGGTCGTCACGATCATCCCGCTGTACACGATGATGACGCTCGCCGACCTGAAGAACACGTTCGCCGGTCTCGTGGTCCCGTTCGTCCTCGGCTCCCCCTACGCCGTGTTCCTGCTGCGCCAGAACTTCCGGTCGATGCCGCGCGAGCTCCTCGACGCCGCCACCCTCGACGGCGCGGGCGTCCTGCGCCGGCTGTGGTCGGTCGTGCTGCCGATGAACCGGCCGATCGTCGTCACGCTGCTGCTCATCACCGTGGTCACGCAGTGGAACAGCTTCCTGTGGCCGTCGATCATCGCGCCGCGGCCGGAGTGGCACGTGCTCACCACGGCGACGTCGGCGATGCAGACCCAGTACGACGACCGGATCGTCCTCGTCATGGCCGCCGCCGTCGTGGCGATGACGCCGCTCATCGTGCTGTTCCTCATCTTCCAGCGGCACATCACGCGGGCGATCGGCGTGGGCGCGGTGCGCTGACGGCCCACCCGATCGTCGTCGTCGACCATCAGTGGTGGCCGACCCCGATCGTCGCCGGTCCCGCGTGGTGACCGCAGACCCGGCCGACGTCACCCTCGTCCCACGTCCCGACCCGCGAACATCCGCGGGATGTGACGGTCAACTCATGTAATATTCAACTTCCCGTGACCGGAGGCTCCCTGGAGGACCCCATGCGCCGTGCCCGTCGACCGCTGACCACCACCGCCCTGCTGGCGGCGACGGCCCTGACCCTGGCCGCGTGCTCGCCGGGGTCCGACGACTCCTCCGGCGAGTCCGGGAGCGGCGAGGGCGGCACCACCGTCACCGTCCGGCTCTGGGACGAGGTGGCGGCCGAGGCGTACGAGACCTCCTTCGACGCGTTCACGGAGCAGAACCCCGACATCACCGTCGAGGTCGAGGTCATCCCCTGGGCCGACTACTGGACCCAGCTCCCCCTCGACGTCCAGTCCGGGGACATGGCGGACATCTTCTGGACGAACACCTCGAACTTCGGCACGTACGCGGACAACGGCACGCTGATCGACATCGACGAGGCCCTCGGCGAGGACCACGACGAGTGGGAGCAGTCCGTGGTCGACCTCTACACGCGAGACGGCGTCAACTACGGCGTGCCCCAGCTGTGGGACTCGATCGCCCTGTTCTACAACGCGGAGCTGGTCGAGGAGGCGGGGATCGACGTCGAGGACCTCCAGTGGCGACCCGGCGCCGGCGAGGGCGACACGCTCCTCGAGGCCGCGACCGCCCTGACCACCGACTCCGAGGGCCGCCACCCCGGCGAGGACGGCTTCGACGGCGGGGCGCGGGAGACCTACGGCTTCAACAGCCAGGCCGACCTCCAGGCGATCTACGTCGACTTCCTCGCCCAGAACGGCGCGCTGTTCCAGGACCCGGAGACCGACGGCTTCGCGTTCGACTCCCCCGAGGGCATCGAGGCGTTCCAGTACCTCGTCGACCTCGTCAACACGCACGAGGTGGCGCCGTCGGCCGCTGACACCAACGTCAACGGCGACTTCTCGCGCGACCTGTTCGTCCAGGGCGACCTCGGCCTGTTCCAGTCCGGCCCGTACTCCCTGCCCCACATCGCCGAGAACGCCGACTTCGAGTGGGGCATCGCGCCGATGGTCGGCGGGCCGGAGGGGCGCATCGGTGTGGTGCACGGCGTCGCGGCCGTCGGCAACGCGGAGTCCGAGCACCTCGACGCGACGACCGAGGTCCTGCGCTGGCTCGGGTCCGCCGAGGGGCAGGCCCCGCTCGGCGAGACCGGTGCCGCGTTCCCCGGAGCCGTGGACGCCCAGCAGGGATACATCGACTACTGGGCCGAGCAGGGCGTG
This sequence comes from Georgenia sp. G2120, assembly GCF_055326485.1. NCBI lineage: Bacteria > Bacillati > Actinomycetota > Actinomycetes > Allobogoriellales > Allobogoriellaceae > Georgenia > Georgenia sp. G2120. The sequence continues at coordinate 49,251 of NZ_JBUZNL010000011.1, read as the reverse complement.
GACGTGTCCGTCTTCGTCGACGCCGCCCAGGAGCCGACCGCACCCTCGCCGATCGGCGCCGAGATCAACGCCGGCTCCAACGTCATCACCCCGATCTTCCAGGACATGTTCCTCGGCGCGATCCCGGTCGAGGAGGCGCTCGCCCAGGCGCAGGAGGAGGGCAACGCGGAGATGGGCATCGAGTAGCCCCGCCCGCTCTCACTTTCGCCGAGATTGCGGTTGGTGCTCGTCGAGATTGCGGTTCGTCGCCATCGAGATTGCGGTTGGTGCTCGTCGAGATTGCGGTTGGGAGCACCCCGACCTGTCGAGAGTGCGGTTGGTGCCCCAACCGCAGTCTCGACGAACGGGCCGCGCAGTGTCAGGGGTGCAGCTCGGTCCGCCCGGCGGCGAGCGCTGCCGCGAGCATGCGCGCACCGGGCGCGAGCAGCTCGTAGGTCGACTCGAAGTCGGAGTCGTCGCCCCACCACGGGTCCGGGACGTCGAGCGACCCGACGTCGCGCGCACTCCCCGCACCGGGGGCGTCCGGTCCCTCCGCCGCGCGCCACAGCATGATGACGCCGGGGTCCACGCCCGACCGCTCCGCCAGCCGACGCAGCCACACGGCGTGCTCCTCGGTCATCGCCAGCACCAGGTCGACCGCGCCCAGATCCTCGGCCGTGACCTGCCGCGCCGTGTGTGCCTCGACCGGGACGCCGCGTCGGTGCAGCGTGCTCGCCGCACGGGGGTCGATCGGGTTACCGACCTCGTAGTCGGACGTCCCGCCCGACGTCACGTCGGCATCGACGCCCGCGCGCTCGAGCTCGTCCGCCAGCATCCGCTCACCCATCGGGGATCGGCAGATGTTGCCGGTGCACACGACAAGGACCCTGACCGGTCGCGAGACGGGGAGTCGCATGCCTCCAGTGTGGCAGGCGGCCGACCACCCGGGGAGGCCTGAGGACCCATGTGCGGCCGTCCCGAGACCGACAGGGCGCGGGTACCAGGTCGGTGCGGGACGGAGCCCCGGCGGTGGCCGGGTCGGCGCGGGACGGGCCCTGCACGCGGCACCACCGCGGCGGCCCGGCGTGCCACCCTGTCGACGTGCGCCAGCCGAACCGATCCGTCCGCCGCCCCGTCGCCACCGGGGCCGGCACTCAGCCGCGGCCGGCCGCGCGTCGCCACGCACCGGGACGCGCACGTCGCACGCTCGCGGCGACCGTGCTCGCGCTCGCGGCCACCCTGGCGGCATGCGGCTCGGGCGACGACTCCGACGGCTCCGACGGCTCCAGCGACTCCGGCAACGGATCGGGCGGAAGCGGCGACACCTCCGAGGCAACCCCGGTCGACGAGCTCGCGCCCGTCGCCGACCAGGTCGATGAGCACCCGGCCTGGCTGTCGGAGGAGACCTCCGAGCCCCGGGACTCGGCGTCGGGCCTGTGCACCGACCCGTTCGCCGAGGGGCGCACGGAGCTGACGACCACCGAGCTCGCCGCCTGCCAGGTCGAGTCCCTCGCGGAGACGGCCGGCTACGTCCAGACCACCGACGCCGGAGCCGACGCCCGCACCGAGCTGCGCGTCTCCACCGGCGAGCAGCTCGCGGTCGAGGCGGACCTCGGGGTCGCCCACGTCCTCGTCGTCGGGGACGACTGGTGGGCCGCGACGGACGAGGGCGACTGGCTCGAGCCGGCAGAGGCAGCCGAGATCCCCCGGCTGAGCAGCGCCGAGGGTGCGGCCCGGTCGCTCCAGCAGTTGCACGACCCCTCGGTCGCGGCCGGGGGCACCCAACCCATCGACGTGGCGGTGACGGGCTCGGCCACGATCGACGGCACCGAGGTCGCCGTCGTCACGGGCACGGGCGAGGGCGCGAACGGCGAGGAGATCGCCGTGGAGTACTTCCTCACCCAGGACTACGTCGCACTCCGGTCCGTCAACAACGTGACGACCTCGGCGGGCACAGCGACGACCACGTCCGTCATCAGCGAGCTGGACGAGCCCCAGGACGTCACCGCCCCCTGACGGGTGGTCGTCCTCCGCGCGCGGGCAGCAGCGTCCCGACCTCCTCGACGAGCACGACGACGCACCCCCTCTGCCCGAACCGTCACAGTTCTCGGTCACGATCGCGTCGAACAATCACAAGCGGGTAACAATGCCCGACCTCAAAAGCGGCCTCCCCGTCGTGGCCCACGCCACTCGCCGACCCCGCGCGATCCGCACCAGCATGGGAAAAGGTCCCGATCCGCGACCACCCCAAAACGACCCCTGGACGCCCGAATCCGGCCGGTTGATGACCGGGACGACCCCCCATACGGTGGGGCCACTCAAGGGCCCGTACGCACGTTCGGGCGCTGTCACGCAACGTTCGCGCGTCTGTCCACCATGGCGCCGGGCGCCCACCGGAAGGAACCCCTTGACCACCAACGCACAGCGTCGCGCCCGCACCATCGTCCCCACCGCGACCCTCGCCGCCCTCGCGCTGACCCTTGCCGCCTGCGCCAGCGAGGAGGAGTCGGCCGACCGCGGCGGCGGTGGCGGAGACAGCGGCGGCGGCAGCGGCGAGGCCCTCACGCTCGAGGACCTCCAGGAGGCCGGCAGCGTCACCGTCGGTTTCGCCGGCGAGGCCCCCTACAGCTTCGAGGACGGCGGAGAGCTCACGGGCGCCACCGTCGCCCTGCACGAGGCGATCTGGGCGGAGCTCGGTGTCGACGAGGTCGAGGGCGTCCAGGCCGAGTTCGGCCAGCTCATCCAGGCGCTCGACGCCGAGCGTTTCGACGTCGTCGCCGCCGGTATGTCGATCCTCCCGGAGCGCTGCGAGCAGGCGATCTTCTCCGAGCCGGAGTTCATGTACACGACCGCGCTCATGGTTCCCGAGGGCAACCCGGACGGGCTCGAGCCGAGCATGCAGTCCGTCCAGGAGTCCGACGTGCAGATGGCGTCGATGACCGGCGCCATCGAGTCCACCTACGCCGCCGACCTCGGCATCGACTCGATGGAGGTCGGCACGCCGCAGGACGGCATGGACGCCGTCGTCAACGGCCGCGCCGACGTCTTCGCCCTCACGGGCATCTCGCTCAACTGGATGGCGGACAACAACCCGGACGCCGGCATCGAGGTCACCGAGTCGTTCGTGGCCGAGATCGACGGCGTCGAGCAGGTCGGCGCCGGCGGCACCGTGTTCCGCAACGCCGACACCGAGCTGCGCGACGCCTACAACGAGGTGCTCGCGGAGATCGTCGAGGACGAGGAGCGCTACCTCGAGATCGTCGGCGAGTTCGGCTTCACCGCCGAGGAGCGCCCCACCGGCGAGCTGTCGACCGAGCAGCTCTGCGCCGGCGACATCTGATCGCGTGAGCGACAACCTCGACACGCTCGTCGAGGCGCTCCCCCGGCTGTGGGAGGGCGTCCTCGTCACCCTCCAGCTCACCGCCGGCGGGATCATCGGCGCCTTCGTCATCGCGATCGTGCTCGGCCTGGTGGTCCGTAGCGAGCACTGGTACCTGCGGATCCCGGCGCGCCTGCTCATCGAGTTCTTCCGCGGGACGTCGTTGCTCGTGCAGCTCTACGTGCTCTTCTACGTGCTGCCGCAGGTGGGGATCACGCTGACGGGGCTCTTCTGCGGGATCTTCGCCCTGTCGTTCAACTACGGCGCGTACGGGGCGGAGGTCGTCCGCGGGTCGATCAACAACGTGCCCAAGGGCCAGTGGGAGGTCGGCACGGCGCTGAGCATCAGCCCGCTGCACCACATGCGGCGCGTGATCTGGCCGCAGGCGTGGGCGATCATGCTGCCGTCGCTGAGCAACCTCGCCGTCATGCTGCTCAAGGGCACGGCCGTCGCCTACATCATCCTCATGCACGACCTCACGTGGGAGACGGACATCCTGCGCCAGCAGACGGGGAGCACCTTCTTCTCGTACGGCGTCGGCATGGTCATCTACTTCCTCATCTCGCTGGTCATCGTGCTGCTCGCGGCCCTCCTCGAGCGGCACGCGAAGCACAAGCTCGGCCAGGCCGCCCCGCTCAACCAGATGTTCAAGGTGACCGCGGGCAAGCCGAGCGAGGTGACCCCACTGTGAACGACGACATCTGGAGCTGGGACCGCGCGGCGGAGGTCTTCCCCGACCTCCTCATGACCTTCCTGCAGGTCACGCTCGTCGCGACCGTCCTGGGGTCGGCGATCGCGGCGGTGCTCGGCCTGATCGTGGCCATCACCCGCCGGGTGATGCCGAAGTGGCTCTGGATGCCGGTGCACGCGGTCATGGAGTTCATCCGCATGACCCCGGTCGTCATCCAGCTGCTGTTCGCCTACTACACGTTCAACAGCATCGACGGCCTGACGATCGGCATCGTCGTCCTCGGGATCCACTACGCCACCTACATGGCGGAGGTCTACCGGTCCGGGATCGACGCGATCCCCAAGGGACAGTGGGAGGCCGCGACCGCCCTGTCGATGTCCCGCACCCGCACCTGGGTCAAGGTCATCATCCCGCAGGCGATCCGTACGACCCTGCCCGCCCTGGGCACCTGGGTGATCTCGATGTTCAAGGACACCCCGTTCCTCACCGTCATCTTCGTCACCGAGATGGTGCGCGAGGCGGAGCGGTACGGCTCGAGGACGTTCACCTACACCGAGGCGCTCGTGCTCGCCGGGTTCATCTTCCTGGTCGCGAGCTACGGCACCTCGGTCCTGCTACGCAAGATGGAGAATCGCCTTGCCACCTACTGACCACTCCGCGCCCGGTGCCGGCATCACGCCGAGCCCCGCCACGGGCGAGCCGAAGCTGCGGTTCGAGAACGTCGTCAAGAAGTTCGGCGACAACACCGTCCTCGAGAACCTCAACTTCAGCGTCGACCGCGGCGAGCGGGTCACGCTCATCGGCCCCTCGGGCTCCGGCAAGACGACCATCCTGCGGCTCGTGATGACGCTCGAGCACCTCACCGGCGGCTACATCTACGTCGACGGCCAGCCGCTCACCCACGAGCTGCGCGGCGGCCGACGGGTCGAGCGCAGGGCGAAGGACGTCGCGAGGATGACCACCCGGATCGGGATGGTCTTCCAGCACTTCCACCTCTTCCCCAACATGTCGGTGCTGGAGAACATCACCGAGGCGCCGATCCACGTGCTCGGCCGCTCGAAGGAGGAGGCGCGCAGCCGCGGTCTCGAGCTGCTCGAGCAGGTCGGCCTCTCGGACAAGGCGGACGAGCACCCCACGCGGCTCTCGGGCGGTCAGCAGCAGCGCGTCGCCATCGCCCGCGCCCTCGCGATGGACCCCGAGATCCTGCTCCTCGACGAGGTGACCTCCGCCCTCGACCCCGAGATCGTCAAGGACGTCCTGTGGGTCCTGCGCGAGGTCGCGAACAACACGGACATCACGATGCTCATCGTCACGCACGAGATGCAGTTCGCCCAGGACGTCTCCCACCGCGTGATGATGTTCGACGGCGGCCAGATCGTCGAGGACGGGCCGCCCGACGTCATCTTCACCAACCCGAGCCACGAGCGGACCCGGTCGTTCCTCGAGGCGATCCTCTGACCAGGGCCCGTCCCTCATAGCCCCGCGCACCCGATCTGCGGACCACAGGGCCGACGACGACGAACCCCCCGTCGTCGTCGGCCCTCCCGTCTGCCGTGCCGGCCGTCGTGCCTGGCGTGCCGGCCGTCGGCCGTGCCGTCCCCACCTGCCCGTCGCCCCGAGAATTCCCTGGACGCCGCCGACCCGCGGCTGTCTAGCATCGCGGTATGGCAGGCATCTTGTGCAGCGGGCCCGCGACGACGGCCGCCCGCGACTACCGCGACCGCCGCGCCTGACGGCGCGTCCGGTCCCACCCGCAGGTCCGTCCGCCCCGCGCCACCGGCGCCGGGCGTCGACGCGTCGTCGCTCCGAGAGCCCTTCGCACCTCGGACGCGCAGCGCCCACGCACACCGCCACCCTGCCCCGGGGTGCTCCACCTCCTTCTCGTGGAGCCCACCCATGCCTCGACGCACGACCCCGCACACCGCCCCTCGCTCGGCCGCCGGAGGACGGCACGAGCTCGGCCAGAACTTCCTCCACCACCCGCCCACCGTGCGGCGGTTCGCCGACCTCGTGCGCGAGACGGACGGCGCGATCCTCGAGCTCGGCGCCGGCGACGGTGCGCTCACCCGCGAGCTCGCCCGCCTGGGCCGTCCGCTGACCGCCGTCGAGATCGACGAGCACCGGGTCGAGCGCCTGCGCCGGATGCTCCGTCGCGGCGGTACCGCGACGACAGCCGACCCCCGAACCACCACCGGCACCGGCACCGGCACCGGCACGGCCACCGTGCGCATCGAGCACGACGACGCGATGCGTGTCCCGCTCGACGCCCCCGTCGTCGCCGGCAACATCCCCTTCCACCTCACGAGCCCGCTGCTGCGTCGGCTGCTCACCGCCGGCCGGTGGCAGCACGCCGTCCTGCTCACCCAGTGGGAGGTGGCGCGGAAGCGGGCCGGCGTCGGAGGCGGCACCATGATGACCGCCCAGGGCGCGCCGTGGTTCGAGGTCCGGATCGAGTTCCGGGTGCCGGCCCGGCACTTCCGGCCCGTGCCCGGCGTCGACGGCGGTGTGCTGAGCATCGTGCGCCGACCGCGCCCACTCGTTCCGGTCTCCCAGCGGCGCGGCTACGAGGCGTTCGTCCGCGCGGTGTTCACCGGCCGCGGCGGGCGGATCGCCCGAGTGGTCGAGCGCGCGGCCCGCGTCGACCGCCGGGCGGCGGAGCGGGCGCTCGCCCGGGCCGGCGTCGACGGGCGGGCGCTGCCCCGCGACGTCGGGCCCGAGCAGTGGGCCTCACTCTGGCACGACCTGCGCGGGTGAGGTCCGGCGCTCCTCGCGTCGGGCGTCCGGGCACCCGCGCGCCCACCGGTGCTCGCACGTGCGACCCGCCGGGGATGCGCCGACCAGGAACGAGGGCGGGGGCCGGTCGAGCATCCACTCGTCCGGCCCCCGCCGTCGGTCACGCTTCCCGGTCCGGGTCAGATGACCTCCCGCACGAGCCGGCTGCGCCGCAGGAGCGCGACGACCGCCCAGCTGACGCTCGCGGAGATCGCCAGCGCGAGGGCGAACGCGACCACCGGCGTGAGGCCCAGCGGAGCAAGCAGCGCGACGACGCCGACGATGACGGGCGCGTGGACCACGTACACGCCGAAGGCGTTCCGGGTGAGGAACCGGCCCGCCGGCGTCGACCGGGACGCGTACCGCTCGAACACGCGCAGCAGGACGAGGATGACCCCGACCGCGAACAGCGCGTCGAACAGGGCGAACCCGAGGTGCGCGGGGTCGGGGCCCGCCGGCACCGGGTCGGCCGTGTCGAGCGTCCGGTAACCACCGAGGACCATCGGCACGAACGACGCGACGACGAGGCCCGCGCCGAGCAGGCCCGCGCGGCGCGGCAGCTCGCTGAACCAGCCCCGGCGGAAGGCGAGGATCCCGACGACGAACAGCGCCACGTACTGCGGCACGTACCCGGGGCTCGGGATCCCGATGACCGGGATGAACGAGCCGGTCGGGAACCAGATCCGCCACACGTAGGAGACGACGCCGAGCCCGATCGCGAACGCGACGACGTGCCGTGCGCGCAGGGAGACGGCGGTCCCCCGCGTGGTGAGCCCCGCCGTCGACCTACCGTCGGGCGCCGGGGCACGGCGGGCCGCCGAGGCGCCGACCGATGGCGCCGTGCGCGGCGTCGTCGGGCCGGGCTCCGTACGCGGCCGACGCTCCCGGACCAGCGCGTAGCCGAGCGAGAGGACGAGCAGCGCGAGGACGAACCACATCGGCCCCACCTCCCAGTCGGTGAGGTAGAAGAGCCAGTAGGGCTCGCGCTCACCCGGAGGCTGGTCGAGGTAGGTCGGCAGCGAGTACAGCGGGCGCAGCAGCACCATGAACGCCACGAACGGCAGGCCGAGGCGCTTGACGCGGTCGAGCGCCCAGCGCCCGGGCCCCTTGCGGTCGACCGATCCCGGCGCGAAGAAGCCGGACAGCATGAAGAACAGGCCCATGAAGAACGTCTGGTTGACGAGCACGAGCAGGTCGAGCGGGAGCGCCGCGAGCTCGGAGTCCGGCTCCTGCCAGTTCGGCCAGATCCCGAGGTTGCCGTAGGCGAGTGCCACGTGGTGGGCGACCACGAGCAGGGTGCCGAACACGCGGAGGTGGTCGATGTGGACGAGCCGCCTCGTCGCGGGGGCGGCGCGGGTGGTCGGTGGGTTCTTCGTCGTGGACATCAGTACTCCTCCTCCACGATGCGGATCAGCTCCTCGCGCGTGAGCCCGAGCGAGCGGTAGTAGTCGACGTTGGTGCGGAACCGCTCGACGGCGAACGCGTGACGCTTGGCGCTCAGCCCGTCGGCGGCGTGCTCGGAGACGTAGGCCCCCTTGCCCTGGCGGGTGTAGATGAGGTCGTCGGCCTCGAGGAGCTCCCACGCCTTCTTGATGGTGATGACGCTGATCCCGAGCTCCTTGGCGACCGACCGGATCGACGGCAGCATCTCGCCGGCGGCGAGCGACCCGTCGAGGATCTGCGCGGCGATCTGCGACCTGATCTGCTCGTAGATCGGTTCGCTGCCGCGCGGTGAGAGGACGAGGTCCACCGAACCCGCCGGGCTCACAGGTTGACGCGCTCGAAGGCGCGCACCGAGAGCCGATGGGAGGCTGCGGTGAGGCTGGCGAACGCGAGCGCCCCGAGCGCGAGCACGAGCAGCTGCGGACCGACATCCGCGGCGTCGAGCGTGTCGAGGACGCCGCTCGCGCCGGGCAGGAGGGCGACGGCCAGCTCGGCTGCGCCGTAGACGACCGCGAAGGCGATCCCGGCGAGGACCCCGTGGCGGCCGATGCGGTGCCCGGTGGTGAAGTACCCGGGCAGGAACACGATGTTGAACACGCCGTAGGCCAGCAGGACGAAGCCGAAGAAGGCGGGGTTGCCGTCGAGACCGACGGCGTTGCCTCCCGGCTGCATCTGCGCGACGACGACGGCGACCACCGCCAGGGCGGCGAGCTGGACGAGCTCGACCGCGCCGACGATGAGGTGCTTGCCGGTCACGAGCCGGGCGCGCGCGATCGGCAGCGAGATGCTGAAGACATGGTCCCTGTTGGCGTTCGCCTCGGAGAAGGCGATGAACAGGGCGAGCATGAAGTAGCTGACGCCGATGATCATCGGGTAGTGCGGGATGAGGTTGAACAGCGTGAGAGCGGCGAACCCCAGGTAGGCGGGCGGCACGACGAGGCGTGCCTCCTTGTGCACGAGCGTGGCGATGCTCATCGTGCTCCCTCCAGGTCGTAGAAGACCATGAGGTCCTCCAGGTTCGGTCGTTCGGCCTGCACGTGCGGCGAGACCTCGGCCAGGTCGGCGGTGCGGACGAGGCCGGAGAATCCGAACGCGTGGTCGCGGTGGCCGATGAGCCGGCCGCGCAGGTCGTCGGTCAGCTCCTCGCGGGAGCCGCCGACGAGCCGGTGGCCGTCGATGGGGTCGTCCTTGGTGTCGTCCGCGATGACGTGCCCGTCGCGGATGAAGACGATGAGGTCGGCGATCTTGTCCAGGTCGCTCGTGATGTGCGTGGAGAACAGGACGGCGCGGTCGCCGTCCTCGACGACCTCCTGGAGCACCCCGAGCAGCTGGTCGCGCGCCACGGGGTCGAGCCCGCTCGTCGGCTCGTCGAGCAGGATGAGCCGGGCGCCGTGCGAGAGCGCCATGGCCACGCCGAGCTTGACGCGCATTCCGGTCGACAGCTCGCTGATCTTCTTGGCGTCGTCGGTGCCGAACCGCTCGAGGTAGCGCGCGAAGAGCCGCCCGTCCCAGTGGTCGTAGAACCGCCGGTAGACGTCGACGACGGTGCGCACCCGGTGCTTCGGGTAGACGTCGAGCGGACCGAGGGCGGCCCCGATGAGCTGCTTGGCCCCGGCCTCGTCGGCGTAGATGTCCCGGCCCTCGAAGGTCACGGTGCCGGCGTCGGGACGCACGATGTTGAGGATCGACTTGAGCGTCGTGGTCTTGCCGGCCCCGTTCACGCCGATGAAGCCGGTGATGTAGCCGGGCTCGATCTCGAAGGACACGTCCTCCAGCCGGAATCCCGGGTAGCGCTTCGTCAGTCCGTCGACGACGAGCATGGTCCACCTCCTGTGTTGCTACTGTGCATAGACAGTAGACACAGTGGGCGGGGCGGGGTCAATGCCTTTCGGCGGGTGCGGGAGTGTCGCAGGTCTCGTCAGCGGCCGTGGCGCCATGGGCGCCCGCGTCGTCGGCGGAGTTTCCCGCCCGAGCGGCGCCATAGGCTGGCCACATGGACGACGACGCACGGATGGCCGTGTTCCTCGACTACGAGAACCTCGCGCTCGGCGCGCGCGACCACCTGGGCGGGATGACGTTCGACTTCGGGCCGATCGCCGATGCGCTCGCCGTCCGCGGCCGCAGCCTCACCCGCCGCGCGTACGCCGACTGGTCGTACTTCGACGAGGACCGTCGGATGCTCACGCGCCACCAGTTCGAGCTCATCGAGATCCCGCAGCGCATGGGCGCCTCGCGGAAGAACGCGGCCGACATCAAGATGGTCGTCGACGCGATCGAGATGGCCTTCGAGCGCGACTACGTCTCGACCTTCGTCCTGTGCACGGGGGACAGCGACTTCTCCCCGCTCGTCCACAAGCTGCGCGAGCTCGACAAGCGCGTGATCGGCGTCGGGGTCGAGCTCTCGACCTCCCGGCTCCTGCCGCCGGCCTGCGACGAGTTCCTCTTCTACGACCGCCTCGAGGGCGTGGAGCCCGGGGACGAGGCCCCCCGACGACGAGGCGCGCACGCCCGGGGTCCCGCCGCCCAGGCGCGGCACGGGGCACAGGTGGTGCTGCCGTCGGGCAGCGGGACCGGCGCGGGGTCGTCGGTTGCCGGCGGGTCCGGCTCGACCGCGAAGAGCGCGGGTGGCGCCGGCGCGGGGAGCGCGGGCGGCGCCGGCGGGACCAGCTCGACGTCCGGCGGCGGTGCCGGAACCGGCCAGGGCGGCACGGGACAGGCCGACTCCTCCGGCTCGGCACGGGTCGGCACGCCCGACGACGACACCCCCGCCTCCCCCTCCGCCGTCGTCCCGGCCGAGGACGCGGACGGCTCCCCCGACGAGGCTGCGGAGTCCGAGCCGATCGAGGTCCGCGTGGCGCAGACGCTCGCCGGTCTGGCCTCGACGGCGGACTCCGTCACAGCGTCGGTGCTCAAGCGCGCGCTGCTGCGGAAGGACCCGACGTTCAGCGAGTCGGACCTCGGGTTCCGCTCGTTCGGCGAGGTGCTGCGGCACCTGGCCGGCCGGGGCGTCGTCGACCTCTCCCCCGGCCCCGCCACCGGCGACCCCGAGGTCTCGCTGCCCGACCGCGGGAGCGACCTCGAGGACACGTTCGACGTGCTCGTCGAGATCGTCGCCAAGGGGGACGGCAACGACGACGGCGCGTTCGCCCTGTCCGGGCTGAAGAACCGCCTGCGCAAGGAGCGACCGGAGTTCAGCGAGAAGGCGCTCGGCTACCGCAGCTTCCTCCAGTTCGTGCGGGGCGCCGAGGCGGGCGGGCACGTCGAGCTCGAGTGGGACGACGAGGCCGGCGACTACCTCGTCACCGTCCCCGAGGGCTGACCTCCTCGCCTGTCACCCGACCAGGATGTCGAACATCCTCGACACGAGTGTCGAGAATCCTTGACATTCTATGTCGAGGATCCTTAACATCGACGCATGACGCCACCGACGCGCACCGACGCGGGCACCGAGAGCCCCGTCCGCGAGCGCCGCAAGCAGCACCGCCTCACGCAGGCGGAGCTCGGCGCGCTGGTCGACGTCAGCCGCCACACCGTCATCGCGATCGAGCAGGGCGACTACGCCCCCTCGGTCTTCCTCGCCCTCCGCCTCGCGCGCGTCCTCGACGCCACGGTCGAGGACCTGTTCGGCGCGCACCCCGACGCCACCCCGAGCCACACAGGAGACCCCTCATGAGCACCGACGACCGCACCGCCGGCCCCGAGTCCTCCTTCGCCACCACCGACGACGCGTCGCCCCGCACCGATCACCCCGAGCCCACCACGCCCGCGGCCCACCCGCGCCGATCCGTCTCCGCACCGTCCGTCATCGGCGACGAGCGCGAGCACGCGGTGGCCAACGAGGCCGCCGCCGTCGGCATGTCGGCGGGGATCTACGCGGGCCTGGGCATCGCGCTCGTCGCGGCGGTCCTCGGCTCGCTCGTCGTGCCGGTGGTCGCCGTCGCACTCACGGCCATCCCCTCGTGGACGATGATGCTGTGGGCGCGGCGCCGCGGGGTCGACCTGGCGGAGCTCGCCGGCCGACTCCCGGCCCGGCAGAAGACCCGCGTCTGGGCGGTCGCCGGCGTCGGGCTCCTGCTCGTGCTCGCCGCGCTCGCCTGGACGCTGTTCACCGGCGACGCCCTCGTCGCACTGCCGTCGGTCGAGGTCGCCGGCCCGGACGCGACCGGTATCGCCCCGAGCGTCGCGCGCGGCGCCGTGATCGGGGGGTTCGCAGGACTGCTCGTCGCCGTCGTGACGTCCTATCTTCCCGGCCGCCGCCGGGACCGCGACGACGCGTAGCCGTCAGGCCGGGTCGAGCAGCTCCTGGGCCGCGGCCCGGTGCGTCGGGTCACCCGTCTCGAGCGCGTAGATCCCGTACCCCACGGGGTTCGCCGCCACGATCTCGGCGCAGTGGTCGGCCAGGCGCGGCCACGTCCGGCCGCCGCTCGCCTCGTAGGCCTCGAGCGTCACCGCGAAGGCCGCCGTGCCGGCCGTCATGTGGTGCAGGGCGAGGTCCGCGCCGGGGTCGCCGACCTTCGCCGTCGTCCAGTCGAGCACGGCCGTCGGCCGCTCGTCGGCGTCGACGAGGACGTGAGCGGGATAGAGCTCGCCGTGCGTGAGCACCGACCAGGTCGGCCAGAAGGAGTCGTCCGCGAGCCAGGAGCGCCACCGCTCGAGCAGCTCGGGCGCCACCGTGAACCCCTCGGCGACCCGGTCCACCTGGCCGGACCACCGGCGTCGGACCTGCTCGGGCGACTCGACCGGCATCCCGGCGGCCCGCGCCACCTCCACGTCGATGCCGTGCAGCTCCGCGACGAGCGCGCCGAAGGCTCGCGCGTACGCCGTCGAGGTCGGGTCGACCCGCCACACCGGCTCGCCCGCGGCGTCGATCGTCAGACCCGGCTCACCGGGCAGCTGCGGGTAGGCGACGAGCTCGGCCGACCGGACCCGCCAGTCGGGGACGGCCACGGTGAGGCGAGGACCGACGGCGTCGAGGACGGCGGCCTCGTCGGCGATCCGCTCCGCGACGTCGGGCCGCCGCGGGACCCGAAGGACCCACCGCTCGCCGTCGTTCGCGGTCGCGAAGGCCACCCGGTAGTCGAGCCCGATCTCCTCGAGCCGCAGCGAGTCCGCATCGATGTCGAGCCCGTGCCGCCGGGCCAGCTCGACGAGCCCGGCCACGGTGTCCGCGGGTGGCGTCCCGGTCATCGGTCCCCCTCGCTCATCGGTCCTCCTCGGTCGTGGACACGCTCGGTCGTGGACGCCGAAGGCGCCGCCCCTGCGCGAGATGCGGCGCCGTCGTCGTCGGGTGGTGACCGCCGGTCAGCCGGCGGCCGGTGACGTCAGAAGTCCCAGTCCTCGTCCTCGGTGTTCTCCGCCTTGCCCATGACGTAGGACGAGCCGGAGCCGGAGAAGAAGTCATGGTTCTCGTCCGCGTTGGGGCTGAGCGAGGACAGGATCGCCGGGTTGACGGCGGTCTGGTCGGACGTGAACAGGCCCTCGTAGCCGAGGTTGTTGAGCGCCTTGTTGGCGTTGTACTTGAGGAACGCCTTGACGTCCTCGGTCAGGCCGAGCGGGTCGTAGAGGTCCGCCGTGTACTGCTCCTCGTTCTCGTACAGCTCGAAGAGCAGCTCGAAGGTGTAGTCCTTGAGCTCCTGGCGACGCTCCGGCGAGGCCTTCTCGAGGGCCTTCTGGTACTTGTAGCCGATGTAGTACCCGTGGACGGCCTCGTCGCGGATGATGAGGCGGATGAGGTCCGCGGTGTTCGTCAGCTTTGCGCGGCTCGACCAGTACATCGGCGCGTAGAAGCCGGAGTAGAAGAGGAACGACTCGAGCATCGTCGAGGCGACCTTGCGCTTCTCCGGGTCGTCGCCGCGGTAGTACTCCATGACGATGGCGGCCTTGCGCTGGAGGTTCTCGTTCTCCTCCGACCAGCGGAACGCCTCGTCGATCTCGGCGGTGGAGATGAGGGTGGAGAAGATCGAGGAGTACGACTTCGCGTGCACCGACTCCATGAACGCGATGTTCGTGTAGACGGCCTCCTCGTGCGGGGTGACGGCGTCCGGGATGAGGCTGACGGCGCCGACGGTGCCCTGGACCGTGTCGAGCAGCGTGAGGCCCGTGAAGACGCGGGTCGTCATCAGCTTCTCGTCGTCGGTCAGGGTCGCCCACGACTGGATGTCGTTGGACAGCGGCACCTTCTCCGGCAGCCAGAAGTTCGAGGTCAGGCGGTCCCAGACCTCCTGGTCCTTGTCGTCGATGATGCGGTTCCAGTTGATCGCCTGGACCGACGAGACGAGCTTGAGCTTCTCGGACACGGTGCTCCTTGTCGTGCAGCCGCGCGGGCCGTGCGCGCGGTCGGGTGACTCCGCGCGGGGCGCGGGGACGGTGCGCCCATCGTCCCACGAAGCACCGACGGCGTCGCCGACCGACAAGGTGAGGTACGACGTCGACGCGCCGGTCACCACGCCCCGCCCTGACCGGCGGTCGGACGGTCGTGGGGAGGACGGACCACGTGAGGACCGTGACGACCAGGAGCTCGCCGGTGAGAATGCCGGGGTGACCAACTCGCACAGCCCGCATCCGGGACCTCACCGCGGCCCGCACCCCGGGCAGCATCCTGGCCGACTCGTCGGGCCTCACCCCGGTCCGCAGCATCCTGACCGGCACATCGGGCCCCACTGCGGCCAGGCCCCCGGCCTGCTCTCCGGTACGCCCGACGGGGCGAACGCCCACCCGTTTCCCGGTTCGCCACCTGTCCGGGGCCCGTGGGACGACCGGCATGCGGGACGACGCCCGTGGCTCTCCGCGGCGGCCGACGTCGCGGCCGTCACCGCCACCTCGCTGATCGCCACCCTCCTCGCTGCCACGCTCGCCTCGCTCCTGATCGACGAACAGGGCGACTTCCGCCTCGAGGGCGGGCGCCGCATGCCCGAGGGCGATTCGGGCGCCGCACTCACCGCGACCACGATCGCCCTGGTCCTCTCGCTCGTGGTCCTGCGGCTCCACGGCCGTTGGCGCGACCGCCGAGACTGGTACGAGGGCCGCGGCGATGCCCGCTCGATGAGTCCGGGGGCGTGCCTCGGCGTCGACCTCGTCGAGTCGGTGCTCCTCGTTCTTCCGCCGGCGCTGATCCTGCTGACGACCGATGTGCGGGCGGACCGGGAGGTCGGCCTCGCGATGGTGAGCACCGCCGCCTTCCTGCACATCTCCCGTGCCCTCGGCTCGCTCGGCTGGGCGGCAGAACCGTCTCCACGTACCGGCGACAGCCGTCCGCTCGTGGGACGCGGCCGGGGCGCGACGTTCCTCCGGGTCGCACTGGCCGTGGTTGCTGCGGCGGGTGCCCCGCTCGTCGGGCTGCTCGCGTTCGATGACACCGACTTCATCCACGCCGGCGCCACAGTCACTGCCGTCATGCTCCCGATCATCACGTTCGTGGTCTGGCTCCGGTCCCGGACCCGGCGCCCACACGGAACCGCAGACCCGACAATGGGCGCATGACCCTGCACGGCGATCACCCCGTCCCGGCGCCCGGCACGCGCGCCCCCGACGGGAGCGTGTGGAACGGCCGCTTCTGGGAGCTCCCGCCCGGCGGGCCGGGCGGCCCCTCGGCGGGCCCACCACCCGGTAGCTCGCCTCACGGGGCGCACGACCGTCCGGGCATGCACGACCCCTACGGGGCGCACCCGTCGCCCGGCGCCCACACCGTCCAGGGCCGGCATGCCGCCGAGGCACCGCCCCTCGCCCGGACGACGGTCCGCCGGCTCGCCCGCCGCCGCACCATCGCCATCGGGACGGGCGCGCTGCTCGCGACCGCCGCCGCGGCCGTCGCCCTCCCGATCCTCGGCGAGATCCCCGACTTCCGCGGAACCACGTTCGACGAGGTGATCACGGTCGCCGGCGTCCTCGTCGTCGCGCTGCTCGGCTACGGGATCTTGCTCGCCGCCCTGCCCTACCGACGCTGGTCGGGCGGCGCACGGAACGTGACCGAGCCGAAGAACCCGTGGCTCGACCTCCTGCGTGGCCTCCTCGCGATCGTCCCCGCGGCGGTCGTCGCCGGCGCCGGCAACGGCCTCGACGACGCACCTCTCGCACTCGCGGGTGCGCTCGCGTCGGCCACCTTCGGCTACGTCGCCGCGTTGCGCATCCCCTGGCGCCTGCTCGACCACGGCCCCGACGACCGTCGCGCGACCCGCCGGACGCGCGTCTCCCGCGCGCTGGTCGCGCTCCTGCTGGGGCTGCTCAGCCTGGCGCCGATCCTCCTCGTGCCGGGGTACGGCGGCGAGCAGGTCGTCCTCGGCCTCATCCTGCTGGTCGGCGCCCTCGTGGTCTCGTGGGTGGGCTACCTCCTCGGGCACATCCTCCCGGGCGGCCTCTGATGGCGCAGCAGCACGCCGCGCCGCCACCTGGCGCACGCCGTGCTGACGGCAGCGTGTGGAACGGCCGGTTCTGGGAGCTCCCGCCCGGGGGACCGGGCGGCCTGTCGGTCGATCAGCTCCGCGACGACCCACGCGCACGCTCCGGACGTCCGATCGACCCGGGCAGGTCCACACGCTCCGACCTCACGACGACGACGATCGCCTCGATCGTCCTCACCGCGGTCGCCGCGCCGGCGGCCGTCCTCATCGACGCCAACGGGCCTGACGACATGGCCCCCGGGCTGATCGCGACGCTGGCGGCAGGCGCGGGTGTCGTCGTCGGGGGCGTGGTGCTCCTCCTCCAGCGCTTCCGGGTGCACGAGCGTGCCTGGTACGTCGCGCGCAGCGACGCCCGCTCGATGGGCCCGCTCACCGCGCTCGGCCTCGACCTCGCGCAGGCCCTGCTCGGCTACGCGGCACCCGTGGGCCTCGCGATCGGCGCAGCGGCGGCCGGCGAGCGCCTGCTCTCGCTCGCCGGTTTCGCCTCGACCATGTTCGTCGGCCTCACGCTGGCGGTGTGGGGCTCCCGCGACCCGCTGCGCGGCGACGGGTTCCGGCGCAACCTCCGCCACGAGTGGATCCACGAGGTCGTCGACGGCTTCGCCCGGCGCGGCCGGGCCACGCGCTGGACACGGTTCCTGCTCGGGGTGGTGCTCGGCTCGGCGGCAGGCGCGGTGGCCGTCGTCGTCCCCGAGCCCACGCCCGAGGCCGGGATGATGGTCGGGATCCTCATGGTCATGGCGATCGCGGGCTGGATCTTCTTCGGCATCCACGCCTGGTGGGACAAGGTCGAGCGCAAGGCCTTCTCGACGGCCCCCGGCGGCACCCGACCGGAGGAGCGGGCGCGATGACCTGGGAGCAGCCGCCGCTCGACGGCGGCAGGTCGAGCATCTCGGACATCGCGGCGACAACGCTCGGCGCGCTCCTCATGACGGCCGCCGCCGTCGGCGTCCTCCACCTCATGGCCACGTACGCCGATCCGGACGCACCCGGCGCGAACGCCACGATCGCCGCCTGCACCGGCGCCGTCGCCTACGCGGTGGTCCGCATCGTCCAGCGGTTCCGCATGGACGCCCGGTCCTGGTACACGCCGCGCAGCGACCGCCGGTCGATGAGCCTGCCCACCGCGCTGGTCCTCGACCAGGTCCAGGGAGTCCTGCTCTACGCGCCGCCCGTGGTGCTCACCGTGCTCGCCGCAGAGCGGGGCGACCGGGACCTCGCCCTGACCGGGGCGACGTGCGCGGTCGTGCTCGGCGTCCTCACCGCGATGTGGGCCGTGCGCTGGCCGCTCCTCCACACCGGCCTGCGTCAGGTACCGAACCAGTCCGCGCGCTACGAGCCGGTGGTCGGGTTCGTCCGGCGCGCCGTCCCGTCCCGGCTCCTGCGCATGCTGCTCGGCCTCGTGCTCGCGGCCGCCGGGGCGGCTGCGGGTGCGCTCGTGCCCGAGCCTCGCCCCGTGCTCGGCATGATGCTCGCGATCATCTTCGTGCTCGGGTCGGCCGCCGGCGTGTTCCTCCGGCTCAACGACCGCTGGGACAGGCAAGAGGGCCGACGACGCGAGCGGATCATCGCCGAGCGCCAGGAACGAGCGCGCCGGAAGCAGCAGGTGCGCGGGTGAGGGACGCGCCGAGGGGGCGCGGATGAGCTGCGCGCCACGGGGGTGCCGATGAGCAGGGCGCCGAGGGAGGACCGATGAGCAGGGCGCCGAGGGAGGACCGATGAGCAGGGCGCCGAGGGAGGACCGATGAGCCGGCCGCCGAGGGAGGACCGATGAGCCGGCCGCCGGACGGACGGCCCTGGCCGGCCCCCGACCGCGGGCCGGCCGACGAGCTGTGGCCGGGACGCCGATCGTGGCCGTCGGCGGGCTGGGACCTCGTGGCGACCACCACGATGGCGGTCGTGGCCGTGCTCGTCGCCGCCACCCTCGCCCCCGCGCTGCTCGACGACACCGGCCGTCTGCGTGTCGACCTCTTCGACGGGACCGACGGCGCGCCGGCCGCGGCGATTGCGGCCGCGGCCGTCGGACTCGTCGTCGCTCTCGTCGTCCTGCCGGTCTACCGGCGGTGGCGCAACGGCCGACCCTGGTACGAGGGACGCGGCGACGCGCGATCGATGGGCACCGGCGCCGTGCTGCTCGTCGACCTCGTCCAGGCCGCTCTGCTCACGATCCCGCCGCTGGTGGTCCTGCCGGCTATCGACCTCTCCCGGCACCCGGAGAGCGGGCTCGCGGCGGTCGGCGCCGGTGCCGGACTGCTCGCCCTGCGCGGGGCGACCGCGCAGGTCTGGGCCGGCGAGGCACAGCCACGGAAGGGGGACCCGCGGCTACTGGCGCCCCGCTCACGGGTCGCGAAGGTGTCCCGGATCGGGGCCGCCTGGCTGATGGCCCCGGCCGGGCCGCTCGTCGGGCTCGTCGCGTTCGAGGACGGCGAGGCGTTCGTCCTGGTGGCGGTCCTCGTCGCGGTCCTCGTGCCGCTCGTGAGCGTGGTGTCGTGGTTGAGGTTCCGGACGCCGCGGCCACCCGGGTACGCGGAGCCGACGGTGCCGCGACCGGGGGCTCGCGCCCCGGACGGCCTGGGGCCGGGGGCCGGTCCGCACGCCACGCGCTGAGCGCACCGACGCCGACCGTCCCCCGCCCCGGGCGTCAGCTCTCGGTCTCGGAGCTCTCGTCGTCGTCGGATGATTCCGTCCCGGACCCGGACCCGGACCCGGATCCGGAACCGGACTCCGAACTCGACTCTGCGCCGGGCCCTCCCGCGTACTCCCCCGCGAGCATCGCGTCGACGTAGTCGGGGTTCTCCTCGAGCCACTGGTCCACGGCCTCGTCGTTCGACTCGCCGCCCAGCTCGTTGAACATGATGTTCTCGAGGGAGTGCAGCTGGTCGCTGGTCATGTAGAAGCCGCTGAGCCACTCGGCGATCTCGGGGTGGTCCTCCGAGAAGCCCGCGGTGCCGTACACGTAGATGTCGTCCGGGGTGCCGAGCGCTCCCTGCGGATCCTCGAGGTCCCGGATGGGGAAGGCGTCGTACGCCCAGTGCGGGCGCCACAATGTCACGACGATGTTCTCACCGGACGACACGGCGGCGTCGAGCTCGGAGAGCATCGCGGTGGTCGACGAGGTCACGAGCTCCATGTCCTCCAGCCCGTAGGTGGGGATCACCTCGTCCTCCGTGAGCCCGGTGAGCACGGCCCCCTCCTCGATGCCGACGATCCGGTTGCCGAACTCGTCGGCGTGGTCAGCGAGCTCGTCGAGGGACGTGATGGGGGCGTCCTCGTTGACCGCGATGGTCATCGGCGCCTCCTCGTACCACATGCCGATCTCCTCGACCCGGTCGCCGTACTCCTCGATGTGCGGCGCGTTGGCGTCGGGGAGCCATACGTCGTAGTTGAGGTCGTACTCGCCCTCGGCCAGACCCGTCCACAGCACCGCCATGTCGACGGTCTCGAGCTCGACCTCGTACCCCCGGTCCTCGAGGATCCGCTGCCACAGGTGACCCGTCGCGAGCGCCTCCTCCCAGCCGGCCGGGATGCCGATGACAACGGGCTCGTCGCTGCTGCCCGCGTCGTCGTCGGAGCCGCCGCAGGCGGCCAGGGTGAGGGCGAGTGTCACGGCCACCGAGACGGACGCGGTGCGATGGGTGATGGTGCGCATATGGTTCCTTCAACTGCTCATCTGCCAGGAGCGGCCCAGCTGCGCGCTCCGTCGGTGGGGATCGATCCTCGGCGACCTCGGGTCCGGCGCCCCGTGCCGCCGCCGTCCACCGGATCCTCGTCGTTCCCGGTCGACTCCCCGTCCGGCTACCCGCGTCGCCGCGCCCCCGGACGGCCGCGGGGGGAGCTCCAGGGGGGGGGGGGGGGTGGGGTTTGTGGTTGGTTTTTTGGGGAG
>NZ_JBUZNL010000011.1:0-28698 GCF_055326485.1 Georgenia sp. G2120 | reverse complement strand
CCTCGGGTCCGGCGCCCCGTGCCGCCGCCGTCCACCGGATCCTCGTCGTTCCCGGTCGACTCCCCGTCCGGCTACCCGCGTCGCCGCGCGTCGTGCTCGTTCGTGCCGGGCCGCGCCCGGCGTCGCCGCTCGATCAGCGGCGCGGGATCAGCTCTCGGTCTCGGCGCCGTCCTCCGAGGAGGACTCGGAGCCGGACTCGGAGCCCGAGCCGCCGCCGACCACGGAGTCGATGAAGTCGGGGTTGTCCTCGAGCCACTGGTCGACGGCCTCGTCGTTCGAGTTGCCGCCCATCTCGTTGAACATGATGTTCTCGAGCTCGGCGAGCTGCGCGTCCTCGAACGTGAAGCCCGAGATCCACTCGGCGACCTCGGGGAACTCCGAGGAGAACTCCGCGTTGCCGTACGTGTAGATGTTGTCCGGCTCGCCGAAGGCGCCCTCGGGGTCCTCGAGGTCGCGGATCGGGAAGGCGTCGTAGGCCCAGTGCGGGCGCCACAGCGTGACGACCACGTTGTCACCGGCGTCGATCGCGGCGCTGAGCTCGGAGAGCATCGCCGTGGTCGAGGAGATGACGTACTCCATGTCCTCCAGGCCGTAGGTCGGGATGACCTCGTCCGTGGTGATGCGGGTGAGGCCGGCGCCCGGCTCGATGCCGACGATGCGGTTGCCGAACTCGTCCGCGTTGTCCGCGAGCTCGTCCAGGGACTGGATCGGCGCATCCTCGTTCACGGCCATGGTGAGGGGCGCGCCCTCGTACCACATGCCCAGCTCCTCGAGGTCGTCGCCGTACTGCTCGAGGTAGTCCGCGTGCGTGTTGGGCAGCCAGGTGTCGAAGTTGAGGTCGAAGTCGCCCTCGGCGAGACCCGTGAAGACCACGCCGGCCTCCGCGGTCTCGAGCGTGACGTCGTAGCCCTGCTCCTCGAGGATGGCCTGCCACAGGTGGGAGACGGCGATGCCCTCCTCCCAGCCGGAGTGGACGCCGATGGTGATCTCGCCACCCTCGCCGCCGCCCTCGCCCGAGTCGCCGCCGCCCTCGCCCGAGTCGCCGCTGGTGTCGCCGCCCGTGTCCTCGGACTCGTCCTCTCCTCCGCCGCACGCGGCGAGGGTGAGGGCGAGGGCCGAGACGGTGGCCGCTGTGGTGATGAGTCGCTTGGTTCGCATGTCTCTCCTTGGGTTCCTCAGGGGTGTCGTTCTGCGCGGGGGCGCGGGATCGTCCGGGTCAGCCCTTCGCCATGCGGTTGGCGCGGTTGACCGCGCCGTGCTGGGCGAGGGAGGCGGTGAGCCGGTCGAGGTACATGGCCAGGATGACCACGCCGAGGCCGGCCTCGAAGCCGAGCCCGATGTTGATGCGCGTGAGTGCCGAGTAGACCTCCGCACCGAGGCCGGGGGCGCCGACCATGCCGGAGATGACCACCATCGACAGCGCGAGCATGATGACCTGGTTGACGCCGGCCATGATGGTCGGCTGGGCGAGCGGCAGCTGGATCTGCCGCAGGATGCGACCCGGGGTGGAGCCGAAGGCCTGACCGGCCTCGACCACCTCGGGGTCCACCTGCCGGATGCCGAGCTCGGTCATGCGCACGGCGGGCGGCAGGGAGAAGATGATCGTGGCGACGATGCCCGGGACCTCGCCGACGCGGAAGAGCACGACGGCGGGGATGAGGTAGACGAACGCGGGCAGCGTCTGCATGAGATCGAGGAAGGGGCGCACGATCGCCGACGCGCGCGAGCTGAGCCCCGCCCAGATCCCGAGCGGGATGCCGATCATGACCGCGATGATGCTGGCCACGAGGACCAGGGCGAGCGACATCATCGCGTTCGTCCACTGGTCCATGCCGTAGATGAGCAGCAGGCCGAGGAGTGATCCGAGCGCCAGCTGCCATCCCTTGGCGAGGAAGGCCGCGGCGACGAGGATCGCCATGATCACCCAGAACGGGGGCTCGCTCAGGGCGACGACGAGGCCGTCGTAGGCGCCACTGAAGATGACGCCGATGAGGTCGAAGAACGCGTCCAGCGTGCTGGTGAGCCAGTCGACTGCCGCGTCGGCCCACTCGCCGACCGGGACGCGGAAGAGCAGGTCGTCGTTCATCGCGTCTCCGTCTCGGTCGTCGTGCTGTCGGTGGTCGTGCCGTCGGTCGCCGCGGCGAGGTGGGCGCCGGAGGCGGCGCCGGTCGTCGAACCGGCGTCACCCCCCGTGCCCGCCGCGTCCGGTGGCGGGAGCTCCTCGACCGGTGTCCCCGTGTCCTCGAGCTCGTTGGGAACCATCGCCTCGAGCAGCGACACGCGAGGGACGACGCCGAGCAGCCGGTCGTCGTCGTCGGTCACCGCGACCGCGAGGCGGGCCTCGGCGGCCGGGGCGAACACCTCCGAGATGGGGGTGTCGACGTTGACGGCGCTGGTGTCCGGGTGGATGTACGGCGCGATGGTCGACTCCTTGCGGCGCTGGGCGTCGAGCAGCTCGTCGTCGTAGACCGAGCCGACGAGCTTCTGCCGCCGGTCGATGACGTACGCGGCGGAGACCTGGCCGTCGCGCAGGGTGCGCAGCGCCTCGCCGGGGCCGTAGTTCTCCCAGACGGTGGTCGCCGGACGGGTCATGACCGAACCGGCGGTGATGACGCGCGACCGGTCGACGTCCGCGATGAAGCGGGCCACGTACTCGTCGGCCGGGTCGGAGAGGATCTTCTCGCCGGAGTCGATCTGCACGATCCGGCCGTCCCGCATGACCGCGATGCGGTCGCCGAGACGGACGGCCTCGTTGAGGTCGTGCGTGATGAAGACGATGGTCTTGCCGAGGCTGGTCTGCAGCTCGACGAGCTGGTCCTGCATCTCGCGGCGGATGAGGGGGTCGAGCGCGGAGAACGCCTCGTCCATGAGGAGGATCTCGGTGTCCGACGCGAGCGCACGGGCGAGTCCGACGCGCTGCTGCATGCCGCCGGAGAGCTGGGCCGGGACGGCGTCCTGCCAGCCGCCCAGGCCGGTGATCTCGACGACCTCGCGGGCACGCTCGAGGCGCTCGGACCGCCCGACACCCTGGATCTCGAGCCCGTAGGCCGCGTTGTCGAGGACGGTGCGGTGCGGGAGGAGCGCGAAGTGCTGGAACACCATCGAGACCTTCGTGCGGCGGATCGACCGCAGCTCGGCCCCCGAGGCCTTGGCGATGTCGGTCCCGCCGATCTCGATGCTCCCCGAGGTCGCGGGGTGGAGCCCGTTGAGGGTGCGGATCAGGGTCGACTTGCCGGAGCCGGACAGTCCCATGACGACGAAGATCTCGCCGGGCTCGACGTCGAAGCTCGCGTCGATGACGGCCGCGGTGCCGAGGTGCTTGATCTCGTCGCGGCTCGCGCCCTTCTCGAGGCGATCGACCGCTCGACGGCCCTGGCGGCCGAAGACCTTGTAGACGTTCCGTGCACTGAGTGCGACCATCTGTCCTCCGTGATCCGAGCCTGTCCGCGTCCCGTCCTCGGGCGGCACACGGTGGTCCGCTCGGCGCGCACCAGGCTTCTCGTCGTCACGAGCACGCGCCTGGCCGGCATCGTCCCCGGGATGCGAGGGCGGCACCTGGCCCGGCCGGATCCGTTTCCGGGCGCGGCCGAGCAGCGCTGTGACCGTTCAAGGGTGGGGGTCA
Source organism: Georgenia sp. G2120 (assembly GCF_055326485.1). NCBI lineage: Bacteria > Bacillati > Actinomycetota > Actinomycetes > Allobogoriellales > Allobogoriellaceae > Georgenia > Georgenia sp. G2120. The sequence continues at coordinate 25,076 of NZ_JBUZNL010000011.1, read as the reverse complement.
GGTGGAGGGATGGCAAACATGACGATGCCCGTATTCCCTGCGTCCCACGGCCCGAATCCGGTGGAACCCCAACGAATATCAACGATCTGGCACGGATGGGTGATCGTTAACCCTTTGTGACCGGATCATGCGCTTTCGTGGCCCGGCTCACCGCGTCAGGACTGATCTGCCATGGAGATCGAGTCGTCGAGGTACTCGTTCGTGTACAGCTGCGCCGGGTCGAGGGTGTCGAAGGACACCGCGCCCTGGTCGACGAGCACCGGCAGGTAGGTGTCGACGATCTCCTGCATCCGCTCCGGGTCGAACGCCCCGAACGTCCCCGACGCCGGATCGTCGTGCACGAGGTCCTCGGCCAGCTGGGTCTCGACCGAGTACTGCGCCACGCCCTCGGAGTAGGTCCAGGAGAGCTGGTAGCTCTCGACGAGGTCGAGGATGAGGTCCGTGGCCGGGCCCGGGTCGGCGAGGAAGTCGATCTGCGACTGCTGGAGGACGGGGACGAGCCGCTCGAGGCAGGGCGCGAGCTCCTCGACCCGGTCCGCCCGCACGGCGACCGGCCCGGGGTAGGTCGAGTGCCCCACCTCGGCGAGCAGCCCGCTCGCCACGGGGCGGCCCCACGGCTCGACCTCGTTCTCGTACACGTACGGCTCGTTGGTCAGCAGGCCCTGCTGGACGATGCTCGGGTCGGAGACGAACCGGGCCGGCGTCCCCTCGTAGCTCGTGTCCGACCGGGAGAGGTCGAACTCGGTGGTCGACGCGACGAGCGCGGGCAGCACCGGCCCGCTCGTCACCACCGTGGCGTCGGTCGCGACGATGTCCTCGACCGTCTCGGCCTCCGGGTACGTCTCCGGGTCCCACATGAGGATCTGGGGAGACACCGTGAGCTGGGAGACGACCGCGACCGTCGGCTGCGCCTCGTGGTTGACGATCGCCGAGTCCGTGTTGACGGCCCCGACGGTGATGTCGTCGTCGAGGTACATGAGAGCGGCGACGGACTGGAAGCCGACGTTCGGCCCGCCCGGGCGCACCTCGATCTGCACGCCGGTGTCGACGTCGCCCGCCACGAGGGAGCCCGTCACGGACTTGGCCTCGGTGTCGATCTCGTAGTCCTCGCCGACGAGCTCGTACATCGCGCCGTGCTCGGCCTGTGGCTGCCAGTCCTGCTGCATGACGACGGTGGCCGGGCAGACCTCGGCCAGGTCGAGCGCACTGCCCGCCTCGGCCGCGGTCGTCCCGGGCGCGGGGCCGTCGCCCGCCCCGTCGTTGTCGGACCCTCCGCCGCAGGCCGCGAGCACCATCGCCAGCCCGACGAGCGCCACCCCGCCCCGCCCCTTCCGTCGAGACTGCGGTTCGTACCCGTCGAGATTGCGGTTCGTCGTCGAGATTGCGGTTCGTCGTCGTCGAGATTGCGGTTCGTGCACGCCCGGGGCGGGGTTCGTCGTCGTCGGGGGCGTCGTTCGTCGTCGGGGAGTCATGGGGTCTCCGGTTCTGCGGCTCACGCGCGCGGTCCGTACCAGCGGCTGATGACGAGGGAGTCGAGGATCGCGAACACCGCGAACACGACGACGCCGAACAGCGCGGTCAGCGTGATCGCCGTGAACAGCGCGTCCATCTGCAGGCGCAGCGTGTACGTGCGCAGGAGCCCGCCGATGCCGGCCGGACCCTGCTGGAAGAAGTAGTCGCCGACCAGCGCGCCGATGACCGAGAGCCCCGCGGCGGTGCGCAGGCCCGTGAACATCGACGGCACGGCGGCGGGGAGGGTGAGGTGGCGCAGGCGCTGCCAGCGGCTCGCGCGGTGGAGGGTGAACAGGTCGTGCGCCGGGCTGCCGGCGGAGCGCAGCCCGAACAGGGTCGTCGAGATCATCGGGAACAGCGCGATGATGACGCAGACGATGACCCGCGCCGGGAACCCGTAGCCGAACCAGATGCCGATGAGCGGCACGAGGGCGAGGATCGGGATCGTCTGGAGGATGACGGCGTAGGGGTAGAGGACCTTCTCCACCCACCCGGCGAGCGACATGAGCACGGCCCAGGCCACTCCCAGCACGACGGCGAACCCCAGGCCCGCCATGGCCACCACCACGGTGTTCCCCAGGGCGTCGAGCATCGGGCCCATCACGCGGTCGTCGGCGAGCGCGCCGGCGTAGACCTCGTGCGGCGGCGGGAGCAGGAACCGCTGGTCCTGGGGCAGGACGAGGTAGGAGACGGCGTACCAGATCGCCACGATGCCCGCGATCGCCACGGCGACCGGCCAGGCCGCGCCGAGCCACGCGCGGGGGCCGCTCCCCCGGGTGCGCCGCGGAAGTGCCGGAGCGTTCCCGACGCCGGAGCCCGGGTCCGGGCGGGCATCGGCACCCTGGAGGGTGGGCTCGGCAGGGAACGACGGGGCGTCGGCGGGGAGGGCGGGGTCGTTCGTCGTCGGGCGGGGTGAGGACCGGGGGTCCTCCGACGGCCGGCCGGTGACCGCGGGGGCGATGTCGTTGGGAGCGGTGTCCGTGTCTCGGGCGCTCATGCGTGGGCCCCCAGCGCGGCCGAGATCTCGCCGGTGAGGGCGGCGAACTCGGGCTCGTAGCGGAGCTCGGGCGGGCGATGGCGGCCCCACGGGACCGGGACGTCGGCGACGATCCGGCCGGGCCTGCCGCTCATGACGAGCACCCGGGTGGAGAGGTAGGCGGCCTCGGACACCGAGTGCGTGATGAACACGGCGGCGAAGGAGGCGGTGGTGAACAGGCGCAGGAGCTCGGTCTGCATCGTCAGGCGAGTGATCTCGTCGAGGGCGCCGAAGGGCTCGTCGAACAGCGCGAGCTCGGGCTCCCGGACGAGCGCGCGGGCGAGCGAGACGCGCATCCGCATGCCGCCGGAGAGCTCTCGCGGGTAGCGGTCCTCGGAGCCCGCGAGTCCGACGAGCTCGAGGGCGGCGAGCGCCTCGCGGCGGCGCTGCGCCCGCGGCACCCCGGTGAGGTGGCCCGCGAGCTCGACGTTGCCGAGCGCCGTGCGCCACTCGAGGAGGGTGGGGTCCTGGAAGACGTAGCTGATCGCGTCCGTCCGGGTCGTCAGGGTGCCGGCGGTGGGCCGGTCGAGGCCGGCCGCGAGGCGCAGGAGCGTGGACTTCCCGCAGCCCGACGGGCCGACCACCGTGACGAGCTCGCCCGGGGAGACGGTGAGGTCGACGTCCGTGAGCGCCACGGTGCCGGTGCCGTTCCCGGCGCCGAAGGTCTTGCCCACGCCGTCGAGAGTGAGCATCGGCGAGCCGGCCCGGGCGTCGGGGGGTGCGTCGGCCGGTGCGTCGGCGTGCGGGGTCGAGAATCGTGCGGCCTGTGCCGTCATCGGGGGGCGCTCTCGGTCGGGGTCACGGTGGTAGGCGCCGCCGGTCGGCCCTGGCCGTCCGACCCGGTTCCGCGTCACCCGTGCCCACCTCGACCGGGTGCCGCCCTGGGGCCGGCTCGGGATGACGCGGGTCCCTGTCTGCCCGGGTCGAGGTTGCGGTCAGCATAGTCCCGGTGTCGAGAGTGCGGCTGAGGAGCCGCGATGTGCCAGGAGTGCGGCTCAGCCCGGTCACCGAGATTGCGGTTCGTCGTCGTCGAGATTGCGGTTCGTCGCCGGGGCGGTCGTGGATCGCAGCGGTCGAGAGTGCGGGTGGGGCTCGCCCCACCCGCACTCTCGACACCTGTCCGCCGCGCTCCCGGCGGTCCTGACCGCACGCTCGACGTGCACCAGCCGCAATCTCGGCGGGCACCAACCGCAATCTCGACGAACGAGGGGTCAGGAGACGTCGGCCCGGCGGACCCGCCACACGCCCACGGCCATCGGCGCCACGATCCACAGCCCGACGGCGCTCAGCAGGTGCGGCCAGCTGGCCACCGTGCCCTGCGTGAGGTCGCCGACGGCCTGGCTGAACGCGAGCCACGGGGCGATCTCGGCGAAGCGGTCCCCGCGCATGAGCTCGAGCGAGTTGACGACCTGCGGCCCGGCCAGGGCGATGACGATCGCGAGCGGGGTGCTGAGCGTCGCGGCGCCCCAGGCGGACCCGAGCGCGGCGTACAGCAGGAGCGCCACCGTGACGCCGGCGCACACGCGCACGAGCTCTCCGGCGGAGCCCAGGTCCACGCCCGCCACGGCGGAGACCGCGATCGCCACCACGAGGCAGGACAGAGCCACGACCAGCCCGACGACGAGGCCCGCCGCGATCTTCGCCGCCATCACGCGCCCCCGACGGTGATCCATCGCGAACGTCGAGACGATCGATCCCTGCCCCCACTCCGAGGTGATGAGCAGGCTCGTGAGCACGGGCAGGAGCAGCGCCGCGGCGATCGAGCCGGCGCCGAGGACGAAGCTGACCGTCGTCCCGGCCGCGCCCTCGGCCACGATCGCGGCGACGACGAGGAGCGGCGCAGCCCCGAGCGTCACGGCGGTGAGCACGGCGCCGGAGACGGTGTCGACCGACTTGCGCAGCTCGATCCGCAGCCGGCGCCACATGGTGAGGCCACGGACGGGGGGCGCCTCGTCGTCGGGCGTGGTGGTGACGGTGCCGCCCATGGCGGCGGGTCCTGCGTCCAGCTCGGTGGTGGTCATCTCGGATCCTTCCGGTGCGTGCGGGGAACGGGGGGCGGTGCGGGCACCGGCGTCGGCGCCGGGTCGGGTACCGGCGGCGCTGGTCGGGGCGGTCATGTCGATCGCCCCTCAGGCGGCCGTGAGGGAGAGGAAGGCGTCCTCGAGCGCGGAGCTCGCGGGGGCGAGGAGCGTGAGCGACACGCCGGCGGCCTGGGCGGCGCGGCCCACCTCGTCGGCGCCCGCCCGGACCTCGACGCCGTCGGTCCCGGTCACGGGGTCGAGTCCCGCCGCGGTGAGGGCGGCGAGGAGCGCGGACCGGTCGGTCGCGTCGACCCGCACGGACCCCGCGCCGACGACCTCGGCGGCCGTCCCCTGCGCGAGCAGCCGGCCTGCCCCGATGACGACGTACCGGTCCGCCACGGTCTGCACCTCGGCGAGGAGGTGGGAGGACAGGAGGACGGCTCCGCCGTCGTCGGCGAAGTCGCGCAGCACGCCACGGAACCAGCGGATGCCCTCGGGGTCCAGGCCGTTGAAGGGCTCGTCGAGGATGAGGGCGCGCGGGTCGCCGGCGAGGGCGACGGCCAGGCCGAGGCGCTGGCGCATGCCGAGGGAGTAGGCGCGCACGCGGCGGTCGGCGGCGTCGGTGAGGCCGACCCGGTCGAGCAGCTCGACCGCGTGACGGGCCGGCCGGTCGACGGTGAGCAGGGCGAGCTCGAGGATCTCGGCCCCGGTGCGGCCGCGGTGGAGGGCGGCGGCGTCGAGGAGCTGGCCGACCACGCGGCCCGGGTTGACGAGCTCCGTGTAGGGGCGGCCGTCGACGAGCGCCGTGCCGGACGTCGGGCGGCTGAGCGCGCAGACCATCCGCATCGTGGTGGACTTGCCGGCCCCGTTGGGGCCGAGGAACGCGGTCACGGCACCGGCGGGCGCCGTGAACGTCAGGTCGTCGACGACGGTGCGCCGGCCGTAGGTCTTGGTGAGGAGCTCGGTGGTGATCATGGCTCCAGCCTCGTGATCCGGCGGGACGCGATCCTCGGCCGTGCGGTCGGACCTGCCCCCGACGAAAGTCGCAGGAGCGGCGGCCGGAACGCGCCCGAACGTCGGGGTCGCCGAGCGCTTCCGCTCTCTACGCTGTCGGGGTGACCGAGGCCGGAGGGACGACGGGCGAGCGACGGGGTGCGCTGGGCGGCACCGGCCTCCCCGGCACCGCCCGCCCCGGCACCGCCCGCCCCGGCACCGCCCGCTCAGGCGCCGCGCGCCGTCGCCCCGCGCTGTGGCGCTCGGCCGTCTATCTCGTCCTCGTCGTCGGCGACTACGTCTCCAACCTGCTCCAGCCGGAGCACGCACCGTGGCAGGACGTCGTCGCCCTCGTCCTCCTGCCCGCCGTGGTCGTGGGCGTGCTGCACCGGGTGCGCGCGCCCCTCGTGCTCCCGGCCGCAACGATCCTGCTCGGCGCGCTCACCGGGTCCTCGCTCGTCACGCTCGGGGTGTTCGCCCTCGTCCTGCGCCGCCGCGACCTGGTGGCGGGCAGCTTTCTCCTCCTCGCCGCCCTCACCCAGCTCTCCCCGTGGGGCGAGCGGGTCGCCGACGTCTGGGTCACGGGGGACGGTGGTGGTGGGGCTGGTGGCGGGGTCGATGGTCCGGGTGGTTGGGCCACAGCGCTCGAGGTGGCCCTCAGCATCGCGGCCGCCGTGGTCGTGCCCGCCCTGCTCGCCGCCTACCTCGCGGCTCGGCGCCGCCTCGCCGCCGAGGAGGCCGAGCGGGCCCGGCTGGCCGAGGACGCCCGGGTCGCCCGGGAGCGGGAGGCCGTCCTCGCCGAGCGGCGCCGGATCGCGGCCGAGATGCACGACGCCGTCGGCCACCAGCTCGCCCTCATCAACCTCCAGGCCGGCGCGCTCGAGGTCAACCCGGGGGCCGGTCCGGACGTCGTCGAGCGGCACGCGGCCGCCGTCCGCGCCGCCGCGACGGCCGCCACCCGCGACCTGCGCGCCGTCCTCGACGTCCTCGGCACCGACGACGCCCCCGCCGCCCTCGGTCCGCAGCCCGGCCTCGCGGACGTCGACACCCTGCTCGACGACGCCGAACGCGCCGGCGCCACCGTGCGCCGCGACGTGGCGGTCGAACCCGGCGCCGAGGTCCCGGACGCCACCGGCCGCGCGGCGTACCGGATCGTCCAGGAGTCGCTGACGAACGCGCTGCGCCACGCGCCGGGCGCTCCCGTCGACGTCGAGGTGGCGGCCGACGGGACCGACGGCGTGCGGGTGACCGTACGGAACCCGCTGCCGGACCGCGGGGCGACGACGCCGGCGACCGTCCCGTCGCCGGACCCGCACCGCGCCGGTCTCGGGCTGCGCGGCCTGGCCGAGCGCGCGCGCAGCGTCGCGGGCACGCTGAGCGCCGGACCGGGGAGCGGGCCCCGTCCCGCTCCTGGATCGGGGCACGACGACGCCGGGTACTGGATCGTGCGGGCCCACCTCCCGGCGGAGCCCTCGGCAGCTGCGCCGGGCACCGCCCCTCACACGTCGCCTGCCCCCGCCGCACCCACCCCGACCGGTCCGACCAGGGAGACGCCATGATCCGGGTCCTCGTCGTCGACGACGACGCGCTCGTCCGCTCGGGCCTGTCGATGATCCTCGCCTCGGCCGACGACCTCGAGGTGGTGGCCGAGGCGGCCGACGGGCGCGCCGGGGTCGAGGCGGCGATCGCCCACCGCCCCGACGTCGTGCTCATGGACGTGCGGATGCCGGTCCTCGACGGGATCGCGGCGACCGCCGAGATCACGCGGGCCGTCCCGACCGCCCGGGTCTGCGTGCTGACGACGTTCCAGCTCGACGAGTACGTGTTCGGCGCGCTGCGCTCGGGGGCCGCCGGGTTCCTGCTCAAGGACGCGGGGCCGCGTCAGATCGTCGCCGCCGTGCGGTCGGTGGCGGCGGGCGAGGCGATCCTCTCCCCCGCCGCGACCCGGTCGCTCATCGACGCCTACGCCCCGATGGACGACTCGTCCGAGGTCGCGGCCGCCCGGCGGCTCCTCGACGAGCTCACCCCGCGCGAGCGGGAGGTCGCCGACGCCGTGGCCCGCGGCGAGTCGAACGCCGAGATCGCCGCGGCGCTGCACATGTCCGAGACGACCGTGAAGTCCCACGTCACGCGGATCTTCGGCAAGCTCGGGGTCGACAACCGGGTGAAGGTCGCGATCCAGGTGCGCGTCGCGGCCGGCCGCGCCTGAGTCAGGCGTCAGCGGGGCCGGTCCTGCTACGTTCGGCGCCATGAGCGGACCGGCACCGATCCTCATGGGCGTCTATCGGTTCCCGAAGATGCTCACCTCCAGGTCGGAACCCGCCATCCTCGGGGTGCTGCCGGGACGGGTGTGGCTCACCGGGCAGGGCGGCGTCTTCTTCGACGCGCCCGCCGATCGGATCGGCGCCAAGGTCAACAGGACGGTCGGCAGCATCGCGCTCGAGGTCGACGGCAACAAGCACATCGTCGCCGGGGTGGGCAGCGCCACGGGCGGGCCGTTCAGCCCCGAGCAGCTCCGGGAGCTGCAGCACTCGCGGCAGGCGATCGCGGCGGGCCCCACGACGCAGTCGCTGATGGCCGGGCAGGCGCTCTACGTCGGCACAGCCGGCAAGGCCGACGGCAGCTACACCGGTGCGTTCGGCTCGATGGCCGACGGGGAGATCGGTCAGCAGCGCGACTTCGGGGCGGCCCTGCGCGAGCTGTTGACCGCGGTGGGAGTCACCCTCTGACAGGTCGTGCGGCTCAGCGGCCTCGGGCCGCGATCTCGTCGGCGATCGTCGCGGCGTCGGCCCCGCCCGCGAGCAAGAGGTGGAGCACCAGCCGGGCCTTGCGCGCGGACAGGCGCCCAGCCATCAGCGCGCCCCGGGCGATGAGGTCCTGCTCGGAACCGGGGAACCCGTACAGCCGCGTGGTCGTGCCGCCGCGCAGGGTGCGCGACGCGACGACGACCGTCACGCCGTCGTCGATCGCCGCGGACACGAGGTCGGCGACCTCTCCCGACACGTGCCCGACGCCCGTCCCGGCGAGCACCACACCCTGCACGCCGGTGGCGAGGACGGCTCGCAGGACCGATCCGTCGTCGTCGAAGGAGGACTCGAGCAGCGGGACGGCCACGCGACCGCCGGGCGGGGCGACGAGCGCCGGGGGGCGGTCGACCGGCGTCCAGCTCGGCCAGTACCGATCCTCGACGACGACGCCGACCGGCCCCGTCCCGGGCGACTCGAACGTCTCGAGCGCGGTCGACGACACCTTCGTCACGCGGGCGGCGAGGTGGACGGTGTCGTTGAGGCAGGCCAGCACGCCGAGACCACGGGCGTCGGCGGAGGCGGCGGTGATCGCGGCGGCCAGCAGGTTCGCCGGGCCCTCGGCGCCGGCCATCGCGGCGGACCGCATGGCGCCCGTGACGACGAGCGGTGTGTCGTGGCCCCACAGCAGGTCGAGGAGGTACGCCGTCTCCTCGAGGGTGTCCGTCCCGTGCGTGACGACGATGCCGTCGACGCCGGCGCGCGCCCTGGCGTCGGCCCACGCGTGGACGCGGAGCACGTCGTCGAGGGTGAGCGACGCCGAGGGGACGTTCGTCAGCTGCTCGGCCGAGATCTCGGCGACGTCGGCGAGGCCCGGCGTGAGCTCGAGCAGGTCGCTCGCCGACAGGGCGGGGACCGCACCCTCGCCGGGCGTGGACGTGGACATCGCGATGGTGCCGCCCATCGCCCCGAGCGCCAGGTGCGTCATCCCCTCACCCTGCCACGACGAGCGAGCGCGGATCAGTACCAGCCGCGCGACTGGATGTGCGACCACGCGCCGCACGGGGTGCCGTACCGGCCGGCGATGTAGTCGTTGCCCCAGGCGATCTGCGTAGCCGGGTTGGTCCGCCAGTCCGCGCCGTGCGAGGCCATCTTCGAGCCCGGCAGCGCCTGCGGGATGCCGTACGCGCCGCTGTAGCTGTTGGACGCCCGCGGGTCCCACCGGGACTCGTACGTGTAGACCTGGTCGAGGCACGTCCACTGCGAACCGGTCCAGCCGCGCTCGGCGGCCATCGTGCGGCCGATCTCGCGGGGCGTGCTGGGCGCGGGCGAGGGGGCCGGCCTCGAGGCGGCCGCCGCGCGGGGCGCGGGGCGCTGAAGACCGACCGAGTCCGCCGCTCCCGCGGTCCACCGGCCCGCGAAGGCCTGGTCGGTCGAGCGGCCCCACCGGATCACCTGGTCCGCCGGGCCGGAGCTGACGGCGTTGCGCAGGTAGAAGGCCGCGCGCGAGGGGCGGTGCACGCCGATCGAGTCGACGCCGTTGCCGTCCCAGTCGCCGGAGATCGCCGTGTCGCCCCTGCTGCCGAAGTGGACGACCTGGTCGGCCCAGCCGGACGTGTTGCTGTTGCGGAGGTGGAACTCGGTGCCCCGGTGGATCGCGAGGGTGTCGACGCCGTCGCCGTCCCAGTCGCCCACGAGGTAGTCGTCGCTCGCCCGCCCGTAGGACAGGGCGACGTCGGCGTGGTTCGGGCGCACGTCGTTGGACATGAGCACCTGCGAGCCGCGGTGCACGGCGAGCGTGTCGATCCCGTCGCCGTCCCAGTCGCCGACGAGGTAGTCGTCGCCGGCCCGGCCGTAGCTGACGGTGTACTCGGCGACCCCCGACGTCGTCGAGTTCGTGACGTGGAAGGTGGTCCCGCGACGGATGGCGAGGGTGTCGACGCCGTCGCCGTTCCAGTCGCCCACATAGGCGACGTCGCCGACCGACCCGTACCGCACGGACCGGTCCCCGGCCGAGGTGCGGAAGTAGAACTGCGCGCCGTCGTCGCCGATCGGACCGCCGTGCATGGGGAGCGCGGTTGCGGCCCCGACGACGGGGGCGACCGCGCTGTCGGCGGCGGCATCGATCACGGCCGCGGATGCAGCGGGGGACGCGCCTGCGGCGGGGGACGCGCCTGCGGCGGGGGCTGCGAACGCCGGTGCGGCGACCGTGGCGGCCGCGGCGAGCGCGAGGACCTGGACGGGACGGGGGCTCATGATGACCTCGGTGGCTGGGGGACAGGGCCGCCCGTCCGGCGCGACGGCGCCGTCGACGTCGCGTGCCTGGGTCCGGGGGGAACCACGCGTTCGAGGTCGGGTTCGCGGGCCCGCACACCGTAATGGCCGACTTGTTACCCGGTCGATACCTCTGCGTGATCTGTGAGGAAACTCCCTCGCGGTGTTATCGACGTCGTGCACGGCCCGTCGGCCGTGGTTCCGCGCGGCTCCGCGCGCGGAACAACGCTCCCCTCCCGCGCCGACCCGCACCACCGAGCACGTGAAACGGCCCCGGTCCGCGCCTCAGGGGCGTGCGGACCGGGGCCGTGCTCGGGTGACGTGACCGCTCAGGTGAGCGGCGTCGTCGGACGGGTCAGAGCATGCAGGAGACGCAGCCCTCGACCTCGGTGCCCTCGAGGGCGAGCTGACGCAGGCGGATGTAGTAGAGCGTCTTGATGCCCTTGCGCCAGGCGTAGATCTGCGCCCGGTTGAGGTCGCGCGTGGTGACCGTGTCCTTGAAGAAGAGCGTGAGCGACAGGCCCTGGTCGACGTGCTGCGTCGCCTCGGCGTAGGTGTCGATGATCTTCTCGGGGCCGATCTCGTACGCGTCCTCGTAGAACTCGAGGTTGTCGTTCGTCATGTAGGGCGCCGGGTAGTACACGCGCCCGATCTTGCCCTCCTTGCGGATCTCGATCTTGGAGACGATCGGGTGGATCGACGACGTCGAGTTGTTGATGTAGGAGATCGACCCGGTCGGCGGCACGGCCTGGAGGTTCTGGTTGTACATGCCGTGCTCCTGGACGGAGGCCTTGAGCGCTCGCCAGTCGTCCTGGGTGGGCAGGGCGACGCCGGCGTCCGCGAACAGCTCCCGGACCCGCTGCGTGCGCGGCTCCCAGAGCTGGTCGGTGTACTTGTCGAAGTACGCGCCGCTCGCGTAGGCCGAACGCTCGAAGCCGGCGAACGTCTCGCGGCGCTCGGTGGCGATCTTGTTGGACTCCGACACGGCGTGGAACGCCACCGCGTAGAAGTACATGTTCGTGAAGTCGAGGCCCTCCTCGGACCCGTAGTGGATCCGCTCGCGCGCGAGGTAGCCGTGGAGGTTCATCTGCCCGAGGCCGATCGCGTGCGACATGTCGTTGCCACGCTCGATCGACGGCACCGAGGAGATGTTCGACTGGTCGGAGACGGCGGTGAGCGCACGGATCGCCGTGCCCACCGTCTTGCCCAGGTCCGGCGAGTCCATCGTCTTGGCGATGTTGAGCGAACCGAGGTTGCAGGAGATGTCCTTGCCGACCTCGGCGTAGGACAGGTCCTCGTTGAAGGTCGACGGGGTCGAGACCTGGAGGATCTCCGAGCACAGGTTGGACATGCTGATCCGGCCGTCGATCGGGTTGGCCCGGTTCACGGTGTCCTCGAACACGATGTACGGGTAGCCCGACTCGAACTGGATCTCCGCGAGCGTCGTGAAGAACTGGCGCGCGTTGATCTTCGTCTTGCGGATCCGGCCGTCCTCGACCATCTCGCGGTACTTCTCGCTCACCGAGATCTCGGAGAACGGCACCCCGTACACCCGCTCGACGTCGTACGGCGAGAAGAGGTACATGTCCTCGTTCGTCTTGGCCAGCTCGAACGTGATGTCGGGGATGACGACGCCGAGGGAGAGGGTCTTGATGCGGATCTTCTCGTCCGCGTTCTCCCGCTTGGTGTCGAGGAACTTGTAGATGTCCGGGTGGTGGGCGTTGAGGTAGACCGCACCTGCACCCTGGCGCGCGCCGAGCTGGTTCGCGTAGGAGAAGGAGTCCTCGAGCAGCTTCATCACGGGGATGACGCCGGAGGACTGGTTCTGGATCTTCTTGATCGGCGCGCCCGACTCACGGATGTTCGTCAGCGACAGGGCCACGCCGCCGCCGCGCTTGGACAGCTGCAGGGAGGAGTTGATGCCGCGGGCGATCGACTCCATGTTGTCCTCCACGCGCAGGAGGAAGCAGGAGACGAGCTCGCCGCGCTGGGCCTTGCCGGCGTTGAGGAAGGTCGGCGTGGCCGGCTGGAACCGGCCGGCCAGCATCTCGTCGACCATGTCCCGCGCGGCCTGCTCCTTGCCGTCGGCCAGCGTGAGCGCGACCATGACGACCCGGTCCTCGAAGCGCTCGAGGTAGCGGCTGCCGTCGAAGGTCTTGAGCGTGTACGACGTGTAGTACTTGAACGCGCCGAGGAACGTCTCGAAGCGGAACTTCTTCGCCCACGCCTGGTCCCAGAGGCTCTCGAGGAACTCGTGGCTGTACTTCGCGAGCACCTCGCCCTCGTAGTAGCCCTCGGTCACGAGGTGGTCGAGCTTCTCGCGCAGGTTGTGGAAGAAGACCGTGTTCTTGTTGACGTGCTGGAGGAAGTACTGGCGCGCCGCCTGGCGGTCGGCGTCGAACTGGATGTTGCCGTCGGCGTCGTACAGGTTGAGCATCGCGTTGAGCGCGTGGTAGTCCAGCTCCGGCGACGACAGAGCCTCCAACCCGGTGTCGGTCAGCGTGGTGGCCACAGGGCGTTCAGTCCTTCCTTGACCCGGGTCACGTCGTGCGGCGTGCCCAGGAGCTCGAATCGGTACATGTGCGGGACGCGACACTTGGCGGAGACGATCTCCCCCGCCAGTCCGTACGCCGACCCGAAGTTGAGGTTGCCCGCGGAGACGACCCCGCGGATGAGCGAGCGGTTGTGCTCGTCGTTGAGGAAGTGGATGACCTGCTTGGGCACCGCACCCTTCCCGTTGCCCCCGCCGTACGTGGGGACGACCAGGACGTACTCGTCATCGACCCGCAGGTGCGGCTCGGTGCGACGGAGCGGGATGCGGTGCGCCGGCAGGTCCAGCTTGTCGACGAACCGGTGGGTGTTGTTCGTGGCGGACGAGAAGTAGACGACGTGCGCCACGCCGACCCCCTCCCGGTCCGGTCAGGCCACCGCCGCGGCGCGCGCGGCGGCGACGGCCTTGATGCGGTCGGGGCGGAACCCCGACCAGTGGTCCCCGTCGGCCATGACCACGGGCGCCTGCTGGTAGCCGAGCGCCTGGACGGAGGCGAGGGCCTCCGCGTCCTCGGTGACGTCGACGACGTCGAACTCCAGCCCCTGCTTCGTGAGCGCGCGGTAGGTGGCATCGCACTGCACGCACGACGGCTTCGAGTAGACGGTGATGCTCATGGCGAGCCGGTCTCCTTCCGTGGGGCCTGTCCGGGACGGCGCGGACTTCCGCGCGTGAAACTACAAGCGTGTGGTTTGGACGAGGCGATCAATGACCTCGGACCATCGACACTACACCTGGGGGTCGGCCGCTGCGACGACCACTAGGTCTTGTGGTGTCGTGTCGTCCACAACTCGCTCTGTCCACAGCCCATCGTCCCCTCCTGTGCGCGTCCGACGGGTTCCTGTGGAGCGGCGGTGGACGGTCGGTACCCGCCCTCCTGCCACCTCGAGAGGGACCCGCGCCGCATGTTCCTGCGGTCTCCTCAGCCTGCCGGAGGCCACCGACATCGAGAGCCGGACCCGTGGACGAGCGGCGGACCGCCCTCCACACACCTGGGGACGACGACGAGCCACCCGCCCCTGTCCACCGCTCGGCACGTCGAAGGTGTCGGCGTGTCGGGGCTTCCTCGGCGTGTCGTCCACAGGGGGGCGATCACGCCGGCGCGTGGATCCCGGGCGTGTCGCCGGGGTCGTCAGTGGGCCTCGCCGGCGTCCTGGACCATGCGGGCGACATGGACCCGGTTGGCCACCCCGAGCTTGTTGAACACCCGCCCCACGTGGGTCTTGACCGTCGCCACCCCGAGGTAGAGCTCGGCGGCGATCTCGGCGTTGGACAGTCCGCGGGCGACGGCGCGGGCCACGTCCTGCTCGCGCTCCGTCAGCTCGGCGAACGCGGCGCGGGCCTCCTCGGCCGCGGCCTGCTCGTCGTCGACCTCCTCGGGCGCGGCCACCCGCGCCATGAGCTGCGCCGCCACGGACGGCGACAGCGCGGGCTCCCCGCGCGCGGCGCGCCGCACGGCCGCCACGAGGTCGGCCGGCGGCGTGTCCTTGAGCAGGAAGCCCTGCGCGCCGGCGCGCAGGGCGCTCACCACCATGTCGTCGGAGTCGAACGTGGTCAGCACGATCACCCGGGTCGCGGTGCCGGAGTCGGTGAGCCGCTGGGTGGCGGTCACGCCGTCCATCACGGGCATCCGCACGTCCATCAGCACGACGTCGGGGCGGTGCTCCTCGACCAGCCGCTGCGCGACGCGTCCGTCGTCGCCCTCGGCGACGATCTCGATGTCCCCGCCGTGGAGCAGCATGCGCAGGCCCGCGCGCACGAGCGGGTCGTCGTCGACGAGGACCACGCGCACCGGCGCACCGGCGGTGGGCGTTGCTGGCTCGCTCATGCCCCTATCCTCCCCCGCGGCCGCGCCAGCCGCCGACGCTCTCGTCCCAGGGCAGCCACGCGCGCACGGCGAAGACCGTGCGCCCCGTACCGTCCGGCTCGACCCCGTGGTCGAGGGTGCCGCCCGCGAGGTCGGTGCGCTCGGCGAGCCCGGTCAGGCCGCTCCCCGATCCCACGATCCCCCCGAGCGACACCCCGTCGCCGCCCTCGCCCGTCGGGCGCGGGAACGGCATGGGGTTGGTGACCGACAGGGTGAGCACCTTGCCGAGGCGACCCGAGAGCTCGACGTCGACGACGGCGTCGGGAGCGTGCTTGCGGGCGTTCGTCAGCGCCTCCTGCAGGACCCGGTAGGCCGTCCGGGAGACCGTCGGGGAGAGGGTGGCGAGGACGTCGTCCACGCCGGTGCCCGCCGTCAGTCCCTGGGCCGCCGGCATCCGCAGGGAGCCGATGCCGATGACGGACAGCCGCACCCGGGACCCGACCGTGCGGGCGTCGGTGATCAGACCGTCGATCGCCGCCATGGTCGGCTGCGGCGGTTCCCGGTGCCCCTTGCCGCCGTCGCCGCCGTTGTCGGCCCGCAGCACGCCGAGGACCTGGCGCAGCTCGGTGAGGGCGAGCTGGGCGTTCGAGCTGATGACGCCGGCGGCCTCGCGGACCGCGTCCGGGGGCAGGTCGTCGCGGTGGCTCAGCGCCCCCGAGTGGAGGGCGACGAGCGAGATCCGGTGGGCGAGGACGTCGTGCATCTCGCGCGCGATGCGGTTGCGCTCGGCCGTCCGCGCCCGCTCGGTCGACGCCTCGACCACGGCCTCGGCGCGCCGGGCCCGTTGCTGGAGCTCGGCCAGCAGCGCCCGGCGGGCGCCCACGTAGGAGCCGACCGCGAAGCAGAGGCCCACGAGCAGGAACGAGACGACGACGGAGGTGACGATGCCGGTGGTCGAGGCGAGCAGCGGCGCGTCCGCCTGGTTGCCGGACACCATGACGTCGGCCTCGGGCGGCATGGCCACGAACCTGCGTGTCACCCAGTCGTAGACCATCCCGCCGACGATGACGACGAGGGTCACGACGCCGAAGAACGCGTATCGCTGCAGCCGCCGACCGTCGCGGACCGGACGCGCCGCGTAGCTGCTGAGCGCGACGATGAGCGCCCCCACGCCGATGAAGGACAGCGTCGACGCGACGATCGTGATCGTCATGGTGACCGTGCGCGGCCAGCGCTTGCGCACGAAGAGCAGGCCGAAGCACACGATGCCCAGGACGGCGTCGAGGGCCAGCGTCACGATCGCGACGTCGTTGCCCGCCGGCAGGATGATGCCGATGAGCAGGAGCATGGCGATCCCGACCAGGACCCAGCCGCCGGCGAACACGTAGGGCAGGGCGCGCCGCCACCACCGTGCGCGGACGGTGAGGTCCTCGGTCGCCTCGTCCGCGGGGACGTCCATGGGCGCGTCGGCGGCACGCACGTCGGCCGCCGGCACGTCGGCGTCGGCAGGCGCGTCGACGTCCACGGGCGTGCCCGCGCCCACGCCGTCGCGCTCGGGCCGGGACGCAGTCATGCCGCCACAGTAGGTTCCGCGGCCGCGCGAGACGTCCGGCACGCGGATCGACCCCCTCCGCCCTCGGGCGAGCGCGGTCCACCCAGCGGTGGACCCCCTCCCTCCTCCGTCGTACGCCCTCCGGCCCACGGGACCAGCCTCGAGGCTCCGGGAAGCGACCCGTTCGGTCGATCCGCACACCCCTCCCGCCCGGCCATCCTGGATCCATGATCACCACCGAGGCACTGACCAAGCGATACGGCCCCGCCACCGCCGTCGACAACCTGTCCTTCATCGCGCGCCCCGGGCGCGTCACCGGCTTCCTCGGTCCCAACGGGTCGGGCAAGTCCACCACCATGCGGATGATCGTCGGGCTCGCGACGCCCACCAGCGGCACCGCCACCGTCCTCGGGCGTCGCTACACCGACCTGACGAACCCCGGCCGGCACGTCGGCGTCCTCCTCGACGCCTCCGCCCAGCACAACGGGCGCACCGGCCGTGAGGTGCTCACCCTCGGCGCCCTGACGATGGGCCTGCCGACCTCGCGCGTCGAGGAGGTGCTGGACACCGTCGGCCTCACGGCCAAGGAGGCGAAGCGCCGCGTCAAGGGCTACTCGCTCGGGATGCGTCAGCGGCTCGGCATCGGGTTCGCCCTCCTCGGCGACCCGGAGGTCCTCATCCTCGACGAGCCCGTCAACGGCCTCGACCCGCAGGGCATCCGCTGGATGCGCCAGCTCCTGCGCGGCCACGCCGAGCGCGGCGGCACCGTCCTGCTGTCCTCGCACCTGCTCAGCGAGGTGGCCCAGGCCGCCGACGACCTCCTCGTCATCGGCAAGGGCCGCCTCCTCGCCGCCGGCGCCAAGGACGAGCTGCTCGCCACCACCGACATCGAAGAGCTCTTCTTCACCACCACCGCCCACGACGACCGTTCGGAGCGTGCCGCATGACCACCAACGTCCAGACTGCGTCCGCCGCACCTGCCGCGGCCCCCACCACCGCGACCACCGCCGTCCCCGACGCCCCCGGCATCTCGCTCGGCCGGCTCGTCCAGGTCGAGCTGCGCAAGATGGTCGACACCCGCTCCGGGTTCGGCCTGCTCGCCGCGATCCTCGTCATCGACCTCGCCGCGATGCTCATCGTCGCGCTGGCCGGCGCCACCGACGGCCTCCCGTTCGAGGGCTACCTCTCGATCCTGCTCCAGGTCCAGCTCGTGCTGCTCCCGATCGTCGGCGTGCTCGCCGCCAGTCAGGAGTGGTCGCAGCGCACGACCCTGCAGACCTTCGCCCTCGAGCCGCGGCGTTCCCGGGTGATCGTCGCCAAGATCGCGGCCGCCCTCGTGCTCGCGCTCGTCATCACCGTCATCTCGGTCGCGTTCGCCGCCGGCGGTCACGCCCTCTCGGCCGCGACCGACTCCGCCGTGACGGCCGACTGGGCCCTCGACTCGGAGATCATCGGCGGCCTCCTGCTCAACGTCGTCCTCTACACGCTCATGGGTGTGGCGTTCGGACTGCTCCTGCACGCACCGGCGATCGCGATCGTCCTGTTCTTCCTCCTGCCGATGGTGCTCAGCGCCGTCTCGGGGCTCTTCCCCGACCTGCAGGACGTGCTCCAGTGGGTCGACCCGAGCCTCGCCTGGACCCAGATGTTCATGGACGACGGGATGGACGCGACCGGATGGGCGCAGATCGCCACGTCGGCCGCCATCTGGGTAGTCGCCCCCATGGTCGGCGGCTGGTACCGCACGGTCCGCCGCGAGGCGGCCTGATCCAGGCGGTGCGTCGCCGGGGGGTTGCGCACCGCCACCCGGGCGCCTGACCGGGACGAACCGTCGGCGCCCCGCCCGGGGCCCGACCCGCGGAACGCACCCCGCGGGTCGGGCCCCGGCGCACCCGTCCATCCGGCCCGGTATCGCGGGCCGGGTGCGACGCACCCGCCGCCGGCTCTCCGCCGGCGGCACCGGTCACGCGCGGCGCGGAGTCCTGGGGGACGGCACGCCGCGCGGGTCGTCCTCGACGACCACGAGGCTCCCGCGCCGGGACGGCTACCCGGAGCGGGGGCCTCGACCCGCTCTCCCCGCACGACGCCCCACCCCGCGCACGACGCCCGCCCCGCGCGGTCTCACCGTCCCGTGCGAGATCGCCGCCCCATGCCCGACGCCGTCCCGTGTGGGATGCCCGACGCCGGGAGGCCGGTCCTCACGGGCACGGGCCTGGGATGATGACCGTGTCCCCCCTGGACGAGAGGAACGCGCAGTGCCACAGATGAACGTCGAGAGCTTCAACCTCGACCACCGCGCCGTGTCAGCGCCGTACGTCCGTGTCGCCGACGTCAAGGAGCTGCCCGGCGGCGCCGTCCTGACGAAGTACGACATCCGGTTCACCCAGCCGAACATCGCCCACCTGGAGATGCCGGTCGTGCACTCCCTCGAGCACTCCGTGGCCGAGGCGGTCCGCGACCACGCCGACGACGTCGTCGACTTCTCCCCGATGGGCTGCCAGACCGGCTTCTACCTCCTGCGCGCCGCCGCCCCGGACCTGCCCGGCACGATGGCCGTGCTCGCCGACACCCTGCGCGCCGTCACCGAGCAGACCGAGGTCCCCGCGGCGAACGAGGTGCAGTGCGGCTGGGGCGCGAGCCACAGCCTCGAGGGCGCCCGCGAGGCCGCCGCCACGATGCTCGCCGCGCGCGAGCAGTGGGGCCAGGTCATGGCGGAGCCCGGGACGGACGACCCCACCACGCACGCCACCACGCACGACGACGAGGGGCGCCCGTGATGTCACCCATCGACCGCCTCCTCGAGAGCCGCGCCGCCGCCCGCGAGGCCCGCGCCGCCAAGAACTCCCTCGAGACCGTCGACGCCGTCGTGCTCTGCGCGATGGGCGAGGAGCTCTCCCCGTTCCTCGAGGACGCCACCGACCCCGTCGAGCTCGACGCACCCGGTGACGCCCGCGCCCTGCGCGCGACCGTCCGCGGCCTCGACCTCGTGCTCGTGCGCACGCGGGTCGGCCTCGTCAACGCCGCCGCCGCCGCCACCTGGGCACTGCTCTCCTACGCGCCGCGCGTCGTCGTGTCCGCCGGCTCGGCCGGCGGGCTGCACACGGACGTCGAGGTCGGGGACGTCGTCGTGGCCACCGGGCTGGTCTACGGCCAGGCCGACGCCACCGCGTTCGGCTACGCGCGCGGGCAGGTCCCGGGCCAGCCGCCGGTCTTCCCCGTGGTCCCCGAGCTCGTCGAAGCGGGTGTCGCCGCCGGTCAGGACGTCGGCGTGCCCGTCCGGCCGGGACTCGTGCTCAGCGGGGACGCGTTCGTCACCGCCGTCAACGTGGACGCCTACCGGGCCGCGTTCCCGGACGCCCTGAGCACCGACATGGAGTCGACGGCGATCGCCCAGGTCGCCACCGACTCCGACGTCCCCGTCATCTCGGTCCGCGGCATCTCCGACCTGTGCGGCCCGTCGGCGGACCAGGACTTCCACCTCGAGGTCGACCACGTGGCCGGGCTCAGCGCCCGGGTCGTGCTGGGGATGCTCGCGGCCTGACGCCCTCGGGCACACCGCGCGCCCCGGGCGGTCGGCCGTACGATGAGGGCGCCGCGAACAAGGAGAGACATGCCGGACTGGACCTGGATCCTCGTCGTCGTGGGCGTCCTCGCGCTCGCGGTCGTCGTCGCACGCACCGTCATCGCGCTCAGCCCGCGCAACGAGGCCGCCATGGCCGCCACCGCGGTGCACCAGGGCAGCTCCTCCACGTCGGACGGCGAGACCTCCGACGACGAGCCGGACGCCCAGGACTCCTGAACCCGGCGCGCGGGACCGCACGTCGGGTCGGCCGCACCGCTACCGTTCGCCCTCCGGCTCCGTCCGCGCGGCGTGCGCGACCCGGATCGCCCGCGCCTCGTCCACCTGACGCGCCTGCCGCGCCCGCACCTTCCGCGTCCTCGTCTCCTCCCGCACGGGGAGCTGGAGGTCGACCTCTGCGCTCACCCCGGCGCGCAGCTGCCGCATCCGGGCGAGCTCGGAGTCGAGCTCGGCGCCGAGCAGGAGCACGAGGTTCATCACCCACAGCCACAGAAGGAATACGACGGCGCCGGCCAGCGCCCCGTACGTGGCGTTGAACCGACCGAAGCTCGAGACGTAGACCGCGAACCCGAACGTGGCCAGCGCGGCGACGAGGATCGCGAGAGCGGCGCCCGGGCTGATCCACCGCATCCGGGTGAGGCGGGCGTTGGGCGTGGCGTAGTACAGCAGCGCGATGACGACGATCACCACGAGAACGAGGACCGGCCAGCGCACGATGCTCCACACGAGGACGGACGTGTCGCCGAGGCCCACGAGGTCACCCAGCCACTGCGCGACCGGCCGGGTGACGACGAGCAGCACGGCCGCGACGCCGACGAGCAGGATGAGCACCACCGTCAGCAGGTACATCGCGGGACGGTGCTTCCACAGCGGCCGCCCCTCCTCCGTGTCGTAGACGATGTTCATCGCCCGGCTGAAGGCGTACACGTAGTTCGACGCCGTCCACATCGAGACGAGGAGCCCGAGCACGAGTCCGAGTCCGGCTCCCCGGTTCTCGGTGACGGAGGCGACCGGCTCGCGCAGCTGGGCGACGAGGTCCGACGGGAGTGGTCCCTCGAGCATGGTGAGGATCGCGTTCGTCGTCGTCGCCCCCTGCCCGAAGAGGCCGAGGACGGACACGAGCGCGACGAGCGCCGGGAACACCGAGAGCACGGCGAAGAACGTGAGGGCCGCCGCGCGGTCGATCAGCTGGTCGTCGACGAACTCGGTGATCGTCCGACGCAGGACGTACCACCAGGCCGACGGCGTCCCGCGGGCAGGCTCCGGCACCCGGTGCGCGCCCGATCCCGTCCTCATGCGCCCAGGGTGGCCGACGATCGCCCCACCGGGCGGGATGTCGCGCCGTCGCCGCGGGTGATCAGGGACGATCGGCGACGCCCAGCTGGTCGAGGACGAAGGCCCACTCGGCCGCACGCTCGGACCAGCGGTCGTAGCGGCCGGAGCGCCCGCCGTGCCCGGCGACCATCTCGCAGCGCAGGAGCACGGGTCGGTCGGCGGGGTCGGAGGTCGTCACCTCGCGCAGCCGGGCCACCCACTTGGCGGGCTCGACGTACATCACCCGGATGTCGTTGAGCGAGGTGGTGGCGAGGATCGCGGGGTAGGGCGCCTCGCGCAGGTTGTCGTAGGGGGCGTAGGTCGCCATGTAGTCGTAGAACGCCGGGTCGTGCAGCGGGTCGCCCCACTCCTCCCACTCCCCCGTGGTCAGCGGCAGCGACGGGTCGAGGATCGTCGTCAGCGCGTCGACGAACGGGACCCCGGCGTGGATGACGCGGAACGTCTCCGGGGCGAGGTTGGCGACGGCGCCCATGAGCAGGCCGCCGGCCGAGCGGCCCTGGGCGGCGAGCCGTCCGCCGGCCACGAGCCCGGTGTCGAGGACGTGGTGCGCGGCGTCGACGAAGTCGGTGAAGGTGTTGCGCTTGCGGTCGAGCTTGCCGTCCTCGTACCAGGAGCGGCCGAGCTCGCCGCCGCCCCGCACGTGGGCGACGGCGAACACGACGCCCCGGTCGAGCAGCGGCAGCCGCTCGGCGCTGAAGGCGGGGTCGACCGACACCTCGTAGGAGCCGTACCCGTAGAGCAGGCCGGGGGCGGTGCCGTCGGCCGGCACGTCGGCCCGGTGGACGATCGAGAGCGGGATGCGGGTGCCGTCCCCGGCCGTGGCCCACTCGCGCCGCTCGACGTACCGCTCCGGCTCGTAGCCCGGCACGACCTTCTGCTTGACGACCACGGCCGACCCGTCGGCGAGGGAGTGCGCGGAGACCGTGGGCGGCGTGAGGAACGACTGCGTCTCGACGAGGATCTCGTCGCTCTCCCACTCGCGCACGTCGCCCAGCGCGACGGCGGTGAGCTCCCCGTCCACGACGACGTCGCGCGCCGGCCCGTAGGCCGGTCCCGCGCCGCCGGCGGGTCCGCCACCGGTGGGTGCGGCGTCGTCGTCGGGCGGGGTGTCGTTCCCGGCGGAAACGGTGCGGGGGAGGACGCGCAGGGCGGGCAGGCCGCCGGCGCGCAGCTCGACCACGGCGTGCCCGGCGAACGCGTGGGCGGCGAGGATCCGCTCCCCGTCCGCCGACCGCAGGAGGTCGCTCCAGTCCTCGGGCGCGGAGGGGCCGAGCGGCGCGGCCGAGAGCGTGAAGTCCTTCTGGGTGAGGTTGTGGACGACGAGGAGGTGGTCGCCGGCGACCTCGACCGTGTACTCGAGGCCCGGGCGCCGGGGCGAGACGACCTGCGGGACGAGCGCGTCGGCGTCGAGGGGGACGAGCAGGGCCTCGCCGGAGGTCGTGGCGGCGTGGTGGACCACGAGCCAGCGGCCGTCGCGGGAGGTCTCGATCCACGTCCAGTAGGTCTCGTCGTCCTCGCGCACGAGCCGCTCGTCGGTGGCGGGGTCGGAGCCGACCGCGTGGCTCCACACCTCGTGGGGGCGCCAGGCGTCGTCGGTGCGGACGTAGATCAGGCGCGCAGAGTCGGTGGTCCAGGCCAGGCCGTAGCCGACGCCGCGGACGGAGTCGTCGACGGTCTCGCCGGTGGTGAGGTCGACGACCCGGACGTCGAAGAGTTCCCCGCCGTCGAGGTCGATGCCGATCGCGGCGTGCCGGGCGTCGGGGGCCACGACGATCTCGGAGACCTTGAAGAACGCCTGGCCCTCGGCCTCGGCGTTGCCGTCGAGGACGAGCTGCTCGCCGTCGACGGTGCCGGCGGGGTCGGGGCGGCCGGACCCGGTGTCGGCGACCCGGTGCCACGTGGGGTACTGCCTCCCGGCGTGGGTGCGGGTGTAGTACCACCAGCCGCGCTCGAGGACGGGGACGTCGGTGTCCGTCTCCTGGGTGCGGTCCTTGATCTCGGAGACGATGCGGGCCTCGAGGTCCGCGAGGTGGCCGGTGCGGTCGTCCGCGTAGGCGTTCTCGGCCTCGAGGTGGGCGAGCAGCTCCGGGGACTCCTTGTCCCGCATCCAGTCGAACGGGTCGACGACGTCGTGCCCGTGATGGACGCGGTGGTGCTCGACGTGGCGAGGGGCGGGCGGCTGCGGGAGGTCGGCGGCGGTGCTCACCGCCCGAGGTTACCGACCTGGGCCGGGCCGGGTGAGGGCCGACCGGCCGGGCCGGTGGCCTCGGGCGGGAGGCTCAGCCCTGGGGGTGGTAGTTCGCGCCGGGGTACTGCTGCTGGGGCTGCTGACCCTGCTGGCCGTAGTTCGCGCCCGGGTACTGCTGCTGGGGCTGCTGCGGCTGCTGATTCTGCTGCTGGTAGCCCTGCTGGCCGTACCCCTGGGGAGCGGTCGGCGCTGCGCCCTGGTAGCCGGGCATCGAACCGCCGCCCTGCTCGGCCGCCTGCTCGATCTGCTCGAACTGCTCCTTGCTCAGCTGGGTCTGGGAGCCGCAGAACGTGCACTCCATGAACCGCTTCTTCGAGTACGGGAAGAGCGGGATGAAGAACAGCGTGAACTTCGCGATGAGCATGAAGAGGTGGGTGGCCGCCGGGTTGTGGCAGCGGCTGCACACGAGGTTGGTCGTCAGGACGTGCTTGCGCTTGGTGCGCGATCCCCAGATGATCATGCGAGAAGATTAGGGCGCGCCAGGCGGTGCTCCGGGCCGTGCCCAGGGGAGAGGTTCCCGGTCTCCGCGCGGGCGTGAGGTTCGACGACGGGGCCGGTCGTGCTAGCCGGTCGCGGGGCCTGCTCGTAGCCGCAGGGCCAGCCCAGGGCCGCAGTGCCGGCTCCTGGTCGCGGGGCGCGCCCGTCGCCTACTTCTCGCGGTCCCGCTTCTCCCGCGCGAGGCGCAGCTCGGACCACAGCCCGCTGACGGCACCGACGATCGCACCGAGCAGCAGCCACCGTGTGAGGTCACCCCGCCACAGGCCCCACAGCAGGCCGAGCAGCGCGCCGACCGCGATCGAGATGATGAGCTGGGACCACTTGGGCGGGAGCGGGCGGCGGGCGGGGGCGTCGGGCATGACCGAGACGCTACCGGCCCACGCACCCCGACCCGTGCCGCCCGCCGCAGCGTCGGTCAGGGGATCTGGAGCTCGCCCATCTCGTCCCAGCCCTCGCCGTCGACCTGGCGCGAGATGATCCGCGGCGTGCTCACGAGGTGCGGGCGCATGGTCTCGAGCCCGGCGGCGAAGTGGTCGCTGCTCACGTGCGGCGCGGCGCCGTCGTCGGTGAAGCCCTCGACGAGCACGTACTCGCTGGGCCGCTCGAGGCTGCGGGACCACTCGAAGAAGAGGTTGCCCGGCTCCTGCCGCGTCCGCTCGGTGAACTCGCGGACGATCTCCGGCCAGGCGTCGACGCTCTCCGGCTTGACCTCGTACCGGACGACGATGAAGTACATCCCTGCTCCTTGATCTGCTCGGCAGCGGCCGGTTCCGGCCCGAGGACGAGCCTGGCACGATCCGCCGACGTGAGGTTGCGCGTCCACGCCCGTCGTCGAGATTGCGGTTCGTCGTCGTCGAGATTGTGGTTGGGGCCCCAACCGCAATCTCGGCGACAGGACCCCGGACGCACGACGGCGGGGGTCCCCCCCCCC